>CAYGEN010000039.1:0-1967 GCA_964348955.1 uncultured Candidatus Saccharibacteria bacterium | reverse complement strand
GGGAAACTATATAGATACCTCCGGCCGAAAAGTTACTTACTTAAGCGTAACTTTTCCTCCCGCGGTTTCAACCTTCTTTTTAATTTCTTCGGCTTCTTCTTTCTTTACATCTTGCTTGAGTACCGTGGGTGCGCCGTCCACCATGTCCTTTGCCTCTTTAAGTCCGAGACCGAGCACCTCCTTCACGATTTTTATGATGGCAATCTTCTGTGCGCCAACCTCGGTCAATTCAACCGTAAAGATACTCTTTTCCTCGTCCGCCGCGCCGGCGGCTACTGGCGCGGCAACCGCAACTGCCGCCGCCGATACCTCAAAGCGCTTCTCAAGCGTCTTCACGAGTTCATGGAGCTCAAGAACAGTCATCTTCTCAATATCCCCAATGAGTTTTTTAAACTTCTCCGGAACCTCAAAAGCGTTGTCGTTTTTTTGTTCGTTGTCTGACATAGGTATGCTTATTCACTATAGAATTATTCGTAATTCTTAATTGGTATTCTTACTTCTTCTGTGCGATTTGGTCTAGTGCGATAACAAGGCCCTGCAGAGGCGACCGCACGAGATTTGCTATCTGGCTGTAGAGTACCGTAAGCGACGGGATATTCGCAATTTCGCGCATTGCATGGCTCTCAAGATACGCGCCTTCAAAAATACCTCCAACGATGGAAAGATTGCCGGGGTGTTTTTTGGCAAACGTCTCAACGAGACGCGCTGGCGCAAGAGACTCGGGGCCGTACGCAAGCGCGATTTCGCCTTCAAGCTCCGGCAGAGCGCCGTCCACCTTTCTGTCCGCCAACGCTCGGCGAATGAGTGTCTTTTTTGCAACCAGATAACGCACCCCTTCCTTGCGCAACTCGTCCCGCAGCGTGGCGACATCGGCAACGGTGAGTTTGTGAAAGCGCACAAACACCACCGATGAGGCGCTCTCCACCGCCCTTTTCACATCCTGAACGATTGTTTCTTTCTTTTCTCTGGTAATTGCCATAGTAAAAACAAAAATGACCCGTAACAGGGCTGGAGTCCCCCCACGATACGTGGGAAAAAGTTCGACCTCGGCAGGTCTTGCGGGGTACATTAAAAAACGAACCCTGCCTGCTGTCTCCAGTCCAATAAAGAGAAGTGTAGCGTGGGCGTTAATGCGTGTCAATACCGCCCGCTTCTTGCTTCGCAGATTCAGCGCGCCATCCCAAAAAATTCGCCAGGAGTTGCAACAAGCTCACCACGCCCGCAAGCGCAAACACAAGAATGGGAAGCCATGCATAGGGAGTTGCGTAGAATGCAAACACCACCACCGTGGTGAGCCAAAGCCCCAAACACCACGGACAGCCGACAAGCTCCGTGAGTGTGCGGCGCGGTCCGCGCACAGGCCTTTCACGCACGAGCACGAGCTCTCCACTCTCGCCCGTACCCACCCCGATATCCAAAAACCAGTCGCGGAAAAATCCCGTCACTTTGTCATACACAAAAAGCCGTGTGAGGCGAAACGAGGCAAGGGTGATGAGCGCCGCATCAAAAAAAGTAATCCCGACCGGCATCCTGCCAGCCGCCCACAATAACCACGCTCCCCCGGCAAGGAGCGCCATGTACAGAAGCGTGAAAAGAAAATTCCACCAACTTTGCTCGTCGCGAAACATTTTTCCATTATACCAAAAAAGGCGCAAACAGCCGAATGCAGGGGTGTCAGAGGTGCACCACACGGGCACTTCTTGTTTTCTAATTCCCCAGGGTCTCAGAAAACAAAGTCGCACCGTAGTATTATGATATATCATAATACCTCAGTGCCTAGGTGAAGCAAGTAGCGCGAGTAGTGAATACATAATGCCAGCATAATTAAAAACTAGGACATTAAATGTCCTAGTTTTTAATAAATCACAAATAATCATATAGCGTAATGATAGTATTATGATATATCATAATTTATTTCGACGAGCGAGGAGCGCGTGGACGAGTACGCTCGTACACAGCGCAAGAGT
>CAYGEN010000038.1:0-3524 GCA_964348955.1 uncultured Candidatus Saccharibacteria bacterium | reverse complement strand
GCACCTTTCCGAAGCCGGGAGAAATTACCCTGGCGCATCGCGGCGTACTTTTCCTGGATGAGTTTCCGGAGTTTGATAGACGCGTCATTGAAGCGCTTCGCCAGCCACTTGAAGAACGCACGGTGCATATTTCGCGCGCAAGGGGCTCGGCAACCTTTCCGGCAAATTTCATTCTAGTCGCCGCGATGAATCCCTGCCCGTGCGGCAATTATGGGAGCGACAAAGAATGCGTATGCAGTGCGCTATCACTTGAACGCTATCGGAGAAAACTTTCCGGTCCCATTATGGACCGTATTGACCTGTGGGCAGAAGTCGGCGCGGTGTCGCACGAGACACTCACTAAAAAACTAACGGAAGAAAAAATATCTCCGATGCTCAAGCGCATTGTGGGCAAAGCCCGCGCAAGACAGCTTGGGCGTTTCAAAGAAGCGGGACGCGGTATCACGCAAAACAGCGAAATGAACGTGCGAGACTTGGCAAAGCTTGTGGAGCTTTCTCCCGAGATTCATGCACTTCTTGAGAAAGCGGCGCGACAACTCTCCCTTTCCCCGCGCGCATACCACCGCATCATCAAAATCTCCCGCACTATCGCCGATTTGGACGAGCAAGACAACATTGAACCCGAGCATGTCCTCGAAGCCCTCCAGTACCGCCCGAAGAAAATCGGCTAACATATATTGACCATAAATGAATGGTATCAAACCCGGGAACTCGCTCAAGTTTAACGAAGCAGGCGCAAATCCGTTTGCCGCGCTGACGGAATTTTCTATACTGGTGTTCTCAAGAACATTAAAATAGATGCATTGAATGGAGATAGTGGAAATTCGACGAGCGAGCCTGCACGGCTAGGGCAAGCCCCTCGGTTTAATACCCTTTATTTTAATTTTAAAACGAATTTTTTGCGCCGCGCACTTCAAAGTGGAGGTGTGCGCCAGTCGTCTTGCCGGTCAATCCAACATAACCGATGGTCTGCCCTTGAAGAACATATTGCCCGCTATAGGCAAGATTGCTACTAAGATGCGAGTAAAGCGTTTGCGTACCATTTGGGTGCGCAATGACTATGTAATTGCCATAGCCGCCGTTCCAGCCACTTTGTCTGCTCACAATGACTTGTCCGGAAGCGGCGGCAAATATCGGCGTACCGGATGGCGCACCGAGGTCAACCGCGTTGTAGCCGTGAAGCCTTTGAGTTTTGTGATAGAACGGTAGCGGAGAAGTATAGTAACCCGGGTACGAAGGACCGCCGGCATTGCGCAGGGGTTCGGTCGGGTTTGATGCCGCACCTTTCCGCGGCGCAGGAGGCGCAGGAATTTCCCCGTCAGGAATGGTAACGATGTCGCCAACCGCAAGCGCCGCATCTGACTTTAGGTTGTTGAACTGTAAAATCTCGTTCACATCTCCCTTGTACTTCGCCGCAATGCTTTTAATCGTCTCTCCCTTCGCCACAGAGTGACGAATACCGGTGATAGGAAGAATGATGAGGGTTTCTCCCGGGCGGATGACGCCGTTTTTGATATCGTTCGCCCACCGAATGGTGTTTATTGAGACGCCAAACATCTCTGCGATATCCGAGAGCGTGTCGCCATTCCTGACGACATAGATGCTGATTTGGTCGGAAACGGGACCCTCGGGAATGTCGGCAAGCGTGCCGGAGGGGCCAGTCTCGGCGAGAAGCGCACTGCCGTCAACAATGGTGATATCGCCGCCGCCTTTAAGTGGGCTTGGGTCAAAGTTGGCGTTTGCTTTCAAAAGCGGGATATTTTGCGAGTTGAAAGAGGGAGCATCGCCCGCACTTCCCGGACCGGCGGCATACGCGGAGGATTCAAAAAAGTTTGAAAAAATGGAGGCAATACTTGCGTCTGCCGCCACAGGAGCGAACAGAAGAATCGAGAAGAGCAAGGAAAAAATGACCGAGCTCGTCGGCAAGAGCTTCAGATTAAAAGGATTTGTCGTCCGACCGCCCTGTCTTGGCAGGTCAGAGTCTTTTTTTGAACGCAAAATAAGCTTCAATTAGGTGGTAATGCCGCCGTTTCTAAACAAATGGCTCAACAGAGCCACACAATTCAGTGATTGCACCCGTGCTTCCAACTATATCGGGGGAGGTAATGAAGTCAATGGATTTTAGCTGACACTGTGGACATCGCAATAGCTGGCTTAAAATAACGCTCTTTTCGCTTGCCATGCCTCAAAAAACGATGCGTGCTATAGTTTTAGAGATGCAACACCTCAATCATTTGAATGAGCCCCAGCGGCAGGCGGTTCTCCACAGGGAAGGGCCGCTCCTTATTATTGCCGGCGCAGGCGCCGGAAAAACGCGGGTCATTACCCATCGCATCGCGGAGCTCATCCGAAATGGTGTCGCGCCGGAGGAAATACTTGCGGTTACTTTTACCAACAAGGCGGCGAAAGAGATGCGGCAGCGCGTGAGCGCGCTTATTGAAAGCGACCGCGAGCTTAATCTGCCAGTGTCCATTGCAGAGCGCCCTTTTATCGCGACTTTCCATGCGCTCGGCGCGCACATCATTCGGGAACATGCGGCACTGCTCGGCATTCGGCGACACTTCAAAATCTACGACCGGAGCGACAGCCTGCGTGCGATAAAAGAGGCGATGCGCGCGGCGGGTCTTGACCCAAAAACAATTGAGCCACGCAAGCTTCTTGGCGCCATTTCACGGCAGAAGGGGAATGCCATCGGCGCACCAGAATATGCCGAGCGTGCGGGAAATGATTTTTTTGAACGCGTGGTATCCGCCGTGTGGCGAGCGTATGAACGCACGCTTGCCGCCGAGCATGCCCTTGATTTTGATGACCTCCTTTTGAAAAATCTCCTGCTCTTGAAAACACATAAGGAGGTGCGGGAGCGCTATCAGCGCCTATGGCGCTATGTGCATATTGATGAATATCAAGACACCAACACCGTACAAAATGAAATTGCCGACATCATCGCTTCAGACGGCAATCTATGTGTCGTCGGCGACCTGGACCAAAATATCTACAGCTGGAGAGGCGCGAAACTGCAAAATCTTCTGGAATTTGAAGCAAACCACCCTGACACTACCGTAATACTTCTTGAAGAAAATTATCGTTCAACCAAAACAATTCTCCGCGCAGCAAACGACATCATCCAAAAAAACAAAAACCGAAGAGAAAAAACGCTGTTCACCGCAAACGCCGAGGGAGAGCGGCTTTCACTCTACAGCGCCTATGACGAAGCAGACGAAGCCATGTTTGTCGCGCGCAAAGCGCAGGAGCTCATCGCGCACAAAACGCCGCCAAGCGAGATTGCCGTTTTGTACCGCGCAAATTTCCAATCGCGCGCGCTTGAAGAGGCAATGCTTGGCGCGGGAGTGCCCCACCAAGTGCTCGGCGTGCGTTTTTTTGAACGGAAAGAAGTAAAAGATATTCTCTCTTTTTTGCGCGCCGCGCTTAATCCGGAGAGCATGACGGATGTGAAGCGCATTGTAAATGTGCCGCCGCGCGGTATCGGCAAAGTGACGCTTTTGGCAATGTTTTCAGGCAAGGAG
>CAYGEN010000037.1:0-4793 GCA_964348955.1 uncultured Candidatus Saccharibacteria bacterium | reverse complement strand
AGGGCGGCGCGAGGCGGGGTCGCGCGCGTTTTCAGCAGAAAACGACGTGTGACCAATAGCGTTTTGCAATGCCCCCAGAGCACGCCAACTGCTTGGCGTGCGTCAGGAATCAAAAAGCGGAGCATTATTTTTGCAGTAGCAAAAATTGCGAGCTTGGGCTGCGACCGAGACGAGCAACGGCCAGCCGAGAGTTGCAGCCGATTCCTGCCAGAGAAAAAAGTATGTTATAATTGTAGGAATCAAGCGGCCATGGTTAAGTGGCATAATGCGTCCTTGCCAAGGATGAGTCGGGAGTTCGATTCTCCCTGGCCGCACAAAATGAGCAAAGCGAATACCTTGTGCAACCGAGCAAACAAACTGATTTGCTTGCGAGGAGAATCGAAAAGCGGAGCCACGTTAAGCAAAGCGAAACAGGTGAGCTCCGGGGAGACAGTTCTTAGCGAACAAGGTGAGTTTAGAAACCTGACCTAGATTCTCCCTGCCTGAGCAAAAAGACAGTGTCCTTTATCCACGTATAATATGTTGAAAACTGTGGATAAATGGGTGGATAGGTGTATAAAGGACATCGCCATGGTGGATAGATTCAAGGTCATTTACAGAAAATACGCTTTAAAATAAAGATATTTTAAAGACAGTTGCGCCATATTACGAATGTCTCACACTATAGATACTATAGTTTCACATGAAACATGTTACACGTGAAATATTATGGCAGAAAGTAAGGAAACGCAGAAGCAGTATATAGGGAGAATGGGCGAAGGTGTCGCGTGTAGGTTTCTCGTGAAAAAGGGCTACTCTGTGATTGGAAGAAATTATCGTAGAAAATGGGGTGAGATAGATGTTATTGTGAAAAAGGGCGAAAAAATTCACTTTGTGGAAGTTAAGACTGTTTCATGTGAAAATGTGCGTACGTTTTCACATGAAACACTTCTTGACAGCTATCGACCAGAGGATAATGTGCATCCTTGGAAAGTGAAGCGCCTACATCGGGTGATCCAATCATACCTTGCGGAGCACAATATGGATGAGATGGATTGGCAGTTGGATGTTGTGGCAGTGTTCCTTGACATAACGAGCAGAGAGGCACGGGTTCAATCTATAGAAAATATAAGTTAGTTCATAAAGGACATATAAAGGACACTCATTTGTGCTATAGTGAAAGAATGAAGGAATGAAAGAATCGGATTAATTTCGGGGTGTAGTACACCGGTAGTATGCGCGCTTTGGGAGCGCGAGAACCGAGTTCAATTCTCGGCACCCCGAACGTCAGTGAGGGATGAGCGGGCAAACTGCTTTGCCCGCGTCCGGAATTGAAAGCCGCAGCCATGCCGAGCCTATGCGAGGCAGGCGAGGCGGGGTCGAGAGTTCTTAGCGGCAGTGCCGCTTAGAAACTCGTGACCAATTCTCGGCACCCCGAACGTCAGTGAGGGATGAGCGGGCAAACTGCTTTGCCCGCGTCCGGAATTGAAAGCCGCAGCCATGCCGAGCCTATGCGAGGCAGGCGAGGCGGGGTCGAGAGTTCTTAGCGGCAGTGCCGCTTAGAAACTCGTGACCAATTCTCGGCGCCCCGAACGCCGATATTCATCGGAAGTGCGGGGCATTCCTGTGGAAATGTTGAAACGAATTGCAAGGTCTTGGCTTCCTGCTAAGACGCAAAAGGCGTCTCAATCATAGAGATTTATGAGATACTCGTCAATTGTGCGCTGGTCCATATCATAAAAACGTTTGTTGTTGTCATGCAGGTAGGTTGCCAACTGAACGCCGACATAGCGCCAGTGCCACGGCTCAAAAATATAATATGCGTTATTTTCAGGGTAGGAGGGTATAAAGCCGTACATGTGGGCGTTATTTAAAAGCCATTGGTAGGGGGCTGTTTTTGCAAAGTCGGGGGTGAGTAAGCCGCCTAAACCGGGTGTAATTAGGTCAACGGTGGAGCCGAGCTGGTGCTCTGAATACCCTTGGTCGGCCGAAAATTGGTTTGCGGTGCCGGCGCCGTATAAGACGGAATAACTGGATTTAATTGATTGCTGCTCATCAAATGAACGGTAGGATGATTTTATGTACAGGGTGATGCCTTGCGCCCTTGCATCCTGGAGAAGTGTTTTGAGGTGAGGCCAGACCTCTTGGCGTATCTGCTCAATGCGCTTCTCGCTGTAAAGGTATGAGGGTTCTATACTTATGAGGTGCTCCGGAACATAATTTTCATTCAAAAAATACACTTTAGAATATTTTTTCAGGAGTTCTCCGTCGATTTTACTCAACCTTTCAAGTGTGTCGACGGTCTTGGTGACGCTTCCGACCTTTGTTTGCACCGAGTCAAGGGTGCTTTTTGTTGACTCCACCTTCTGTTTGGTGCTAGTGAGCGTTTTGGTAAGACCGGTGGTTGTTTCCTCAAGGGAAGAAATTCCCTGCAGGAGATTCTCGGTTCGGTCGGCAAGTTCGGCGGAGGTGGAAGCGAGCCCGCCGGTGAGTTGATTTACCCTGTTTTCCAGCGAATCAATGCGCGTGAACGCATAATTGGAAAATCCGCCGAGCGTGAGGAGTGTGATTGCGAGAAGCCCCATGACGAAGTGTAATTGCTTCGCATTTATGCGCTTACTATAACATGGTGCGTTTTGCCGAAAGAACTTGGTTTGGGTCAGACGGGGCGACCCTCTTTTGTCTGTCGGGAACTACGGTTTTTTGAAATGATTGGTGATGAGTTTGGTGAGCGATGGAGCGACGTTTTTGTCAAAGCTTTCGGCGGTTGAATTAAGGTCGGGGGAGTTTAAAAATTCCGCCAGCGTAATGCCGATGTCCGCGCTGAAGCTCCGGCTGATGTGCAAAGCGGTGATTGCAAATGCATCACGCACATCGGTGGTCGCGCCCTCCGTGCTCGTTACCAAGATTCCTGCAACCGCGCCGTCACTGTTTACTATCGGCCCTCCGGAAGACCCTTTCTCCGCAAGAATAACGCCGCCGATTGAAAAGACATCCTTCGTATCCGTGCCAAAGGTATAGATTTTGCCGATAGTGGTAATGGTGGTAACGGCGTAGAGATTCCGCGCGATGGAGATTGAATCTAGAAACTCTGCCGGGTAGCTTGCGGCGAGGACGAGTTCTCCGCTAACAGGGTCGGCGTTTTCCTCGGCAAGCGACAGAGCGGGGAATGAGGCGGGGAGCGACGCCTTTGGATTGGTTGTGTCGGTAACGAGAAGAAATGCAAAGTCGTTTTCACCGGTGCCGAACGGATTTTCTTTGGTGAGCGCGTCGGAGTTTTTTTGCACCCACGGCGGTGGAAGGTAGAGAAGTCTCGCGTGGTAGGCGGGGGCGGCGGGGCTTCCCATCCGAATCGTGCATTCAATGCTCTCCGGCTTGGGGTAGTCTTTGAGCAGGAAATACTCGGCAATGTGCGCGTTGGTGAGGATGACGCCGCGCTCGCTTATGAAAACGCCGCTTCCGGAGGTTCCTTCTACCTTGCTCGCAGCGCTTGTAGCGCACAGAATGTTCACAAGCGCGGCACGCGCCATCGTGTTGAGCTCCATCGCTTGAAATTTAGGCGGGGGAGGGGGCTCTGGCGCCGGCGGCTCAACCGGTTTCGGAGCAGGCGCTGTTTGTGCGGTTGACTCCGGCATACTTATCTGCGTCGTGCTTGTTGCTTCCGGCGTTTCCGGCACAGTTTGCGGACTCGTTGCTATTTCAGGCGGCGCAAAAACAACCTGTACCGGGACGACGAAGTAGCGGGAGGAGATAATAGAAAGAAACACCGCAATCGCGGCGAGGAAGAAAAGCGCGGCTAGTGCGCGGGGAGAGAACATAGTGCCAGTATAACCCGTAGTAGATTTTGCCGCAGTGCCCCAAGCACGCGCTTTGCGCCACGGCAAAATTCACCAAGAGGCAGACCTGTTTCTACTATTCCGAAGCTTTTTGCGCTAGAATCAAACAGCTCAATCTTGTTAAAAGAAAGCGGGATTAGTTTAGTGGCAAAACATCAGTTTTCCAAACTGAAGTTGGGAGTTCGATTCTCCCATCCCGCACCAGACAGGAATGTGCAAGTGTGCGCTCGCCGCTGCGCTCATCGATCCGAAGGAAATTCTTCCTGAAGCGATCGAAGACGTGGGAAGCCGACATTTCTCGGCTCATCGCCCCACGCATGAGGCGTACAAGATGCGGTTCGTGGAGCAGGTGCAGTTTTACGGAAGTCAGCGGACGCAGTTCGCCGACTCCGAAAAGTTGTACTCGGACGAAGTGATTCGTATCGCGCTCGGGGGCGTCTCTCCGACGGAGGGCATGCCTTCCGTGAAGGCAGTTCGCAAACTGCTCGAGACGTACGCGCAGTGCATCACGGCGTACAAGCGCACGAAGTACCCCGAGCAGAAGTTGCTGACCCCGCGCGAACGGTGGCTGGTCGTGAATCGGCTCGAACGTGCTGGTATGTGGAATGCCGCCCGCTTCCTCGCAGAGAAGTTTTTCTCCTGCAAGGACGTGGGTCGGTACCCTGCGGTGCCGCATCGCGTCGCTGGTTCGATCGAAGTCCATCGTCCCGCAGTTATGCTGGAGCGGTGGGAAGACAACCAGCCCTACGACGCAGAGCGGTTCGCCGTTCCGCCCGCGGACGCTCGACTGCCGTAGAGAATACCTGTGGCCCGAACAGATGACACATAGAACATTCGGGTTTGTACTGACCTCCGTCTTCGGGCGGAGGTCTTTCTTTTTGGAATTCAAAGAACAAAATTGTGCGCTTTGCGCTCGAATTTTGTCCGCCAAAGAAAAATTGGAAATTGTTAAATCTTGCGGCGAAGCCGCTCCGAATT
>CAYGEN010000036.1:0-5127 GCA_964348955.1 uncultured Candidatus Saccharibacteria bacterium | reverse complement strand
CAGACGATAATTGAATCAAGAAAATAACTTCTTTTAAAATATTAAAAGTAAAAAACCGCTGGAGCAAAGCTCCAGCGGTTTTGTGCTTAGGCTACAAACCGCCGATACTCGACCCGGACTGGGATGACCAAGCCGCCTGGACCTGCCAAAGTGTGTTCGTGTTTTTTCTCCATCCGTACCTTGGTGAGCTTGGCGGCTAGGATGTACGCCCACACCATGGGCGGAGTGCATATGGCCGTCATATTTTTCATGAGAACCCACAGGGTTGACTATTTTTTGCGCTCGCGTATGATGAGCGGCATCGCCGTGATGCGTTCTTTTTATTCTTAGAGACCGTTTGGAAACTTTCAATAGTTTTCAAACGGTCTCTGGAGAGGCAGCATCCTCTGCGAATTATCAGTTCCTAATCGCTCGCAGGAGGAAGTAAGGCCACTCTCGCGCACTCACTTCTCTCTACGAGCCAAGAGCACTATGGCAGAAGCATTTGATAGGTCGAAGCCGCACATAAACGTGGGTACCATTGGCCACGTTGACCACGGCAAGACCACCCTCACCGCCGCCATTCTTCACGTCCTTCACCTTGCGGGGAAGAACGTCAAGGAGCGCAGAGTTGACGAAATTGACAATGCGCCGGAAGAAAAGGCGCGCGGTATTACCATTTCGCTCTCGCACAACGAGTACGAGACGGATAAGCGCCACTACGCGCACGTTGATGCGCCCGGCCACGCGGACTACATTAAGAACATGATTACGGGAGCCGCCCAGATGGACGGCGCCATTCTCGTGGTCGCCGCTTCCGACGGCGTGATGCCCCAGACGCGCGAGCACATTCTCCTTGCCAAGCAAGTGGGTGTGCCAAAAATTATTGTTTTCTTGAACAAAGTTGACCAAGTTGACGATAATGACCTCGTGGAACTCGTTGAACAGGAGGTGCGTGAACTGCTCAATAAGCACAACTTTGACGGCGACAATGCGCCGGTCATTCGTGGCTCGGGCCTCAAAGCGCTTGAAGCAACCTCACTTGACGACGAGTGGGCGAAGAAAGTCCTTGAGCTCACCGATGCGCTTGACGAGTACTTCCCGGTTCCGGAACGCGAAGTGGAAAAGCCGTTCCTTATGCCGGTTGAAGACATATTCTCCATTGAAGGACGCGGCACCGTCGTTACGGGTCGCATTGAACGCGGTCGCGTTAAAGTCGGCGAGGAAATTGAGATTATCGGTCTCAAACCGACTATTAAGACCATCGTAACCGGCATTGAAATGTTCAATAAGTCTCTTGATGAGGGACTCGCGGGCGACAACGCCGGCATCCTCTTGCGTGGCACAAAAAAAGACGATGTGCATCGCGGTCAGGTGCTTGCAAAGCCGGGCTCCGTTACCCCGCACACCGAATTTGACGCGGAGGTCTACATCCTTACCAAAGAGGAAGGTGGCCGCCACACGCCGTTTTTCACGGGCTACAAGCCGCAATTCTACATCCGCACCACGGATGTGACGGGTGAAGTAACGCTCGCCGAAGGAGTGGAAATGGTGATGCCTGGCGACACCGCGAAATTCAAGGTTAAGCTCACGGCGCCCGTTGCGCTTGAAGAACAGCAACGCTTCGCTATCCGCGAAGGAGGCAAAACCGTCGGCGCAGGTGTCGTCACTAAAATAAACGCGTAAATAGCTTATGTGCTTTCTAGCAGGAACTCAAAACTAATACGCTAAAAAGCGGTAAGCTAAAAAAGCTACCCCAATGCCTGCAAAACCCAAAGCAGAAAAAAGCACGGAAGAGAAGGCGGCACCGAAGCGCAAGCGCGCTTCCAAGAAGGTCGCGCCCGAAGTCGTACAGCGCTTGCGCATTCGCGTTCGCGCCTACGAGCACAAAATTCTTGACATGTCCGTGAAGCAGATTATGGACACGGCGCTTCGCTACGACGCGACCATTCTCGGACCGGTGCCGCTCCCGACGGAAATCAAAAAATACACGGTGAATCGCTCCACCTTCATTTACAAAGATGCGCGAGAGCAGTTTGAGATGCGGGTGCATCGGCGGCTCATTGATATCCTCAACCCCTCTCCGAAGGTCATTGAGGCCCTCACAAACCTCAACCTCCCTTCCGGCGTCAGCATTGATGTAAAGATGATATAGATAGGGAGCCAAGTGACTCCACAATGACTCCACAAAAAATCTCCCGTGCGGGAGATTTTTTGTGCCACATGTTATACTGTGCGTATATGGTGGCAAAGCAAAAAAATACGGTAAAAACTCGATATGGTCTTTTTGAGATTCTGCTTGAGCGAGACGGGAAAGGGTATTTCGTATCTGTGCCGCGTTTACCAGAAGTGATAACGGGCGGTACCACACTTACCCATGCAAAGCGAATGGCTGTGGAAGCGATTGAAGTTGCCATTGAGGGAGATGTGCTCTCACGTGCCGAGAAAAGTGGCAGAGTTCGTTTTGTATCGAAAGCGCGCGCGAGAGTTGCATGAGTATCGTTCCAATTCTTTCTGCGCGAATTGTAGTACGGAAACTTCTTCGAGCGGGTTTTGTTCTCATCCATCAGCGTGGGAGTCATGCAAAATTGTGGCACCCTATCACAAAACGGACTGTGACCATTCCGATTCACCCGGGCGACCTTGGCAGGAAAGCTATCGCGGGCATACTCAAGCAAGCTGGCCTTACAGTCCAAAAATTTCTCAAACTGTAAATTTTAAAGCACTCACGAACCTCAATCTCCCTTCCGGCGTCAGCATTGATGTAAAGATGATATAGATAGCCGACAGTCGCGGACTAAACGCAGAAGCACGAAAAAGCCCTCAACTGAGAGCTTTTTCGTGCTTGTCCAGAGAGAGGTATTGACAAAATGGATAATTACGATATCCTTTTATTTAGAAGTCAATTCCAGCGGAGGGAGGAGTATTATGCCAAAGGAATACAAGGTTGAGGTGAGGGTTCGCAACAACCTAATCCTCACTGCTATGTTAGAGAACGGTATTTCCAACATCGCAGAGCTCTGCCGGCGCATGGGGTCCGGGCGTCAGCAGGGGCTTGTCGGACTCATTGTTAACCTCAAGCTTTCTCCGCGCAACGGGCGCGGCGAATGGCGGCCGGTAGTTCTTCGGATGGTCGAAGTGCTCCATCGACTTCCAGAAGATTTGTTTACCGCCGAGCAGGAGGAGATGAAGCTCAAAAGCAATCGCGGCTCTTTTGAGGTCAGTTTCGAGGAAGTCCGTGGTCTGCTGGTGAATCGTAGCGGGGGGCATTCTCCCGAAGCGATCATGAGTGCGCGTCAACTGCATTCTGCCGTCGAGAAGGTTCTCAACACACTCACGCCGCAGGAGGAACGGGTGCTTCGGTTGCGTTTCGGTCTCGGAGTGGTGGAGGAGCATACCTTGGAGGAGGTGGCAGAACAGTTTGAGGTGAGCAGAGAACGCATTCGCAACATTGAAGCGAGTGCGCTTCGAAAGCTCAGATACCCATCCCGCTCCAAACTTCTTCTCGAGATCGTTGGTTCGGGGCGGACGAAAGCTCCAACGCTCTTTGATATCTATTGTACCGAACTGGCATTTGACGAGGAGGTGCTCGACGCAGGCAGAGACAAGCAGAGATGAGAGCGGAGTCGGCTGATATCCGACTTGGCAACAGAAGGGGTCACGCGCTTGTGCGCCGCTCCCTAAAAACTATCAGGCTCACCCGAATAGCCTCAAACGGGAGCCTGGCACCAATTGGTGTCGGGCTTTTTCATTACCAGAGAACCCCGCACGAGCAGAGCGTCGCACTTGCCTAATAGCCCGTTGCGAGTGCGGGGATGAATGGATCCTTTGCGTACCAGAACGCGGAGCGTTCTGGTACGCAGGTTGCATGAGAATTCAACACTTAAACCACAGTTGCAAGTTGCATTGCATCCTACCCACCAATAGCTCCAATAGTTCTTGTAGCCTCTGATACTAAAGTACTAAAGCGTACGAATAAATATGCTATAGCATATTTATTCGTACGCTCGTATAATGTGGTGTGTGGGTAAAATAGAGCAAAAGATTAGCCGGGAGGTTCGGCGAACCCGCATTAACTCTGCAATTATTACGACCCTTGCCGCGGTAGGGGTACTTTCCGTGGCACTCATGGCCCCGAATGTTCTGCAAGCTCTGGGGAGATTTGGGCTCATCAATCCGCGACAGAAGAAGTACGGAATTAATAAATCACTCAAACGGCTCATTGAGCGCGGGTACATCAGAGTCGAGGGAATTGGGAAACAGAAAAGCATCACCCTTACGCCAAAGGGTGAGAAATACGCAGCATTGCTCGGAGAAGGGAGATTGGCACCCCGGCGACCGAAACGATGGGACGGGAAGTGGCGCATGCTCATGTTTGATATTCCGGAGCGGCGTAAAAGACTTCGCGAAATTGTGCGGATGCATTTAATTGAGTTTGGTTTTGAACGAATGCAGGATAGTGTCTGGGTATATCCCTATGATTGCGAAGACCTTATCGCGCTACTAAAAATCGAGTACGGCGTTGAGAAAGACATTCTCTATATTATTGCTGATGCTATAGAAAATGATTTTGCGCTCCGCAAACACTTCAATCTCAATAAATAAAAAATGATGAAAGCGAGCGTATGAATAACTCTGCTATAGCAGAGTTATTCATACGGCAGTCCTTTGTTCGGTACGCTCGGTACGCTATTTTTTTCAGATTCCTTTTCTCGTTGCTTTGTTAGCGAGGTTGATTGTCGCGCGGACAAATTTTATTTTGTTAGCGGTATATGCGGGTCGGTCATTTTTGTATTTCTTTGCCAGATTGCGTTTCAGTTTCTCATATTGTTTTACCCGAGCAGGATGCGTTCGGAGATAGTTACCCTATCAAACACTCGGTGTTTGATAAAAGAGTGTTTCGGCTTTATCGGGCATGGAGTGCAAACTTGGGTGGCCTTATACAACTTCTTGCGCTTTTGAGGGGCTTATGTATAATCTCTCTACGCCGATTTGGCGTCGCTACGTCCCGTGAAAGGCGGGACCAATGGCCCACAAGCCCACTGCTTGCGCCATTAGGCGCATTTTTCTTTGGCGATCCGAAACTTTGCGGAAGCTTTAGCAAGGGAGGGGTTGAATATGAAATTCATCATAGGAACAAAACAGGGT
>CAYGEN010000035.1:0-5367 GCA_964348955.1 uncultured Candidatus Saccharibacteria bacterium | reverse complement strand
GTTCAATGAGGAGACGCGCAAGCTCCTCGCGAAAGCCATTTTGCGCTGAAAGGAGAAAATACACAAAACGCTTTGCCTGCCGCGGCCCAATGCCCGGGAAGCGCGTAAACATTTCCGCTAATTTGTTAAATGCATCCATTGAGGCAAAAATAAAAGCATCGCGGCTCGTCAGAAGCTCACGGCCTCATCTCCCGCGTCTCTGCCAAAACTGTTCGTATCGCCAAAGCCGCTTTTTTCAATTGATAGAAAAGTTGTTTGTTTCTCGTCAAAAAACAGCTCAATCTTGCCGGTTGGACCGTTTCGGTGTTTTTCAATAAGAATTTCGGCGATGTTCGGTCGGTTTGAGTTTTCATTTTGCTTGTCATCGCGGTGGATGAACATCACGACGTCGGCGTCTTGTTCTATGGAACCGCTGTCGCGAAGGTCGGAGAGACGAGGTTTGCCGCCGCGTTGTTCAACGGCGCGGGAAAGCTGGGAGAGCGCCAAGACCGGCACGTCAAGCTCGCGTGCGAGTGTCTTGAGTGAGCGCGAAATTTCAGTCACTTGCTGGACCATAGAGTCGGATGCGCGGCTGTTGGTTGGAGCCATGAGCTGGAGATAATCCACGATGATGAGACCGAGACCTTTTTCGCTCTTGAGACGCCGCGCCACCGAGCGCATTTTCAAAATAGTGTTTGCCGGCTGGTCGTCAATGAAAATCGGCGCGCCGGAGAGCTTATCAAGCGAATCGCGGATGCGGTCAAACTCCTCGTCGCTTGAAATTTTACCCGTGCGCAATTTCCACGAATTGACATGGGCGTCTGCGGCGAGCATGCGGTCTACAATCTGTTGAGCGCTCATTTCAAGCGAGAAAATACCCACATGCGTGCCGTACTGCGTCGCGGTCTGCCGCGCGATGTCAAGCGCGAGCGCGGTTTTGCCCATAGAGGGTCTGGCGGCAAGAATAACGAGGTCGGATTTTTGAAGTCCCGCAAGCATATTGTCCAAGTCGCGGAAGCCGGTGTGAATGCCGCGCAATTCGTCTTTGGCGTTGTGCAAACGGTCGAGACGCTCCCACGCCTCGCCGAGCGTATTACGCAAGTCAACAAACTTGTGCAAAGTCGGCGTTGCCGTTACCTCGTAGATTCGTTTTTCAGCGTGGTCCAGCATTTCCTCAATGTCCTGGTTTTCATCATAGCCGAGTTGTGAAATTTCATCGCCCGCTTCAATGAGCGAGCGCATCATATACTTTTTCTGCACGAGCTCGGCGTAGTGCTTCAAGTTTGAAGCCGAGGGGACGGCGTTTACGAGGTCTGCGAGATAGGAACTTCCGCCTATCTGCTCCAACCGCCCGCGCTCTTTGAGGCGCGAAGAGAGCGAAAGGAGGTCAATCGGGTCGCCTTTTGAAAAGAGCTCAAGCATCACGTCAAAGATGATGCGATGTTTTTCTGCATAACAGGCATCCGGCGTGACAATATCAATGATGTCGTGCATGCCTTCGGGCTTTAAGCAGATGCTTCCGAGAAGCGCTTTTTCCGACTCAATGTTTTGCGGCGGTATGCGCAGATGCTTGTTGGAGTTCGATGCCATGCAAAGAGTGTATCATAGGGCAGGAGGACGCGGAGATGGGCACAAGCTGTGGTCAAGAGGTGAATTACCACGGGCTTGACAAACGGTCGGTAAAAATGTTTCTTTGTGGGCAGAGTGCTCTTCGGGGCTGACAACCAGACACCCGCAAAGGAGAAAAAGA
Source organism: uncultured Candidatus Saccharibacteria bacterium (assembly GCA_964348955.1). Taxonomy (GTDB): domain Bacteria; phylum Patescibacteriota; class Minisyncoccia; order Phycocordibacterales; family 2-01-FULL-51-21; genus 2-01-FULL-51-21. The sequence continues at coordinate 3,638 of CAYGEN010000035.1, read as the reverse complement.
TGCGGCTGTTAGCTTTTGCCTTAATCGCCATGAACGCCATCGCCTTATGGCTCATGATTTTACTTGAGGATTACTGGGGAATCGGCATTAGCATACTGCTTCTCTTCTCAAATTTACTGCTTCTCTTAAAGATTGCGAGAATCCTCTATCTCTGGCTCATCACGGCCGCCGCCATGCTGTGGACGATAATGCTCGTGAAGCAGGGTGATCGTGGTATGGCGTTTGTAGTTTTTGCGCTCGGCGTATATCTTGCGTATGTCCTATACGCCGAAATTAAGGAGCCGTCAACATCGCCGAACAAAAAGCCGTGACCCGTGGTCACGGCTTTATTTTACCCACGGCGCGAAGAACGGGTCCGCTTTCGGAATCTTCTACTTCAAACCCGGCTCTCTGTATTTCTTTGCGAAGCGTGTCGGCTCGGTCCCATTCTTTTTTATCACGCGCCTCGTTGCGTTTGGCGAGGAGCTCTTGAACCTGCGGAGGAATTTTCTCATTCGCTACGGTATCTCGCGTTGCGTCCGCAAGCAAGAGACCGAGCGCTTGGTCCATATCAAGAAGTGTTGCCAGCTTTTCGGCGGAGGTGAGCATGTCGTCCTTAAGCATATCCCACAAAGCCGCGAGTGCTTGGGGCGTATTCATATCATCATTGAGGACTTCATTGAAGCGAGTGCGGTACTGCTCTGCAATAGAGCCGCGTTCATCTTTGTGTTCTGCGGCAAAGCGCACAAGTCGCAGATACGCGCGAGCCGCCGCGTCAAGCGCGTCCCAGGTGAAATTAAGCGTGGTTCTATAGTGCGCGGCGAGGTAAAAATAACGAAGCGCAAGAGGAGAAATTCCACGAGCCTCGACTTCTCGAAGCGTAAAAAAATTCTGTTTAGATTTAGCCATTTTCTCTCCATCTATGACGAGAAAAGCGTTATGGAGAAAATAGCGGACAAAGGTTTTGCGGGTAGACGCCTCCGCCTGCGCCATTTCGTTTTCATGATGCGGAAATTTGAGGTCTTCGCCGCCGGTATGGATGTCAAACGATTCGCCGAGGTAGCGCATGGACATTGCGGCGCACTCGGTGTGCCAACCCGGAAATCCGACTCCCCAGGGGCTTTCCCAGCCGATTGCTCCAGCCGATTCTTTATGGCTCGACACTTCTCTTTTGCCCGCATGGGCGGCATCGGTTGTGCCGAGCTTCCATAGCGCGAAATCGCGTTGGTCGTGTTTTTCGGGGTTTATCGCGACTCTTGCGCCCTGAGAATTTTCCGCATACGTTGCGCCTTTCAGTTTTCCATACGAGGGAAGTTTTTGCGTATCAAAGTACACACCGTTACTCGTCTGATACGCATAGCCGCGCTCCATGAGCGTTTTGATGAGCGTGATTTGCGCTTCAATGTGCTCGCTGGCGCGGAGAAGGCTCTCCGGCGCCTCAATGTTCAGTTTTTTGAGGTCCTCCTTGAATGCATCGGCGTATATCCCCCCGACCTCATGCAAACTCTGAAGCGTTTCTGGCTTGCCGAGTCGCTTCAGAGCCGAAACCATTTTGTCCTCGCCTTCGTCAGCATCGCCCGCGAGATGGCCGATATCGGTCACGTTCATTATCTGCCGCACGAGGTAGCCCTCGCGCTCAAGCGCGCGGCGCAGGGTATCGGCAAACACATAAGAACGGAAATTGCCGATGTGCACAAAATCGTACACGGTCGGCCCGCAAGTGTACACAAGCGCAACACCTTGCGTGAGCGGATGAAATTCCTCAACCGTGTTTGAAAGCGAATTATGAAAGCGGAGCATACCTAAATCTATAGCCACCTCTTGTATTTAAAGAAGACAATAAATATTCCCGTAATAAGCACCATGAGCCCGGTCACGATAAAGAAATCTCCGGGTTTTCCCACAAATGGCAAGTAGCTTGTATTCATGCCGAAAATACTCGTAACGAGCGTGAGCGGGAAGGTGACGAACGCCATGATGGTGAGCGTTTTCATTATTTCATTCTGCCTGGTGGAGACGAGCGAGTTATTTGTTTCGCGAAGCTCGGTCAGTGAATCAAAGTGCGCGTTAATGTCGCCTTTAACGCGATAGTATTGCCCGAGAATCGTACGGGCATAATAGGAGAAATTTCCGTCAAAGAAGTCGCTGGCAATCGGTTCAAATGACTCCCAGATAGTCGCGTGCATGCCCAGCGCCTGCTTGAAATTGAGGAGCCCGCGCGAAACTTGGGAGAGCTCCACAACCATTTTCCGCTCTTCGCCGGCAAAAATTTTCTGCTCAATATCAACGAGTTCGTCCCTCATGAAATCAAGCTCGTGTTCCACCGCGCGATAGAGTTTACGAATGAGATGGTAGAGCAAAAACCCCGCATGCTCGCCCTCGTCGTTTTTGTTTAAAATGGAGTGCACCTCAAACATCTTTGAAAATTTATGAATGGGGTCAATGGTGTCATAGCGCGTGGTAATGAGAAACTCTTTGCCGATGATGAAATCTATTTCCTGATTCTGTGACGCGGTATGGGTATGTTTAAAGGTCGGGAAGTGGAGGATGAGATATAAAAAATCCGGGTACCGCTCCACTCTTGGCTTCAGCGACGGCAAGAGAAGCTCCTCGGCAACGAGGGGGTCAATGTCAAACTCATTCATTACTTCGCGTACTTCGTCGTTGGTGGGCACTTCAAGGTCAACCCACACGAGACCGTTGTGCTCGTAGCGGTGTATCATGACTCCAGTATATACCACAACCCATTTCAAAACCTACCATGGCAATTAGAAGTAGATAGAAGTAGAAGTTAGAACTGAAGCTATTCCGCAAGTTGCCTTATGGGAGTGCATCTGAAATAATAGAGTGTATGTTTAAAACTCACTTTTCCAAAATTACCGCCGCGGCGTGCATTTCCGCCGTCGTGTTTTTTGTCGGCGGTTTCTCACTTGGCATATATGTAAATGATACGGGGAAACTTCCCGCCTCAATTGCAACGGCGCTTGGCCAAAATGATGTCCCTCCTTCTAATGTTGACCTCACGCCGGTTTGGCGCACCTGGAACACGCTGAACGACAGGTTTGTACCGGCGAGCACGACCGTGAAGGTGTCCGAGCAGGAAAAAGTCTGGGGCATGATTGAGGGACTCGCCAATTCTCTCGGCGACCCGTACACCGTATTTTTGCCACCGGAGGAAAACAAAGTTTTTCAAGAAGATATCAGCGGTTCCTTTGAGGGCGTTGGTATGGAGATTGGTATTCGTGAGGGAGTGCTTACCGTCATTACGCCCATCAAGGGGTCGCCGGCACTTCGGGCGGGGCTCTCGAGCGGAGATAAAATTCTTAAAATAGACGGCGCATCAACGGACGGCATCGCGGTTGACAAGGCGGTCAAGCTCATTCGCGGTACGCACGGTACGGTTGTACGCTTTACCGTCGCCCGTGAGTCGCAAAATGAGCTGTTGGAGATACCCGTCACGCGCGATGTTATTCAGATTCCGACCATTGAAACAAAAAAGGAGGGGGATGTTTTTGTGATTGAGCTCTATAGCTTCTCGGCAACCTCGCCAAATCTTTTTCGGAGCGCACTGCGCGAGTTTATCGTTTCCGGAACGCCAAAACTGGTGCTTGACTTGCGAGGGAATCCGGGCGGCTATTTGGAGGCCGCCGTTGATATGG
>CAYGEN010000034.1:0-5861 GCA_964348955.1 uncultured Candidatus Saccharibacteria bacterium | reverse complement strand
GGGGAGTTATCGCGCCGAAGACATTACCGTTTTGGAGGGGCTTGAGCCGGTGCGCAAGCGCCCGGGCATGTATATCGGCACGACAGGGCCTGATGGGCTTCATCATCTCATCACCGAGGTTTTTGACAATGCGCGCGATGAAGCAATGGCGGGCGAGGCGGACGATATTGAAATCGCACTTCTGCCCGGGAATCGCGTGCGCGTTGTTGATAACGGTCGCGGCATTCCGGTTGATATACACAAACAAACGCGCGTCTCCGCGCTTGAAACGGTGATGACGACGCTTCATGCCGGCGGCAAATTTGGCGGCGACGGGTACAAGGTTTCGGGCGGGCTCCACGGCGTCGGTGTCTCGGTCGTGAATGCGCTCTCCATACATCTGCATGCCGCGGTGCATAGAGACGGCGGCAAGTATGTGCAAGAGTACATTCGTGGCAAGAAAAAAGCGGCGGTTAAAAAAGTCGCCGCGTCAAAACTCCACGGCACCATCATCACCTTTGAGCCCGATGTGGATATTTTCAAGATAATCCAATTTGATTGGAATAAAATCGTTTCCCACATGCGCCAGCAAGCATACCTCGTGAAGAAGATGCGCATCACCGTACTTGACGCTCGCGCGGGTGCCCTAAAAATTGCCACCGACGAGGTCTTTTATCTCCGTGAGCTTGAACTTGAGGTGCCGTCCGCCTCTTTTTATTTTGAAGGGGGGCTGCTTTCACTGGTAAAATTTTACAATCAGTATCAAACTCCGGTGCACCGAAATGTTTTTTATGCGGAAAAGGAAGTGGATGATGTCGCGGTTGAAATTGCGCTTCAGTATGTGGATGATATTTCAGCGCGCCTCGTCGCCTTTGCGAATAATACTTACAACAGCGAAGGCGGCACGCATGTAACGGGTTTCAAAACGGCACTCACGCGCACACTTAATACCTATGGGCGCAAGAACAATCTCATTAAAGAGAGTGAAGAAAATTTGACCGGGGACGATGTGCTTGAGGGTTTGACGGTGGTTGTCTCGGTAAAGTTGCGCGAAATTCAGTTTGAAGGACAGACGAAGGCGAAGCTTGGGAGCGTTGAAGCGCGGAGCGCCGTCGAAACCGTTTTCGGTGACGCTTTCTCCGCATTTCTGGAAGAGAATCCGGACGATGCGCGCGCGATTATCGGCAAGGTGCTTCTGGCGCTCAAGGCGCGCAAGGCGGCAAAGGCGGCCAAAGAAAGCGTGCTTCGCAAAGGCGCGCTTGAGGGCATGACGCTCCCCGGCAAACTTGCCGATTGCCAGACGCGCGACGCTGAGGAGGCGGAGATTTTTATTGTTGAGGGCGATAGCGCCGGGGGCTCGGCGAAACAGGGCCGCGACCGGCGCACGCAGGCGATTCTGCCGCTCAAAGGGAAAATTTTAAATGTGGAGCGGGCGCGGCTTGACAAAATGCTTCTCTCGGTGGAAATCAAGTCGCTCGTGATAGCCCTCGGCGCGGCGATTGGCGATTCTTTTGATATCAACAAATTGCGCTACCACAAAATCATTATCGCCACGGATGCCGATGTGGACGGCGCGCACATCCGCACGCTTCTTCTCACGCTTTTCTATCGGCACTTCCGAGCGGTGATTGACGGCGGGTTTCTCTACATGGCACAGCCGCCTTTGTACAAAATAAAAAAGGGCAAGGAGACGCTCTATGCCTTCTCCGACGCAGAGAAAGACAAGCTCGTCGGTAACAATGCGGTTTTGCTTGATGAAGAGGCTGAAGAAGAAACCGAAAAGCCTGACAATCAAGAAACTAAAAAGTTGTCCCGTGTTTCCATTCAGCGCTACAAAGGACTCGGCGAGATGAACCCCGAAGAACTTTGGGAGACGACCATGGACAAGGCTCGGCGCGTCCTGAAGCAAGTGATGGTTGAAGACGCGCAAGATGCCGACCACATGTTTGATGTTCTCATGGGCACGGATGTCGCTTCGCGCAAATCTTTTATCCAAAGCAACGCGAAATACGCAACGCTTGATATCTGAACTGGTTATGGCAGGGGAAGAAAAACAGCCCTCATATCCGCGGCGAGTTCTGCAGTTCTATCTTGCGCCGAATTGGCTCTCGTTCTTCTCAATATTTTACTTTCTTTTTTTCGGATATTTCGCGCTCTTCTACAGCGGGCACCTTGTCGTTGCACTGCGCTTTCTCTTGTATACGCTTAGGCATTCAGCCGAGCTCCTCGGCTTAAATTATTTGTTCTCCGGCGCACTTTTCTTTCTTGCGCTTGTCGTGCCATTTTCAGCGAGCATCTACGCGGTGGTGCTGGGATACGAAATTAATCTTCGGCCATGGTCGCGTCGCCGCAAGTGGTCGGCAACATTGTTACTTATCATACTCGTGCCTCTCGTAGTCGCGCTCACCGATGTCTTTATGCGCACAATTGCGACCACGAGCTCGCTTAGTGATTTTGCGGCCAAGGAAGCGCTTCTTATCGGTGCGCGCACTCCGCGCGAGCCCACTCTTTAGCCGTGCAAGCGCAGAATTTCGCACGGGCTCTGTAGGCGGAGATGTATGCGCGAGGAAGTGGTTCGTAAGGTCGCCGTATAGCCATAACAATGCTATAGCGGTGTTGTGGCTATTATTTTTTTAAAAACTAGGACATTAAATGTCCTAGTTTTTATTTCGACGAGCGAGGTGAGAAGCGAATACTTGGAGCTTCGCAAGACCTTGAGCGTTCTGTAATCAGAATGCGAAAGGTTTACCGTTCCTGTAAGGAAAGCGTGGACGAGTACGCTCGTACACAGCGTCCGAGCCGAAGCCTGTCAAAGGTTAATACCGTGCGCTTTGCTGCGCGATTGTACAAGCGGAGCGAGTTCCGACAATTCCTCGCGGCTATGCCCCGAGGAACCTTTATTGAAGCGAGCGATCCGAACCGAGAGGTTTTCAAAATGAAGATACCTGTATCAGCTTATCGAGAGGAGCTTTGTGGTGCGGGGTTAGGGTGCGTACGCAAAGGTTGTTGAAGCCGAATTGTTTTCATAATCAGACTCGCGGACGGTTTTCGCGGTGTTTACCGCTATGGTTGCCACTTTGTCGCCGCCAGTGTCAATCTGGTCAAAGCCGAGCGTAAACTCAATGCGCTCCAGAGGGAGGAGTGATTGCTGGATATCCGAGTTAAATGTATGCACCGGATAGGTAGGAAGCACTGCGTTGAAGCTCCAAGTTCCGGAAGCGGCCGTTCCATTGTTTTGTACGGTAAAAGCAATGGCCGCTCGCTCGCCGTAATGGACGGTGCTTGTGGCAGTGAAAGAATTTTTTGAGCGGTCAAGCGTTCCGATTTCACGAATAAAAACGGCAAGGTCGGGTAAACCATTCGGCGTATCTGTCGACGTTGCTTGTAATGCGGAAGCGCTTGAGTCCACGCCCGTAAGCGGATACACCGAGCTTTCTTCTTGCCCTGCCGTGAGGGCGGCGCTTCCGCGCGCCGGAGTTTGTACGGCTGAAGTGGCGATTTTTGCCAGCGTGGAGAGATTTTCCGTAGAGGTGCTTGCACCGGAGGGTGTTGCAGTGAGCGATTCTTGATTCCTACCAAAGAGCGACGCAAGAGATTGAATGTTTGTTGAGAAAAAATCTCTGACATTTGCCGTGATGTTTGGAAACTGAAACAAGGCAACCATGACGGCGCTTAGAATCAGAGCGGTAAGAATCCCCACCGCGCTCCAGAGCAATCTCCGGTCATTCCAGTTTATCTGCATTGCAGTTGTACGGTACTTTAAATGTTGCATTTGTCAATGTTTTGGTCGCAAGGTGCAGAGGTGCTATTCTCTGCGGCGGTTGACAGCTACGAGTTTTAGGTTACATTTGCGGCATGCAGGCGAGGACTCTCAAGATGGCGCAGGCATTGCTCAAGCCGCTATTGCGGTATCCTTTCTTGTTTCTTGCCGTGTTTTTTGTCGTTTTCTTCCCATCGCTCCTTGCGCTCGCAATGCTCGATGCTCCCTTGGTACCCGTCCTCGTCGCGACTGCGGACGAGAGCGGTGTCAGTAGGGCAGTGCGCGTGTCGGAAGAACCGATTCACATTTTCATACCGTCAGTTGGTATTGATGCGCCGATTGGTAATCCCGAAAGCACTTCAGTGGCAGTGCTTGATGCAGAGCTCACAAAGGGGGCGGTGCGCTATCCCGATTCGGGGCTCCTCGGCGAGGAGAGGAACTTGTTTCTGTTCGGGCATTCAAGCTTTCTGCCGAACATTCGCAATCCTGCGTATCAAACATTCAATCGTCTTGAGAAGGTGCAGATTGGCGATGAGATTTTAGTACATTCGGGAGAGCGAGAGCATCGTTATCGCATCATTTCGGTTGCAAAGGTTGATGCTGATGAGGCGCTTGTTGACTTTACAAGCACGCGCCAGCAACTCACATTGTCCACCTGCGATTCTTTTGGAAAGAAAACCGAGCGCTTCGTTGTTGTTGCCGATTTTGTTGAAAGTCATCCGCTCGCGAACCAGTAGGTTCACTCGCGTGCGGATTGCTTTACGCAAAAAATTCTTTTGTTCTTTGAGTTCACAACCAACAGGAGGAGAATAACATGAGGTATCTTGTTGCGGCACTCGCAGCATTCGCGTTCGTCGGTGGGTTAGGTTCGGCACAAGCCGCGCTTCCCATGATGTATGAGATCACGCCCAAAGCCCAAGCTAACAAGGTACTTGCCGAGCTAATCGATGAATCGCTTAAAAGCGATCCATCGGGCAATAGCGTCATTCGTGGATCAGCGTGCACGACGCCTCTCCACTTTTTTGCAGCGATTCGTGCGTATCATCCTAGTTCCAAAATCAGCACGGTCGGCGAGTTGCCTGCGTTCCTGCACGCTCTTCAGTTGCGTGTGGAGCCCCCGGGCACCTTCCGGCTGACCCGCATGGTTATGCGGAAGAATAAGTCATGCGACCTTGATCTCGCCGGCTGGGAGAGGCCATTGCGAGTTGGAGAGGGCGTGTGGGTTGACCCAAATACCCAGAAAATTATTCTTGCGGGGGATTGCACGAATGTCGTTGAAATACCAAAGCCTGCGTTGCCGCCGTCTTTAGTATCCAAAGTCAATGGCAGATTGTGCGAGGGGTATCGAAAGCTCGTGGTGCATATGTGGGATTTAAGTCAAGTTCGCGACAAAGCTCTGCGGGACGAAATACATGCATATGTACAAAAAGTCCAAGAGCGTGCGCGGAACAAAGACGTTTTTAAGGAGGAATCGTTTGCGAGGAAATACGGCGGCATTCTTCGTCGCTTGGAACGGGAAGGGGCCGCTAAACACTCCACTCGTGTTGTTCGGGCGACCGTCACGCTCTTTCAAGGAGATGCGGATACTGGAATAACACAAGAGGTTTTGTTGGGCGATGTTTCCTTCAAAGAAGGCAAGTGGGAGCGGCAGTTTGAAGAGCAACAGGCACTGACGTATACGATCAGAATTGTCATTCGTGACACTCCCGGATTGTTATCACCCGTGCTTGATTCCCTGACGAAGGAGCAAGAAATTCGCTTTCTTTCTGCCGAGTGGGGGAAACAGTGTGTAATGAATACCCACGCACTCATCGGGGTTTTCACAACCCTGTGAAAACAGAGAGTATCTTCACTCCCCGTTCTTTTAATTAGATGGCAGTCTGTTCATACGAGCGGGCTGCCATCATTTTTATACCAATGTTTATCGATCACCATTCGAAAGAAACACAAGGAAAGCGTACGCGCGTAAGCGGCACTTTTTTTGTTTTGTGTACTATCTTACTCTTTGTCTTTACTTTTTCTTTCACTCGAATTTTTGAAGCATTTGTTCATCATAGCAACATCTCTTTTTTTGTGACGATTTTTACATCCATAGCCTATGCGGAGGGCGACGGCGGCGGAG
>CAYGEN010000033.1:0-6133 GCA_964348955.1 uncultured Candidatus Saccharibacteria bacterium | reverse complement strand
CTTCCATGGGCAAAGCCCACCTCAAGCGTCGTGTTTACCCCGAGGTAGCCATCTTTATTGTAAACAAAACATACCTCCGCTTTCCGAATGCGGTCAAAGTGCTGGAGAACGAGCGCCGGCACCTGTGCGCGATAGCGTTTTGAAACAAGACGCTCGCGCTCATCAAGAAGCGTAAAATCCTTTCGCAGATACTTGAAATTCGGCGTGGAAACTTGCGGCGCGCCGAGCTTACGCAGACGCGCCGCAAACTGCTCTATTTCATCGTTAAATCGCTGGGAGCCGCAGATGACAACCGATTTCATAAAATTATTCCCTTGTGTTTGCCCCGTGCGCTACTGATGCAAAACCAACCGACGAGGTTCCTGGAACGACCTTCCGTAGGAGCGCCTCGCGCAGTGACGACGCTTTACGATAGCTTGTGCCAATAAGCGTTGCCCCGGCGTCAATGAACGACTGCACGTTTTCAGCGGTAACACGACCGGCAACTTTGATAATGAGCGGCAATTTGTGCGTCTTGATGTAGTCGGCCATAAATTGAATGTAGGCAAGGCGACTTTCGTGGGAGTAATCAAGCGAAACGCCATCGGGAAGCAGAAAGTTTTCACGAGTCGTCCAATCTTTGATGCAGTACGCGCCAGCATCAGCAAGCGCCTCTAAGAGCCATGGTATCGCATCGCGGTCAAACTGCCAAAGGTACGGAATTTGAGCGATAACTTTGAACTCTGGCAGATGCCGGCGCACTGCGGCAAACTCCTCTTCAAGCGTCTTGCGGTCACGCGCCTGCACCGCGTGCAAGTTGATAACTACGTCGCCGCCCGAGGCGCCGGCTAGGGCCGCCGTGCGTGCTTGCGCCTCTTTGGTCGCCACGCCTCCCATACCGTCCGGAAAATCAATAAGCGCTTCAGGGCGCACATCGCTTCCCGACAAATACTTCACGATTTCTGAAATTTCAGATGGATGCGCGAGAGCCCCGCGCACGGCGACTCCCTGAGCAAGCTTCCTTGCAACCGCGCACATTTCTACCAGCGGATTGGCGTCCAAACCAAGCGCCGCGTAGTTATTTGCAAACGCATAGGAGAGATCCAGCCGCTGTGCGGGGTCATTGAGCGAGATTAAAATGACGCGAGCGTGTGATTGTCTTGAACCTGGCATGGTGAAATCTGTATGGTTTACTGAATATTCTTTTTGCCGCTCATGCATAAGAAATTCTCCCATTTTGAAATCAATCGGTTGGTCAATGTTGACGGAGTGTTCCGGCTTCATAAAAAAGTGGGCAAGCTTTTTTCCTGATGTTGACTTGAGTTCACGAATCGTGCGAATACGCATGACATCCATTGCTCCCGTGTGAATGTAGACATCCGGGAGCTCCTGCCGCGGACCATTATACGGTTCATCCATGCCCGTAAACGATTTCGGTAAAAACGGCTCAATAAAGCGTTTATCCTCCTCCGCCATTTTCCACATCTTGTACGGGTGCTTTGGCGCCTCGGTAATCGGGCGCGAGGCATCCGCATCTGGATTATTGGCAAGCGTCTCAATGCCGCGGTCAATGTCCTCAACGGTTTTAAGCGGCGAAGTTGCGCGCAGGAGTACTACAATGTCGGGCTCATACTGCTCTTGCGCGCGCAGAAAATCAACCGCGTGAGTCAGAAACTCTATGTCTTTTGAGAGGTCTGCCGAAATTTCGGGCGGGCGCAAAAATGGAACTTCAGCGCCCCACGCGCGCGCCACGCGCGCGATTTCCTCATCATCCGTTGAAACAATTACCCTGTCGATATGGCGCGACTTTTTCGCCTCTTCAATCGTCCAGGCAATCAAAGGCTTCCCCGCGAGAAGCTTGATGTTCTTGCGGGGCACCGATTTAGACCCGCCACGAGCGGGAATAATAGCAAGGATGGTATTGTTTTTATACATTGCCTTTTATAACTGGGAGATGCCAGAAAGGTCTCACCCGTTTATTTCGACGAGCGAGGAGCGCGTGGACGAGTACCCTCGTACACAGCGTCCGAGCGAAGTCGAACCAGTGGTTAATACCGCTATAAGCTCGCTATGAGCTTATCCCAGAGCCCTTGGGCGCGCAATACCCGCTCAATAATCTCCGCGGCCGCACCGCGGCCGCCCGGAAGCGCGGTTACGATATCAGCAAGGGCTTGCACCTCTGCCGCCGCATCTGCAACGGCCGCTTTCACGCCGGCCTGCCGCAGAAAAGGAATGTCGTTTAAGTCATCGCCAAGATAGAGCGACTCCTCCGGAGAAAGGCCGAGCTTTAAGAGAAGCGGCAAGAGCGATTTGTCCGGCAAATCTTCTTTCCCGATTATTCCTTCAATTTTTCGCTCTTTTGCGCGGGCCCGAATTGCGGGCGTTACCCGAGAGGTAATAAAAAATATCTTAAGCCCCGCCTTGCGTGCAAGCGTCATGCGCGACCCGTCCCGCGCAAAAAACGCTTTGAGCTCGCGTCCATCGGCATCAAAAAGAAGCGACCCGTCGGTGAGCGTTCCGTCAACATCAAAAAACAGCAACCGAACCTTTTTAAGTTTTTGTTCAAGAGATGAGGGCATGTTTGGAAAGCCACAAGGCCTCGTTGAGAAGCGCTACCTTCTTCCGAAGTTCTTCTGCGGTTGCATACCGTGTTATATCTTCAAAATAGTAGCGGGAGAAGTCGGTAACAACGCGGCGCAAGAGCTCGTCAAGCATGTAGCGGAAGATGCCCGGGACTTCTGTGTCCGTCAGGGCGTTTTTCGCGCGATATGCGGCTATGAATCGGTTAAAAGCATATACCGCATGGTCAGCGCCTCCACGTTCATGAACCGCGTGTTGCCGCGAAAAGCGATGCGCCGCGAACCCGACATCTCGCAGAAGCTCAGCATTTTGGAGCATATCAAAATCAAGTATCGCGCGAAGTTTATGGTCGGAGAAAAGCGTGTTGTGCGGATGCAAGTCGCCATGCACAATTTGCCGTCGCGCCCCTCCTTCCCCGAAACGCTCGCGTGCGCTCGCAAAGCCGCGCAATGCGGATGCGTACTCAATGAAAACCGCGTCAATGTCATTCTGGTTTCTTTCTGCCGCGCGAAGCACACGCTCTAACGCCTCATCTGAAAATGGTTCCAGAGGGGCCAGACGCGTGAGCACTTCCTCTTCATAAGGGAAGTTTGCAAGCGCTAGATGTAGCGACGCAAACCCTTCTGCCGCAGAGACAAGCTCTTCTCCCGTACCGGTATAGTGCGCCCCGTCAATAAATTCAAATACTTGCCAGAGGTGACCTTCTGTTTCTATGTGACCGGCACCTGCGCGCGTCTGCAAGAGCCGCGGCACCTCTACGTTGTTTTCCGAAAGATACCGAAGTGTTTTTTCAAGAAGCAGGACGCTGGATGCCTCGGCAAGGAGGATGTGTTTGCGAACAAGAAGTACGCGGAGCTCTCCTTTGTCGGTTACAATCGGAACACGAAAGTTGTTGCTCGCCTGTTCCGTCTCATTCACCTGTACAATGTCCTCTGCGCGGATTTCCTTGAACGGGTAGTTTAGAAGAAGAAACGCGGCAAGTTTTTGAGCAGTCTCGGAAACCGCCGGACGATAGGTAATAGCAAAAACGCTATGATTATTAGGCTGAAACAATAATTCAGTCATCTAGCTAGAGTGGGTACACAACCGCAATGCGCTTGCCTTCGGCGGCCGATTTGTGCGCCGCAGAGAGCACCGCAATTGTCTCTACCGCCCGCTCAAGTCGGATGGGAGAATTAGAAATTTTTTCTCCTCTCTCAAGAAGCGCTTGGATGTGTTTGATTTCCTGGAAAAATTCATCGGGACGTGTTTTTGCAATATCTTGTTTTTCATCCTTACCCTCGCCGAGGCCCGTCAGCTGGACTTGGTCAAGCGTTTTTGTGACATCGCAATACCACTCAATGCGCGCTTTTTCAAAGCGGATGTGTCCGATTTTAGTCTTCGGATTTGAAATAACATCTTGCACCACGCGCCCCGTAAGTCCTTTCTCTGTCGTAAGCGTCAAAAACGCAAGGCGGTCGTACCACGCGCCGTTTTGTTTAACATAATCAAAAACCGCACTCACTTCCTGCACGCGCCCAGCGCCTATGGTATGAGCAAAATGCTGCCAAAGATTGGTTGCATGGGAATGCTCCCCGCCGGCGCCGCCGCCCCTCTGCCAAAAACCGAGATAGGTATCCTCGGGACCTTTGAGCCACGGGTGCGCGCGGAAGACGCCGCTCCAATGACTGCGGAACTCCGTGTCAATCGTAAGAGGGGTACCGAATTCTTTTTGCACTCGCAAAAGCAATGTTTCCGTGCGAAGCGTATTTTCGCCAAGCACGTGGTTATATCCGACAACTACCATGGTCGCCGGATTCCTTTTCACCTCCGCGAGAAACTCCGAGAGCCCCTCAAGAGTCGGGGGGCAGAGCGGTTTCTCAATCTGGAGTACTTTCGGCTTATCTTCTGTAAGCACTTTTGCGGCAATCGGCAGGTGGGTGTCCGGGGGCGTGCCGACAAATACTACATCAAAATTCCCCTTTGGTTCCTTGCCGCTCTCAAATAGCTCGATTGACTCGTCCCACGCGCCATATCGCTCGGGGTACACTGACTCCTTGGTGCGCTTCAAGGCCTCCGGGTCAGCATCAACCATCACCACCTGCCAGTCTGCGCGGCGGCACGCTTGCGCCAAGTGGTTGCCGATAGAGCCGGCACCGATAATTTTTGCTCGAATATCCGCCATACAATTCCTTATATTAAAAATAATAACAAAGCATAGCATTTTTTGTGCCGATGCAACAGCCATTTCAAAGACCTTGACTAATGTTAAAAACCTGATAGAGTCATCGTAGCAACTTTGCCTGACTATAGGAGGAAACCAGGTGGAAATCGAGGCAATCGTTCTTTCCGTTGCGGGTGCCCTTGCGCTCGGCGGCAGCAATACTCTCCGCCGATGGATCCTCGTGAAAGAGATGCTTACGGAGGGCGAGTCCCGCGTGGTTCCTTTCGCAATCGGTGGCGCCGTCTGCACCCTCTGGCTTCTTGCCGGAGGAAGCTCACCAACTGCGCTTATGCCAAGCTTAGCGGATGCTAGGATTTTCTTTGGTGCGGTAACGGCAACAATACTGGTGAACTTGTTCATCCAATTCGCGAGCATCCGCTCGTATGCCCTCGGCGAAGCATCTCTTATTGCGCCGATTCAAGCATTGACGCCGGGGTTGGTTGTCTTTGCCGCTATGCTTTTTGGAGAAGTGCCGAGTACGTTGGGCTATATCGGCATCGCCCTCATCGTTGTCGGCACCTATATCCACGCGCGAGAAGGCGCGGGTTGGCGCCGATATTTTGAGCCGCTCTTCGTTTGGGCGCTCCTGCGTCCGTATGCAGAACTCTCAAACAACGAGCGGGCGCTTCGGTGGGCGTACCTTTCCGCGCTTCTCGGCACCATAGGGCTCTTGTGCGACTCGCTGATGGCACGCCATGGCGACCCAGTGCTTGGCAGTATGTTGTGGTTTTGGGGGTTAGCAATTCTTTTTTCCCCGGTCGGGCGCGGCAAAACAAAAAAGGAACTGCCGCCATTGCGGCAGCGTTTGCGGCAGCATACAATACCGATTCTCGTCCAAGGCGTCTTGTGGGGATTGCATTACCCTCTATTCGCAACGGCGTTTCAGCTTGCTCCCGTATCTTATATCGGGAGCATGAAGCGGCTTGCCATAATGGTAACAGTGCTTCTCGCCGCCATGTATCTGGGCGAGCGCGCAACAGCGCGCCGGCGGATTATAACCGCTTCAATTATCGTCGCCGGGGCGGTCTGTCTCGCACTTGACCCAACACAGGCGAAACTCACTTCATCGTTCGTCGAGTTCGTTAGAACGCTCTAAAACCTCCCAGCGGGCCGCCATCGTGTACACGGATGGCGGCCCTTTTAATTTAGAGAGGCATATCCCCTCAACATAATGTGCTAGTTCAATATTCTTGATCCAGATATAGTCCCCTGCGGCAAGCCGCAGGGGACTGAATGAATTCGCTTTCATTCATTCACCCGCGCGGCAAGCCGCGCGGTATTCAACCTATAGTGCGTCTTCGCTCGGACGCCGTGTACGAGAGTACTCGTCCACGCGCTCCTCGCTAGCCGCAATAAATATATTGATATATC
>CAYGEN010000032.1:0-6938 GCA_964348955.1 uncultured Candidatus Saccharibacteria bacterium | reverse complement strand
AACATTGTACCCAGTTATATTTCGACGAGCGAGGTGAGAAGCGAACACATGGAGCGACTTTGTTTTCTTATGACCGCAGGGAATTAGAAAACAAGAAGTGCCTGTGTGGTGCGACCTGTGGTGAGCCCGCCGAATCCATCAAATCAAAAGTTACTGCCTCGGGGCTTGCCTCGAGGAACCTTTATTAGCGCATCATTCACCCCCCCCCTTTTTTTATGAAAAGGAAAATTACAGAACTTACGGAGAAAGAAAAAATTGCAACACTTGACGCACTCTACACCGCGGTCGCCTCCCTTAAGGGGCGCGAGGCGATGAAATCATTCCTGCGCGACCTTCTGACTGAAAGTGAACGTATCATGCTGGGGCGTCGTATTCTTATCGCCCGCATGCTTCTTCGCGGAGATTCCAGTAGTGAGATCGCGGAAATGCTTGGTGTGGGGCTCGACACGGTGTATCGCGTGGAACGATGGCTCAAGGACGAATTTCCCGGTTTTGAGAACGCCGTACATGGTATTGAGAAAGAGGACGCGCGTCGGGAAAAGAAACGCCAACAGGCCGACCCCTTTTCTTTTGCCGCGCTCAAACGAAAGTACCCGATGCATTTTCTTCTCTTCAATCTTGCGGACGAACTTTCGGCCCACAGAAAACCCCGTCCATCATACAAGAAAAAAGGACGATAATAACCACGGCGCACTACACCACAAGAGGTACCGGGACATATGCGCCAAGAAAAGATGCGGGGGGCAAGAGGTGGGATTATGATATATCATAATAGTTTTCTGTTTCTGTTTGATTGCATAGTCGGTGAAGAAAGTGGCGAATCGCCATTGGATTGGGATGTGAAATATAACAAGCAAGTGGAGTATACTGTGGCCATGAGAGTGCTCGCGATTGACCCGGGTTTCGGAAGAGCGGGAGTTGCGGTTATTGACCGCATACAAAACGCCGACATACTTCAGTACTCGGCATGCATTGTGACAAGCGCACAAACACCTTTCCCCGAGCGTCTTAATGCGGTCATGGTGGAAATTACCGCATTGATTGGGAAACACTCCCCGACGCTCTTTGCGCTTGAGAAACTTTTTTTGACGAACAACCAAAAAACCGCCATGAGGGTCGCCGAGGTGCGCGGCGCGCTCATCGCACTTGCGGCATCACGCGAGATTCCCATTCTGGAATACACGCCGCTTCAGGTGAAGGTTGCAATTACCGGATACGGGAAGAGCCGTAAGAGCGACATCATGCGCATGCTTCCCCACCTCATTATCCTCCCCGACGCGAGGACGCGCTTGGACGACGAATACGACGCTATCGCCATCGGCCTCACCGCCCTTGCCTCCTACCGCCCATAAGCCCCCACTTGGAAGCTCGGCTTCCAAGTGGGGGCAATGTTACTTCCGAAAGCGTCCCAGAGCGGCTATCCACAGGATAAATACCCTTAGCTTGATTTTTTCCATACTTGCGCTAACAATAGTGGGGCGAAGCGTGACCATTCTCATGTTGAGCGCGGCAACGCTTTAGAATTGTTCGTCTGTTCGATTAATATTTCTTTAACCACACAAAAGTACCATGATGTACTTGGAAGAAGATCGTTTTAATCTCTTTGGCGAGGAAGAGGTCAGTGAGGAAGACATTGTGAGCGAAGACGAAGCGGACGAAGAAGAAACTGGTACCGTAGAAGAGGACGAGGAAGAGTAAATGGTATTTACCCTTTATTTCCTACACGAAAAAACACCCGTTTGAACGGGTGTTTTTTCGTGTAGGCCACAGAAATTACAATCTAGGCATCGGGTGATATAAGAATTTTTACAAACCGATGCTTGCCGATGCGAAGGACGGCTTCCTCCGTCAACCGGTAATTCGGGTCTTCGATTTTTCCGCCGCCAACCTTCGCGACCGCGCCCGCCGAAACAAGCCGCCGCAGTTCCATTTTAGAGCCGAAACGCGGCGAGAGCGCGTTTAAAAGCGCCGTACCCGAAGGAACGGCGAGTGCTTCCGCTTCCTCCGGCGCGCCGCCGCCCCTGAAGGTGCGCACAAAGGAATCCTCCGCCTCACGCGCGCCCGTTTCAGTGTGAAAAAGTTTAGTGATTTCAAACGCGGCGCGCATTTTTGCGTCTCGCGGCGGCAGTGAAAGCGTTTCTTCTATCTCTTCGAGCGTAATGCGCGTGAGGTTCAAGAGAAGTAACGGTATCATCTCGTCCGGCAACGCCATCACACTGCCGAAAAATTCCGGCGGCGACGTACCCAGAAACACGCCACTCCCGCGGCTCTTGGACATAAGCTCCCCGGTCTTTGGGTTTTCCATGAGGTTTACGACCACAACATGTTTCTCTTTGTTTTTGAGTTTGCGAAGAAGCGTGCGCCCCGCAAGCATATTAAAGGTCTGGTCACTGCCGCCGACCTCCACATCAACGTCAAGTGCCACACTGTCGTACCCCTGCATGAGCGGATAGAAAAATTCGTGAAGGTAAATCGGTTTCCGTTCGCTAAGCCGCCGTTCAAACATGTCTCGCTCAAGCATTTGTTGAACGGTAAAGTGATGGGCGAGCTCCATGACATCCGCAAATGAGAGCTTCGCAAGCCACTCGTCGTTATAGCGCACAATCGGAGAATTATCCGCATCGTCAAAACCCATGAGGGGGTGTATTTGCCGCAACCAATCCGTAACATTTTCTTTTACTTGCATCTCAGACAGCGGTTGGCGCGCGCCGTCTTTGCCGCTTGGGTCTCCGATGCGCGCCGTGAAACTGCCGAAAAGAACAATGATTTCATGTCCGAGTTGGCGGAAATCTTCCAGCAGAAGATAATTTTTTGCATGGCTTAAGTGTAGCGCCGTGGAGGTGGGGTCGGCGCCGATGTACATACGAATTCGTTTTCCACTCAAGAGAAGCTCGCGGAATGCCGCTTTATCGGGAAGAATGGAGGTAATAACCCCACGGTCAAGAATGAGGTCTATTCGTTTCGGGTCGGTAATAATTTGTGGCATACGCTCTACTCTACCATACGCGCCCATCAGCTTAAGGAGTGCGAACGGGCACCCGCAACGGTATGTTAGTATGGAAAAGCATATGCCGCGCAATCGCGAGAGACGAAGACGATTCCCCATGGTGGTCGTAAGCCTTGCCCTCCTTGGTACGGGCTTTTTGGCCTTGTGGGGCGCGAGCCTGCGCGTCCCCGACCTCTCCTCGTTTGAAAATCGCAAAATTGAACAGTCAACGAAAATCTACGACCGCACCGGCGCCGTTCTTTTGTATGACCTCCACGGTAACGCAGAGCGTACGGTAATTTCCTACGACCAAATTCCCCGCGACATAAAAAATGCGACGGTTGCGATTGAAGACGAAAATTTTTATCTGCACGGCGGCATACGATTTACCTCCATCCTCCGCGCTATTCTCGCCAATATCACCTCGTTAGGTTTTAGCCAGGGAGGGTCAACCATCACCCAGCAGGTGGTAAAAAACTCGATACTCACCACCGAAAAGACCCTTTCACGCAAACTGAAAGAGTGGATTCTTGCGATAAAAATGGAACGGGTCTTAACCAAAGACGAGATTCTCGGACTGTATTTAAATGAAACACCCTACGGCGGCAATCTCTACGGCATTGAGGCGGCATCCGAGGCATATTTTGGCACGTCAGCAAGCGCCCTCACGCTTGCCGAGTCCGCGTATCTTGCCGCCCTTCCGCAAGCGCCGACTTACTACTCGCCCTACGGCTCGCACCGCGACAAACTGGAAGAACGTAAAAATACGGTGCTGAAAAAAATGATTGACAACGGGTTCATCGCGAAAGATGAGTATGAAGCGGCGCTGGCAGAGCGTGTTGCATTTAAGCCGGCGGCGGACCAAAGTCTGAAAGCGCCGCATTTCGTATTTTACATCCGCGAATACCTTGAACAAAAATACGGGCAAGATGCGATTGAAAATGGGCTTAAGATTATCACCACCCTTGACTACGATATGCAGCGCAAAGCGGAGGAGATTGTTAAAAAGTACGCCACGGACAATGAGAAAAACTTTAACGCTTCAAACGCCGCTATGGTGGCGCTTGACCCAAAGACCGGGCAGATTCTCGTAATGGTCGGTTCTCGTGATTATTTTGACAAAGAAATTGATGGAAACTTTAACGTTGCGCTCGCCCATCGACAGCCGGGGTCGGCTTTTAAACCCTTTGTCTACGCAGAGGCGTTCTTGAAAGGGTATACGCAAGAGACGGTTGTTTTTGACCTGCGAACGCAATTCTCCACCTCCTGCCGACCGGAAGATATCACGCTCGGTAATGAGGAGAAACCCGGGTGTTACTCGCCGGTCAATTATGACAACAACTTTCTCGGACCGATAACGCTCCGCGACGCGCTCGCCCAGTCGCGCAATATTCCGGCGGTAAAAGTTTTTTACCTCGCCGGACTTAAAGACTCGCTCCAACTTGCAAAAAACCTCGGCATCACGACGCTTGGCAATATCAATCAATACGGGCTTACGTTGGTGCTCGGCGGCGGCGAAGTAACGCTACTTGATATGGCGGGCGCATACGGCGTATTTCCGAATGACGGCGCGCGCAATACGCCGACGGGTATTCTAAAAGTAGAAGACGCTGGCGGCAAAGTATTGGAATCCTACAACCCCCGCCCCGCGGAGGTGTTGCCTCCCGCTATTGCCCGCACCGTTACCGATATTCTTTCGGACAATGTCGCTCGTACGCCGGAATTCGGCTCCAATTCAGTTTTAAATTTTCCGGGCCATGAGGTAGCGGTTAAAACCGGCACCACGAACAACTACCGCGATGCATGGATTATCGGCTATACGCCGGACATTGTGGTCGGGGCGTGGGCGGGCAACAATGACAACTCGCCGATGGTAAAAAAAATCGCCGGTTTTATTGTCGCACCTATGTGGAATGCTTTTATGCAGGAAGCGATCGCCGCCTACCCCAACAATTCATTTAAAAAACCGGACCGAATTGATACCGAAAACCTAAAACCGATTTTCAAAGGACTTTGGCAAGGAGGAGAGGGATACACTATTGACTCAATTTCAGGAAAACTCGCAACCGAGTTTACGCCGCCCGAACTGCGCATAGACAAGGCAACCGGCGACGTGCATTCAATTCTCTATTCTGTGGATAAAGATAACCCGCTCGGGCCCGCTCCCGCACACCCCGAAAGCGACCCGCAGTTTGCCAACTGGGAATATCCCATTACCCTTTGGAAAGCGGCGCGTGGCATTACGGACGGTTTAAACATCGCAAAGCCAACCGAGTACGATGATGTCCATGGACCGCAATTTGCCCCAACCATCACCGTACTCTCGCCACGCCTAAATGAAACCTTTGATACTGAGAGCAGGGTGGCGGTCACACTCGCAAGCCAGGGACGGTTTCCTCTTTTAAAAGTTGATTTCTTTGTCAATGGAACGCCGGTTGGCACCGTAAACCGGACCCCATTTTCTTTCTCCTTCGTACCGGGAGGTGTCGAAAATATCAATAAAGAAAATACGCTTCGTATCGTGGCATACGATGCCGTGCTCAATAAAAGCGCTACCGAGGTGGCATTCACCGTGCGGTAGAGCTTCTCATCGTATATCGGTTATCTTCTCACCGGTTTTATCTCGCAAGAGAGAAAGTATCTTCCCTTTTTTTAACACTATCTCGTTGCGAACCAGCGGCGGAACCGCAAGGTACACCACGCTATCACGAAAGCGCACGTCTTCTTTTGTGAGGGAGAAATTAATGAGCGGGACTATCGCCTCTGCAATTGCAACCTCGGTGCGCCTCGGACTTTTAGGCAACTGCAGCCGCTTAAGAATGTTTTGGATTTCTTGGAACATTGCACAATGTTATATTCGACCATACATGATGTTGAAAGTACCTTAACGATTCATAGGCATTACTAAATACAAATATGAGGCGTCTGAAACATCACGAATAACAAGCGGTTTTCCACTGCCACTGAAAGAGAGCGAGACGCTGTCGCCCATAATCGCCTGAAAACAGTCGGTAAGATATTTAAGATTGAAGTTAATTGCCACTTCGTCGCCGGTAAGCGCCGCGGCGAGCGCATCCGATGTCTCGCCTATTTCACTTTTCGCCGAAACAATACACTGTTTCTTTTTCGGGTCCACCTCAATATGCACCTGATTGAATTTGCCGGAAAACACGGCGGTCTTTTTTAAAACGGAGAATATATCGTGCTTGAGCACTATCACTTCACTTGTTTTTTCCTTGGGGATGATTTGTCGATAGTCGGGATACATGGCGTCCACAATTCGCGAGGTGAAGTAAATGGTATCCAAGGTGAATGATATTTGATGCTCACTAACTGAAACCGCTACATTTTCTTCCGACCGCTCCAGCGCGCGCATGAGCTCCGGTATTGCCCGCAAAGGAAGCAGAATTGGTTTAAAGGTATATGTTTGTTTGGTGGGGATTATTTTTTCCGCGAGACGAAAAGAGTCGGTTGCAACAAATACTAATGAGTTTCCTTCAGCATAAATATACACACTACTTAATTCAGGTTTTATGGTCGCGGTTGACGCGCTATACCACACCGCTTTAAGTCCTCTCATAATATCGGAATTTTTTATACTAAACGGTTCAACCGAAATATGAGGAAGTGTTGGAAAATCGTCAGCAGGAACCACTTTAATAATCGTCTTACTTGTGGGCGTTTGAATGACTAAATTATCATTTTGCAACTCAAGGATAAGCGTCGTGTCTCTTGTGTTGTTAAGTGTGTTAAAAAGGGTTGCGGCAGGAACCGCTACTACCCCGGGAGAGGAAATTTTTGAAGAGACTGTAATCTCAATACCTAATTCAAGATTAGTTGCTTTTATTTTCAGTATACCCTCTTGTGCGTCCAATAATAAACAATTTAGTATTGGTAATGTTGGGTGACGACCTGAAATTTTCTCGGCTATACTGACCCCGTACAGTAATTG
>CAYGEN010000031.1:7291-7579 GCA_964348955.1 uncultured Candidatus Saccharibacteria bacterium | reverse complement strand
TTCATTGGTTAGGAATTTTTGATAAAGTAGGTTTGAGCGCAGTCGTAAATATACTCCCCCAAACACAAGTCACCCCGCCAGCTGGCGGAGGATAAAACTCCTGAAAACTCCTAAGGTTTAACCTTGGGAGAAACATCTGTTCTTAAGTTCTCAAGAACATTAGAATAGATTTTTTGCTGTGCCGGCGGCACTGATTCTGTTAAGGTTGTATCTTTACGCGCGGGCAGGCAGAATATTTTTCTTTTGCTATACTTTCGCTATGGATAGAGAAGAAAGGATACGAAAGCT
>CAYGEN010000031.1:0-7281 GCA_964348955.1 uncultured Candidatus Saccharibacteria bacterium | reverse complement strand
CGAGGCGCGGGCGCAGGCGGCGGTTAAGGAATTGAATGAGCTCAAGGCGGGAGATGGCGAAAGCGATTCGCTTGATGCCGGCGGCGCTATTGTCTCTATTCTCTCCGGCGCAGGCGGAGACGATGCCGAGGATTTTTCGCGCATACTCTTTGAGATGTATCAAAAATTCATTGCGCGAAAGGGCTGGTCGGCGGCGATACTCCACGAAAACATAAACGACCATGGAGGTTATCGCAATATCACTTTTGAAATTAAGGGCAGTTCGCCGGCTGGCGGAGTCTACGGCACGCTTAAAAACGAAGCCGGTGTGCACCGTCTGGTGCGCATTTCCCCCTTCAGTGCAAAGAAACTTCGTCATACCTCTTTTTCGCTTGTGGAAGTGATACCGAAACTTCCGAGGGTAAGCGCCGTAGCCATTCCCGACGAAGAACTTGAAGTGAGCTTTGCGCGTTCAAGCGGTCCCGGCGGGCAGAATGTGAACAAGCGCGAAACCGCCGTTCGTCTTTTGCACAAACCGACCGGCATTTCGGTGCACGCGGAGTCAGAACGCAGTCAAGCTCAAAATCGCGAAAAGGCGCTGGAAATTCTCAAGGGAAAACTCTACCGCTTACGCGAAGAAGAGCGCAGGAAAAAAGAAAAAGGGCTTTCAATCGGCAGTGCCACAAGCATTGAGTGGGGAAACCAAATACGCTCGTACGTACTTCATCCGTATAAGCTGGTGAAAGACCATCGCACCGAAGTGGAGGTGCGCGATGTCGATGCGGTGCTTGACGGCGAGCTTGATGAATTTATTGAAGCAGAGAGAGGATTGGAATAAGGGAAGGGAGGGAACGGGGAAGTAGGAATAAGGAATTACGAAGTACGATTTTGAAAAAGTCTTTCCTAATGCTATTATTTTCTTGTCTGATTCGTAATTCTTAACTCGCACTACGCACTACGCACTACGCACTTCTTACTTCGTATCCAATGATTTACTACGAAAAAGTTTGCAAAATCTATAGCGATAATTCCACCGTACTTCAGGATATTACTTTTTCCGTGGAGCCCGGAGAATTCATTTCCATTGTTGGACAGTCCGGCTCCGGGAAGACGACGCTCATCAAACTCCTGCTTGCGGAAGAATTTCCGTCCTCGGGTGCGGTCTTTTTTGAATCTTCAAATGTGCACGAACTGCGGAAACACGCACTAAACAGCTTGCGCCGTCGTATCGGCACGGTGTTCCAGGACTTCCGCCTTCTGCCGCAAAAGACCGCCTATGAAAATATTGCTTTTGCGATGGAGGCGGCAGGACGCAGTGAGGAGGAGATTGCTTCCGATGTTCCCTACGCGCTTGATTTGGTTGACCTTGGAGACAAAATGTGGAATTTCCCCCATGAGCTCTCGGGTGGCGAAAAGCAGAGGGTTGCGATTGCGCGCGCCATCGTGAATCAGCCCGACATTGTCATTGCGGACGAGCCGACGGGGAATCTTGACCCGGTAAATACCTTCGAAATAGTTCAGATTTTAAAGAAAATCAATGATTTAGGAACCACGGTGCTCTTGACGACTCACAATAAGGGCGTTATTGACGCGCTCAAGAAGCGCGTGCTGGTCCTTGAGCGAGGCAAAATCATCCGCGACGACAAAGCGGGGAAGTACATCTTATAATAGTATCGGTTATCCACCGCTCGACCAAAAATGGGCGCGCGGCCGTCTTTAGATTGTCGGATAAAGCGAGTATAATCAAAAGAACCCATCATGCTTTGGATTAACATTCGGCGTATCATCAAATCGGGTTTTATAAGTTTTTGGCGTAATTGGTTTGTGTCGCTTGCTTCGCTTCTTATGATGACCATAACGCTCTTTGTGATCGGCGCGCTCTTTTTTCTCGGTGTCGTATTTAATACCACACTTGCCTTTATCAAAGATAAAGTGGATGTAACGGTATACTTCATGCCGATTGCTGAGGAGCACGAGGTGCTTGCATTTAAGAAAACGCTTGAGGAGAATCCTGACATCCAATCGGTGGAGTACCTTTCGCGAGACCAGGCGCTTGCGGATTTCCGGGCGCGTCACGAGAACGACCAGCTCACTCTTCAAGCACTTGACGAACTCGGCATGAATCCTCTTGAGGCAAGTTTGAGCATTAAAGCGAAGGACCCGTCAAAATATGAGGGAATTGCGAATGAGCTCACGAGTGACACGGCGCTTGCGAAAAGCGTGTCTTCCATTATTGACCGCGTGAATTACGTGCGCAACAAGGAAGCAATTGATAATCTGTCCACCATCATTTCCTCCGCGAAAAAATTTGGCATTGCCGTCGTCGCCATTCTCGTGGCCGCGTCGTTTCTTATCATGTTCACGACCATACGTCTCGCCATTTATGTTTCGCGTGATGAAATATCCGTCATGAAGCTCGTCGGCGCATCCAACGCTTACATTAGAGGACCGTTCATCTTCACGGGCGTTATGTACGGCGTTATCGCCGCGCTTGTAACGCTCGTGCTGTTTTTCCCCATGACCATGTGGCTTGGCCCCGTCACGGAAAAATTCTTCAGCGGCATCAATTTATTTACCTACTATCTTGCAAACTTTTTCCAACTGACGCTCCTCATTCTTCTCTCCGGCGTTGCGCTCGGCACGCTGGCGAGTTTTTTTGCCGTGAGGCGATACCTAAAAGTTTAACGTCATGCGGAAGGGCCATAAATACATTTTTGTCATAGGCGGCGTTATGTCGGGAGTTGGGAAAGGGATCGCCACCTCTTCCATCGGCAAAATCCTTCAAGCGAAGGGTTTTGTTGTAAATCCAATCAAAATTGACCCGTACCTGAATGTAGACGCCGGCACCATGAATCCGACGGAACATGGCGAAGTGTTTGTGCTCCGCTCCGGTCTTGAAACGGATCAGGATATGGGCAACTATGAGCGGTTTTTGGACCTGGACCTCAAAGACGAAGATTACATCACGAGTGGCATGGTCTACCAGCATGTTATTGAACGGGAGCGCAACTTGGCCTACAAGGGAAAGTGCGTAGAGGCGGTGCCGCATATCAGAGACGAAATTATTCGGCGAATTGAGCGCGCTGCGGATTTGAATGGCTCCGAAATATCACTCATAGAAATCGGGGGCACTATCGGCGACTTCCAAAACGCGCTTTTTATAGAAGCGGCGCGCGTCATGCGCATGAAGCACGCTGATGATGTGCTCACGATCATGGTTTCCTACCTCCCCATTCCCTACAAGGTGGGGGAGATGAAGACAAAGCCGACACAAAATGCCGTGCGACAGTTGAACAGCTACGGTATCCAGCCGGACATGATTATTGCGCGCAGTGAATTGCCGCTTGACCGCCGCCGCAAGGAAAAAATCGCCGTGTGGTGCAACATGCGCCCCGAGCATGTCATTTCCGCGCCCGATATTGAGAGTATCTACGAGGTGCCGCTCAATTTTGAAAAAGACAATCTCGGCGACATTATCCTCTCCGAGCTTAAAATCCGCGGTCGGCACAAGGGCGATTTGCGGGCATGGAGTGCATTTGTTCACAAACTGAAGGGAACAGAGCGCAAGGTGAACATCGCCATTGTAGGAAAGTACTTTGATACGGGTGATTTTGTGCTCTCCGATGCTTATATTTCAGTTATTGAAGCGATAAAATTTTCCGGCGCCAAGCTCGGCGTGAAGCCCTCAATCGTCTGGCTCAATTCAAAAGATTTTTCCAGTGAAAATGCGGCTGTCTCCGAAGGCGAAGTCAAAAAGAAACTTGCAGAACTCAAAAAATACGACGGCATTATCGTGCCGGGCGGCTTCGGTGAGGCGGGTGTGGACGGGAAACTCAAAGTCATTCGTTTTGCGCGTGAGCACAAGATTCCATACCTCGGACTCTGTTACGGTATGCAGCTCGCGGTCGTGGAATACGCGCGCAATGTTGCGGGTATCGCACACGCGCACACAACCGAGATTGAGCCGGAGACCCCAGACCCGGTCATCTCCGTTATGATTGAGCAAAAAAAACTTCTTGAGGCTGAGCGCTACGGCGGCACCATGCGCCTCGGTGTTTACCCCGCGTATCTTGAGAAGGGGACTATCGCAAGGAGCGCATACGGCAAAGAAATTGTAGAGGAGCGCCACCGTCATCGCTATGAGGTGAACCCTCTCTACGTGGAAAAGCTCAAGAAAGCGGGTTTGGTGTTTTCCGGCGTCTCGCCCGACCGCGTGCTTATGGAAATTGCCGAACTGCCGAAATCAAAGCACCCGTTTTTTGTCGGGACGCAATTTCATCCCGAATTTCAGGCAAGGCCACTGCGTCCTCACCCGCTCTTCACCGCTTTTATTAAGGTGGCTTCCCGCACGGGGCTTCGTGCGGGCAAGCCTGCGGGTACGGCGGGTAGGAAAACGAACCGGCAGGCAAAAAAGCGCACGGTGTAGTCCTCGGTCCCGCGCAAGGTGGGCTATGCCCGCAGGGCGTACCCATTTTTATATGGAATTTGAGTACAAAAAAAATTGGCACGCGCGTCTTTACGCGCAGGTTTTAACGGAGCTCAAGAGCAACGCCGAAGGGATTACCAATGCCGAAGCGACGGTGCGACTCGCGCGCTTCGGACAGAATCGCCTACCGGAGGAAAAGCCTTATTCCCGCGCGCGCCTTCTTTTGGCGCAGTTCAACAGCCCGCTCATTTTGATTCTTCTCATTGCGGCCGGTATCTCGCTTAAGTTGAACCATATAAGTGACGCCATTTTTATCGGCGTGGTACTTCTCATCAATACGAGCGTCGCCTTTTATCAGGAAGACAAGGTTAACCGCTCTTTGCGTTTTCTTAAGAAAGAGGTCGGTATGACGGCGAAGGTGATTCGCGAAGGACGCCTGCGGGAGATACCCACGCTTGAACTTGTACCGGGCGACAGGGTGATGCTGAAGCAAGGTGACAAAGTGCCAGCCGATATGCGGCTCGTTGAAGTAAGTGATTTGAAAATTAACGAGTCAAGTTTGACGGGGGAGTGGCGCGCGGCAGAAAAAGAGGTTGAGCCGGTTCAAGAAAGCGCGCCTATTGGCGACCAAACTTCCATGGCGTTTATGGGCACACTTGTTGAAGACGGGCACGGCGTGGGCGTTGTCGTTGCAACCGGCATATCTTCCGAGTTTGGCAAAATCGTATCTCTCCTTAGCGAAACACGGGAAGAGCGGACACCGCTACAGCACAAAATTCTCTCAATGTCTCGCATGGTCGCCGCGTTCGTACTCGTCGTCGCACTTATAGTTATTGCAATCGGCTATGTGACCGGACGCGAATTTTCCGATACGTTGGTCGCCGCTCTCGCGCTCTCCGTCTCCGCCATTCCCGTGGGAGTATTGCCCGCGGTTACGGTCATTCTTGTTCTTGGAATGCGTCGGATACTTGCCGAGAAGGGGCTTGTGCGTAAATTGATTGCCAACGAAACGCTCGGGGGAGTAACCGTTATATGCACCGATAAAACAGGTACGCTCACGAAGGGTATCATGCAGGTGAGCCGAATACTGACCGGTTCGCGCGAGCTTCTAAGTGATGGAAAGCGTCCTTTGCCGAAGGGCGCCGACGTAAGCGGCGCGGAGTCGCACGTTACCGTGCTTAAGATTGCCGCGCTTACGAACGACGCGTTTATTGAAAATCCGGATGCGGAATTGCATGAGTGGGTTGTGCGTGGGCGCGCGACCGAGCGCGCATTTTTGGTGGCCGCCGCTCATGCGGGACTTCGCAAAGGAGAACTTGAAAAACAGTACCCGGTCGTGGAGCGGTTGAGTTTTACCTCGGAGAATAAATTTGCCGCCTCGCTTCACGAGGACAAATCGGGCGACCGCCTGGTGCAGGTTATCGGCGCGCCCGAAATCATTCTCTCGCGCGCTACAATGCTTGATATTGATGGCAGAAAAACCGCGCTTGATTCAGAGGAGTGTCGCCAGCTTATCGCTAAGTTTGAATCACTCACCGAGAAAGGCCTGCGTGTGGTTGCCTGCGCCGAACGCAAAGTTCCCGGCGGGGCGCGCCGCCTTCAAGAGCTTGTGGAGAAGCTGACGCTCGTCGGCTTCATCGCGCTTCAAGACCCGCTTCGCGAAGATGCAAAGGAATCCATTGAGCTCACTAAACGCGCCGGTATTCGCACTATTATTATTACCGGCGACCACAAACTCACCGCGCGCGCCATTGCCGAGGAAGTGGGTATTGCCGCAGAGGCGAAAGACATTGTGGAGGGTGTGGAGATTGAGCTGATGAACGACCATGAGCTTGCGGAGAGAGTACAGACGGCGGTTATTTTTGCCCGCGTTTCGCCGCATCACAAGTTGCGGTTAGTAAACGCGCTCAAACAAAATGGCGAGGTGGTTGCAATGGTTGGCGACGGCATCAATGACGCTCCCGCGCTCAAAGCGGCCGATGTCGGCGTCGCCGTCGGGAGCGGCACGGATGTTGCGAAAGAAGTCGCCGATATTGTGCTTTTGGATGACAACTTTCGCACGATAGTAAAAGCGATTGAGCAAGGGCGCGTCATTTTCCAAAATATCCGAAAGGTGTTCGTGTATCTGGTCGCCGACGATTTTTCCCAGCTCTTTCTTTTCTTCGCGGCTATGGCGGTCGGGTTGCCTTTGCCGCTTCTTGCCGCGCAAATTCTTTGGATAAACCTTGTTGAAGACGGCTTCCCCGACCTTGCGCTCACGACCGAGCAGGAGACTACGGGTGTCATGGACCGAAAGCCCCGTGATAGGCGAGAGCCCATTTTAAACGGCGAGTTACGCTGGTTTATGTTTTCGGTTTTTCTTATAACGGGATTTACCGCATTCCTGACATTCATTTCTTTCTACATCGCGACTGACAATCTGGAACTGACGCGCACCGCCACCTTTGTTCTTATGGGTTTCGACTCGCTTCTTTTCGCGTACGTTGTCCGCTCGTTCCATCGGCCGCTTTTCCGCCGCAGTATTTTTTCAAACCGATATCTGAATGTCGCCGCACTCTTGGGAATAGCGCTTCTTTTTGTTGCGGTATATGTGCCGTTCTTCCAAAGAGTGCTTTCAACGGTGCCGCTTGATTTTTCGTTCTGGATTATCATCGCGGTCGTTGGGTTAGTGGAAATCGCGCTCATTGAAATCGCCAAGCGAAAAATTTTCAATCCCTCTCCGCCAAAAACGCGGGGCGGGGCGCGGAAAACGGGAATTATTCCTGTCACCGCATAGTTGCCGTCGGACTCAAAAAGCTATAAGCTACAAATCTAACAGTCGCAAACTGTTGCCATTGCCGGATCGTCTAATGGTAGGACACATCCCTCTGGAGGAT
>CAYGEN010000030.1:0-8066 GCA_964348955.1 uncultured Candidatus Saccharibacteria bacterium | reverse complement strand
CATATTTTGGCGCGGGTGCGCAGTTCGCGGTAGAGCTTGTCTCCTTTTTTAACGCTGAATGTTTCGTAAAATGCGGGAAAGTTTGACAGCGGGCCATTCACACGAAGCGGCGCGGCGGCGTGCGGGTCAATGAGCGCAAGCGTCTTTTGAATTTCTTCACGCGACACCTCGCGCTCTTGTTGGGCAAAACCGAGAAAAAACCGTTCCTCGGGCGTGAAGCCGCCTATAGTTTCCCTACCGTGTTTTTCCACATGCCGTAGGTAAGCGTCAAAGGCGAGCGCAACGCCTCCCAAATCGGCGATATTTTCACCGAGCGTGAGTGTTCCGTTGGCATGCACACCGGGCGCCGCTTCGTAGGCGTCAAATTGCTTAACGAGAATCTGCGCTTTGCGTTTGTAGCGCCTGCGGTCCTCTTTGCTCCACCAGTTTTTCATATTGCCCTTGCCATCAAACTTTGACCCTTGGTCGTCAAAACCGTGCGTGATTTCATGCGCGATAACTGAACCGATTGCCGCATAGTTTACCGCCGCATCCGCATCTGCCCCGAAAAAGGGGGGTTGAAGAATGGCGGCGGGGAAGACGATGTCGTTTAAATTTGGGTGGTAGTATGCGTTCACCGTCTGCGGGCTCATGAACCACTCTTTGCGGTCAACCGGTTTCTTAAGGCGAGCCATCATACGGCGATGCTCATACGCGTTTCCTCGAACGATGTTGCCGAAAAAATCGTCCGCGACGATGCGCAAACCGCGATAGCTTTTGAAGCGATTCGGGTAGGCAATTTTGCGATTTATGGCATGAAGTTTTTCAAGCGCCTTGCGCTTAGTGCCCTGACTCATCCAATCAAGCCCTTTAATACGAGCTTCATAGGCGACAAATAGGTCGCTGACGAGCTCGTCCATGCGCTCCTTAGATTCCTTGCTGAAAAAATGCTCCACATAGAGCTTGCCGAGCGTGTCGGGGAGCATTCCGTTTACGGCTGCAAGCGCGCGGCGCCAAGGGGGCTTCATGCTTGTGGTGCCCGTGAGCGCCTTGCCGTAAAAAGTGAAGCTTGCGCGGGTAAATTTTTCAGAGAGGAGCGGCGCAGAGTCATTGAGCACATGCCATTCCAGATAGGTTTTCCAATCGGCAAGCGGCAAGCGGGTAAAAATCATTGCCGTGCCGCGGAAGAAATTTGGCTGGGAAACGATGAGGGTTTTTATGTCTTTGGCGCCGACAAGAGAAAAATAGCGGCTCCAGTTTATTCCCGGCGCAAGGCGAGAGAGCTCGCGCACGGATTTTTTGTGGTAGGTTTTTTCCGGGTCGCGCGTGTCTTCTTTTTTCATGGAGACCTTCGCAAGCGCGGTTTCAATGCGGAGTATCGTGTCCGCCACGCTCTCCGCTTCTTCGGCTATTTTTCCGCCAAGCACCGAGAGTGTTTTTATGTGGGTGCGATAGGCCTCGCGCACTCTCATTTGCTCCGGAGTGTCCTTGAGGTAGTATTCTCGCTCCGGCATCCCGAGTCCGCCTTGAAAGAGGTAGGTGATATTTTTTTCGCTCGCCTTATCGTCTTGCCCGACAAAAAACGACCATCCGCCGGAGAAGCCGCGTCGGTGGAGGTAGGCGATGGTATCCAAGAGTTCATCTTTTGAGCGGACGGCGGCGATTTTCTCCCGCAGTGATTCCATCGGCTTTATGCCGAGCTTGTTGCGCAATTTCATGTTAAGCGCAGAGCGGTATAAATCGCGCGCAAGTTGTTCGGGAGAACCTTTAGCGACGGTATTCAAGCGTTCAAGACCGAAGAGAATGCTCTTCAGCTGGTGTTCGGTACGATAGCGCAAAATGGTGAAACTGCCCCAGCGAGATTCCGCCTTGGGCACGCGATTTTTCTCTAGCCAGCGGCCGTTCGCGAACCGATAAAAATCGTCCTGCGGGCGGACTGCTTTGTCCATGGAGAGGACATTAAATCCCCAATCCTTCTTTTTTTTGTGCATGTTATGCGTTATAAGATTGTGATAGGTTTTGAAATTGGTTTCGGTTCATAATATCCTAATTTCAAATAAATTGGTAAGATGGGGTATTGCCACACAACGCATGAACACGAACGACATCAGAGAGGCCTATTTCAACTTTTTCAAGGCGCGCCGCACCCGAGGGGCAAACGACTGGTAAACTCTCAAAAATGCTTTCGCGCGGAAGACATAGAGGAAGTGGGAGACAACCGCCACACCACTTTTTTTGAAATGCTCGGCAACTGGTCGCTTGGAGATTATTTCAAAGAAGAACAGCTTGCGTGGCTCTTCGCTTTTCTCACTGATGCCGTAGGCATACATCCGAACCGACTTTACGTAACCGTGTTTTCTGGCGACCAAAAGCTTCGCCTGCCAAAAGACACGGAGTCCGCGGACATCTGGAAAAAACTCTTTGCGGAAAAGCATATTGACGCGAAAGACGTTGAAATGGGAACGTATGAGCGCGCGGCAAAAGAGGGCATGCAGGGAGGACGTATTTTTTACTATGATGCGCAAAAGAACTGGTGGAGTCGCGCCGGCATGCCGGAGGACATGCCGGCGGGGGAGCCCGGAGGACCAGACTCCGAAATATTTTTTGACTTTGGCACGGCGCATGATACGGCGTTCGGCGCCATGTGTCATCCCAACTGCGACTGTGGCCGCTTCATGGAAATCGGCAACTCGGTGTTTATGGAATTCATCAAAACGCCGGAGGGCATCTTTGGCTCCCTGCCAGAGCGAAATGTGGATTTCGGCGGGGGACTGGAGCGCATCGCCGCCGCGGCTAATGACCATGCGGATATTTTTGCCTTGGACATTTTTGCGGGCATCATTAAAAAGTTGGAACAGGCCGCGCAAAAAAGCTATGCCGATTTACGGTACCAAAAGTCGTTTCGCGTGATAGCCGACCACACACGCGCGGCAGTCTTTATGGCGGGAGACGGCGTAGAGCCGTCAAATACCGACCAAGGATATATACTGCGGCGGCTCATACGGCGCGCGATTCGTCACGCGGAACTTCTTGGCCTCGCGGGCGGGATATTGCCTCAAATCGTTCCCTTAATTATTGCAATATATCGTAATACGTACACGATTCTCGGGGAGCGCGAGACCAAGATTGCAGAGATGATTTCTCAAGAAGAACATACCTTCAGAGAAACGCTCGCGCGAGGGCTGAAGCAATTTGAAAAGTGTGCGGCGAACGCGGGAGAACCTATTACCGCCCTTGACGCATTTATTCTTTTTACGTCCTACGGGTTTCCCATAGAGATGACGGCTGAACTGGCAGGCGAGCGGGGCATCAAAGTTGATATTGACGGATTTGCAAAGGAAATGGAAAAACATCGCGCGCGCTCGCGCGCCGGCGCATCGCAAAAATTCAAAGGTGGGCTCGCCGACCACAGCGAGCAGTCGGTGAAATATCACACCGCGACGCATCTTTTGCACCAAGCGCTTCGGGATGTGCTTGGCAAAGAGGCATTTCAAAAGGGAAGCAACATTACGCCGGAGCGCCTACGCTTTGACTTTGCGTTTGAACGGAAGATGACGGATGAAGAGAAGCGAAAAGTTGAGGAAATAGTGAATCGTCAGATACGGGAGAAGTTACCCGTTTCTTACGAAGACATTCCGATTTCTGAAGCGGAAAAACGCGGCGCTATCGGCTTGTTTGAAGAAAAATATGGCGATAAGGTGCGCATTTATAACATAGGCGAATACAGCATAGAGTTTTGCGGCGGTCCCCACGTTGCGAATACCGGAGCGCTCGGCCATTTTAAAATTGCAAAGGAAGAAGCAATTGCGCAGGGCACGCGCCGCATCAAAGCGGTTTTGGAATAGAAGGCGCGGCTCTCTAAAACCCGTACCGGGTAACGTTTTGCCATTCAATATAGAATATCCTCTTTGCGTTCTATGAGTTGCATCGGCTATACTAATCCACATAGGTATGTTCAAAAGAACCGCATCTCGTCCGGTCATGGTTTTTGATATTACGAGCAGTAGTGTTGCGGCGGCGCTCATTCAAAGCGGGAGCGAGTCGCCCGAGGTGCTCTGGAGTCTTCGCCGTGATTTCCCTTTTCAAAATCGTCTTGAACTCTCGCGGCTCACAAAAGACATGCTTGTGGCGCTCCAGGCTGTAGCGGAAGCCGCCGTTGCCGCAAACGAGCGCCTATTCGGCGCGCAAAAACTCGACGATATCTTCGTTGTTTTTTCTTCACCGTGGTACGTTTCGCAGACGACACTCCTTAGCTTTGCGCATCAAAAGTCGGTGAGTGTTGACGGGGCGTTAAGCGATATAGAAGGGTATTTGAATGAGAAGGAGCGCACACTCAACGCCGCCAAGGGCGCCACGGCAATGCTCATGGAGAAAAAAATTATTCAAACGCGCTTGAATGGTTATCCAACGGGGAATCCTCGCGGTAAAAAAGCGAAAAGCGTGGAGGCGGCCGTACTCGTTTCCTTTTTGGATACTGAGGTGTACCGGCAAACCAGCGAGGTGTTTAAGCGTCTCTTCCACCGCGGTACCCGAACCTACCATTCCTCCATGCTCGTTCTCTTTTCCGGCATTCGCGATCTCTTTGCCGAAGAAGAAGATTTTTTGCTTGCAAGTGTAAGCGGTGAAGCGACCGAATTGGCGTTGGTGCGCGACGACGTTCTCATTGAACACGGCTCATTTCCTGTGGGAAAAAATACCCTTCTGCGCGCCATTGCCTCGTCGCTCAAAACGACTAAAGACGATGCGGAGTCGCGCCTTGAGCTCTATCGGAGCGGCAAGAGCGAAGCAAAAGAGTCGGAAAGGATGTCAATCGCGCTTGCGGCGGTCCAAAGCGATTGGGAGAGCGCTTTTGAGGGAGCCGTTCAGAAATTATCAAATGGACACACACTCCCGACCTCCCTTTTTCTTGTCACCGAGCTTGTCCTGGGAGAATGGTTTCGCGCCGCGCTCCTTGAAAACAGCACCAATGCGCTTACGATGACCGGCGCGCCTTTTTCCGTAGTCCTTTTAACCCCCGAACATTTTTCCTCTCATCTCTCCTTGGGCAAATCAGTTTTGCTTGACCCGTACCTCGCGCTTTATGCGCTCTTCGCTCACAAGTATCCACGCACCGACTTTGCCGATACCCTCGTTTGAGGATATACTGTTATCATAACGATTACTTCCCGTATTATTTCCATGGCAAAAAACACAATGAGCGATATGGTTCAAGGAGAGCGACGCTCCATTAGACAAATTGAATTGTCCCCCAATCGCGCCCAGGGTCGCCGATATGATGAAGATGGCGCGGATGCTTTTATACCGGGGAATGGCGGACCGTCATCTGCCCCGCCGCGGCGAAAACAGAAGAGTTTTAGCTGGCGAGGAGCGGCGTGGCTCATTGCCGCTCTCGCGGTCATTGGTGTCAGCATTGCGCTGTCCGCTTTCTTTTCAAAAACGACTCTTACGGCGTTCCCAAAACAGTTTACGGTTCCGATTGAGAATCAATTTCAAGCTTTTAAGTCACCGAAGACAGGCGAGTTGCCTTTTAAGGTGTTGACCGTGCAAAAAGCGGGTTCTGAAAGCGTGCCTTCTAACGGGAAGGAAGATGCTTCGGTACGAGCATCCGGTCAGATTGTCGTCTACAATGACTACAGTGCCGCAACACAGCGTCTCATCCGCAATACGCGCTTTGAATCAAGTGACAAGAAAATATATCGCATAGACAAGTCGGTTGTGGTGCCCGGAAAGACCGGAGCGGGACCGGGAAGCATTGAGGTAACGGTGTATGCCGACGAGCCCGGTGACTCATACAACATAGACCTCACCGATTTCACCGTTCCCGGATTTAAGGGAACGCCGCAATATAGCAAGTTTTATGGTCGTTCAAAGACGCCTATGACCGGCGGGTTTGTCGGTAAACGCCTCACGGCGGACCCGAGTGTGGTCGCAAAACAGAGAGAAGATTTGCAGGCTAAGCTCAGGAGCGAACTTATCGCGCTGGCAGTGGCGCAAAAGCCTGAAGATGCGGAGATGTATGACGGCGCGATATTTGTTGACCATTCACCTCTTCAGAATACCGACAGTGGCACCTCGATTCTTATTCAGGAACAAGCGACACTCCATGCGCTTCTCTTTTCAAAAAATGAACTCTCGCGCGCAATCGCCACCGCAACTGCTTTGAGCCCTGGGGAGGGTGTAGCGTTAACGCTTGCCGACGACAGCACACTCGTCTTTACGCTTGCTGAGGAGGATATTAATGAGCCATGGAGCAAAGAGAGTTTCTTCTTTGGACTTGCCGGCAACGCGCATCTTGTGGCACTCTTTGACGGGGAAGCCCTCAAACGCGATTTAGCTGGCAAGTCAAAATCCGCACTTCCCACCGTTCTTTCGGGGTATCAAGGCATTGAACACGCTGAAGTAGCTTTCCGCCCATTCTGGAAACAAACATTCCCCACAAAGGTGGAAGAAATTATAGTCATTTCCGCACCCGCTACCGTCAAATAGTTGACGATTTTGCACGTCTCTGCTAGTATTCGCTACTGTACCTCACAATGGAACAGCGGACAAAACAGCCAACCACCTTAGGTGTCGTAGATGAGGCACTCCCGAATACGCTATTTCGGGTTACGCTTGAGGACGGCGCGAAAATACTTACCTACCTTTCCGGTCGTATGCGCATGTATCGCATTAAAGTGTTGGTTGGTGACAAGGTGGAAGTGGAACTTGAGCCATACGGAGGCAAAGGCAGGATTATCAAGAGGTTGTAACACCGAGAGGTGTTACGTTCGGATAACGCCATGCTCCAGTCAATATTCTTGAATTACGAAACTCGCACCGAGTAAAAAGTTTTGTAATTCAAGGTTAAGATAGGCCACTTTAAGCGGTGTACCGAGGGTATTATATTGTCGTAAGGGGCGCGTGGTGCCGCGAAGTGTTTGGAACATATGAAAGTAAAAGCATCGGTAAAAAAAATATGCGCAAACTGCAGGTCGGTTCGCCGAAAAGGCAAACTTTTCGTTATCTGCAGTAACAACCGACACAAGCAGAGGCAGGGATAAGCGGTAGCGCGCGGCTACTAATCCCCTACAAAAAACAACTATCAAATACTATGCGTCTTTTTGGCATCAATATTCCCGATAAAAAACCTCTCGCCATCGGATTGACGGCAGTGTATGGCATTGGCAGGCCGCAGGCACTTCGGATTCTTAAAGAGGCAAACCTCTCGCCATCAAAAAAAGGGAAGGACGTCACGACCGATGAGGAAAATGCCATCCGAAAAATTGTTGAGGTACGGGCGGTAGAAGGAGACCTGCGTCGCGAAGTTTCAGCAAACATCAAACGACTTAAAGACATTAAGTCCTACCGCGGCTCGCGCCATACTAAGCGCCTGCCTGCGCGCGGACAACGCACCAAGACCAACTCTCGCACTATTCGCGGTAATGTTCGAAAGACCATGACCTCTGGCAGACGCAAGACAGAGAAGACTTAATTTTTAGAGGTGTTCCAATTTTCTAAGTATTTTACCGTATGGGCAAAAAAAGAATCGTAAAAAAGGGAGCGGAAGGTGAAAGTGCGACGGAGGGTCGCACCATCGGTCGTTTATCTCGCCGCCAGCTTGACAGCGGCACGCTTTATGTGCATGCTACCTATAATAATACCAAGGTGCTTCTCGCGGATACCAAAGGCAATGCGGTGGCGTGGTCGTCAAGCGGCTCCCTTGGTTTTAAGGGCGCAAAAAAAGGAACGCCTTTTGCGGCGGCGAAAGTGGGGGAGCTTATCGGCGAAAAAGCTTCACAGCTCGGCATGAAAGAAGCGCGTGCGGTCGTGAAAGGCGTGGGTTCCGGACGGGAGTCGGCATTGCGTTCATTCAGCGCAAAGGGGATTCAGATATTACGTATTATTGATACCACGCCGATTCCTTTCAATGGTCCGCGTCCGCCGAAGCCAAGGAGGGTCTAGGGGGGTAGGAAATACGAATTAAGAAGTACGAATTACGAAAGGAGCGCGCGTCAATCCATTTTTTAATTATATGATTATTGGACCAAAATATAAAATATGTAAGCGGTTAGGGAATGGTGTTTTTGAAAAATGCCAAACCCAAAAGT
>CAYGEN010000029.1:0-9027 GCA_964348955.1 uncultured Candidatus Saccharibacteria bacterium | reverse complement strand
TCTAATCCGAGGAGGAACCATGGCCTGTGTGGTCATAGCGAGGAATGGCCTATTGGTTAAGCCACTTTTCGCTATGACCGTACGCCAAGTCTTATCAAAGAACTATACCTCCTATCATACACCTAATGCCGTATTTGTCAATAGTCCCCGAAGAAATAACGTGCCCCCACACAAGTAAAAAGTGTACGATATATCGTACACTTTTTACGCTTCTTCACGCTTCGCACATTCATATCAAAACATAGCATTGGATATGAATGCACGAAGCGTGGAGGGGGTCTTGTAACTGCGCGCGGTTCCCCGTAGAGGAGCGTGGTAACCCCGCTCTTTCCGCAGAAAGAGCGGGGTTTTTTAAGAGACTTCAATCATTCGCAGGACTTTGGTGCGGTTGTTAAATCCCACCTTTCGCTTAGTCCGAAAAGACACCGTACCGTCCTTGAGCGCGAAGAGCGTATGGTCTTTGCCCGTACCAACGCTTCTGCCAGGGAGAATGCGCGTACCTCG
Organism: uncultured Candidatus Saccharibacteria bacterium; assembly: GCA_964348955.1. GTDB lineage: Bacteria > Patescibacteriota > Minisyncoccia > Phycocordibacterales > 2-01-FULL-51-21 > 2-01-FULL-51-21. The sequence goes on along the minus strand of CAYGEN010000029.1, from coordinate 8,523 downwards.
CTGACGCACCAATATCTCGCCGGTTGCGACCGTCTCTCCCGCATAACGCTTGACACCGAGATATTTCGGATTGGAGTCGCGCAGGTTTTTCGCCGAGCCGCCGGCCTTTTTTGTTGCCATAAAGTTAGATGAGTACGAAGTATGAATTAAGTCTGCCCGACCAGTGAATTACGAATAATACAAAACTGCGTATAAATTCTTTTTTAAAACGCCATTGCAGGATATACTGCAATAGATGGCTGTGTTCGCAAGAATAGCAGAGCGCTTGGCAGTTGGCAAGGATGTCTCACGCTCCCTTGTGCTCGCATTCGTCATCATACTGGTCGGTACCGCCTCTTTTGGTTTGGGGCGGCTCTCGTCTTTGGAAGAGCGCGGAGCATCTCTTACCGTTAAAAACACCGCAGAAACGGCGGCGGCGCAGGCGGCGGTATCGGCGCATGTGCGAGCGGTTAAAGCACTTGCAGAACCGGCAAAAAGCGGCGCGTATGTTGCCTCCAAAAACGGCACCGCCTACTACCTGCCGACGTGTTCGGGCGCTTCGCGCATCAAGGACGCAAACAAGATTTGGTTTGCCACAAAGAATGACGCGGAGCTTGCCGGGTATCATGCGGCGGCAAACTGCGTAAATACGAAGTAGGAAGAATGACGTACGAAGTAAGAATGAGTGCGGCGCGCCGACTTTTACACAAGCACACGCACGGCCTTGTTTTTCCATCCGTCCGTACTCCATAATTTTTAATTCGTACTTCTCATTATATGATTGTTGTTGATGTTGAAGCGTCGGGCACTGAATACCACAAGCACTCAATGGTGAGCGTGGGCGCTTTGGATTTTAATGCCCCGGAAAATCAGTTTTACGGTGAATGTAGGATATGGGACGGCGCGCACATCATGGACGAGGCGCTTAAGGTTTGTGGTTTTACGCGTGATGAGATTAGTGATTCGCGCAAACCGTCTGAAGGGGAGCTCGTGGCACAGTTTCTCACGTGGGTAACGAGCGTACCAGAGCACACCCTTGCCGGGCAAAATCCTTCTTTTGACCGAGATTTTCTGAAAGCCGCTGCGGGTCGGGCGCACCTAGATTGGCCGCTCGCATATCGCACGATTGACACGCACACCCTTGCCTTTATGCACATGACCAAACGCGGCATGGAAATTCCAATGGTACACCAGCGCTCCGCGCTCGATTTGGACGCCGTTTTACAGTATGTCGGCATTCCTGCGGAACCCATGCCCCACAATGCACTCACCGGCGCGAAATCTCACGCGGAGGTCATTGCACGGCTTTTATACGGAAGGAAGCTACTGCCGGAATTTGAAGCGTTTAGCATACCATGGAAGGATGGGGAAGCGGGAATAAGGAATTATGAACGATAGTTATTCAATTCGCCTGCTTCTTTTTCATTATGCTTATTCATTCTTTATGATTCGTCGTTCCACTCATTATTTATGCGCGTAGTCATGTTCGGCTGGGAGTTTCCTCCCTATAATAGCGGCGGTCTCGGGGTTGCGTGCAGTGGTTTGGCGCGCGGGCTTCTGAAAGAAGGTGTGGAAGTGCTCTTTGTACTCCCGAAGCGCGTGGAAGTGTCTGACTCCTCAATTCGCTTTCTTTTTGCGGGACTTGAGCACATTACTTTTAAAGGCGCTCATACGGGTCTCGCCGCATATCAGACGAGTGAAAGTTTTGAGCGGGTGCGCCGTCTTGCCGGAGTAGAAATCTACGGAGATAACTTGCTGGCGGAAGTTCTTCGCTACGCATCACTGGTGGAAGGGCTTCTTGCCGGAGAATCGTTTGACCTCATACATGCGCATGACTGGCTCTCTTTTCCCGCGGGCATTGAGGCGAAGCGTATCTCTGGAAAGCCGCTCATCGTGCACGTGCACGCAACCGGCTTTGATTTGGGGGGCGGGAACCACGTGGACCGTCGCGTGTATGCCATTGAAAAAGCGGGTATGGATGAGGCGGACGCCATCATCGCCGTCTCGGAGTACACCAAGCGTATTATTGTGGAGCGGTACGGCATTTCGCCGGAGAAAGTAAGCGTAGTCTACAACGGCATTGAGCCGGAAGTATCCGCCGGTTCGCAAAGCGCTGGCCGTGAAGTGGGCAAGGAAGGTCTTTTGCCGCTTGGCTTAAAAATACCGGGGTATCGCATCGTGCTCTATGTCGGGAGGTTAACCGTACAAAAAGGTCCCGACTATTTTCTGCGGGCGGCGGCGCGCGTTTTGAAGGAAAACCCAAAAACATTTTTCATCGTTGCCGGTTCCGGCGACATGGAGCGCCAGCTTATTCGGCTTGCCGCGGAGCTTGGCATCGCGCACCGCGTATTTTTTGCGGGGTTTGTGCGCGGCGCCGAGCTTGACCGCCTCTACCTTGCGGCCGACCTGTATGTTCTGCCGAGCGTGTCGGAGCCGTTCGGCATCACGCCGCTTGAATCGCTCGCAAGCGGCACGCCGGTGCTTATTTCAAAACAGTCCGGCGTCTCGGAAGTCATAGCGAACGCGCTCAAGGTTGATTTTTGGGACATTGACGAAATGGCAAATAAAATAGTGTCGGTTCTCCGCTACGCTCCGCTTCGTCACCAACTGAAAGTCGCGGGAAGAAGCGATGCGCTCAAACAAACTTGGCAAAAAGCGGCACAGATATGTGTTATGCTGTACCATAGGGTCATTAATGAAGTACGAAATACGAAGTACGAAGTACGATAGAGAAATTAAGAACAGAGAACCGAGTCGCCGTTTGTATTCATTCTTCTCTCACGTATTCGCACTTCTTGTTTAGTGATTCGCACCTTTTTTCTCACGCGTAATTCTTAATTTGTACTTCCTACCCGCCCCCCATGCTTTCGGTATGCCTTTATTTTCATGTGCATCAGCCGATGCGCGTCAAGCGTTATCGTGTCTTTGACATTGGCCACGACCATGCGTATTTCAACGATGAGTCGCAAACCGACCTAAACAACCGTCGGATACTGGAGAAGGTCGCTCATAAATCATACCTTCCGGCAAACGAGGTGCTTATGCGGCTTTTGGAGCGGCATCCGGAGTTTACCTTTGCATTTTCTTTTTCCGGCGTAGTCATAGAACAGCTTGAGCGCGATATGCCGGAGGTTCTCGATTCATTCAGGCGGCTAGTGGCAACCGGACGGGTAGAAATACTTGCCGACACCTATTATCATTCTCTTGCATTTTTTTATTCCCCGAAAGAATTTGAACGGCAGGTGAATCTCCACCGCGATACGGTACGGCGCGTGTTTGGCGTGACGCCGCGTGTTTTGCGCAACACCGAGCTCTCCTACCGCAATGATTTGGCGGCGTGGGCGGACCAGCGCGGCTACCTCGGCATCATGGCGGAAGGGTGGGAACATTATCTCGGTTGGAGGAGTCCTAATTTTTTATACCGCCCTAAAGGCGCAAAGCGCATCAAAGTGCTGTTAAAAAATTATCGTCTTTCCGACGACATCGCGTTTAGGTTTTCGGAGCGCACGTGGAAGGGCTGGCCGCTTACGGCGCCAAAGTTTGCCGAGTGGGTGAACGCGCACCATGGAAGCGGGCAGACCATCAACTTATTCATGGATTATGAGACCTTCGGAGAACATCAGTGGGCGGACTCGGGCATTTTTGATTTTCTTGCCGCACTCCCCGGAGAGCTCTTGGCGCACCGAGAGACTACGTTCAAAACGCCGACACAAACCATTTCTTCCTATACAGCGGTCGGCGAATTTGACGTGCCGCATATTCTCACGTGGGCGGATACGGAACGCGACCTCTCGGCATGGGTCGGCAACGATATTCAGCGTTCCGCAATTACCGCAGTCTACGCGCTTGAAGAATCGGCGCTCAATTCTCGCGACCAGGACATAATTCATGATTGGCGGCGCATGCAAACATCCGACCATTTTTACTATATGTGCACCAAGTGGTTTGCGGACGGTGATGTGCACAAGTATTTTAATCCGTACGAATCTCCTTATGATGCGTATATCGCTTTCATGAATGCGCTTCATGATTTAAAATTAAGAATAGACGCGCATCAACATGGAGTTGTGCTTCGGACGCCCGTGCATGCTTAAGCGGGGTTGAAAGGCGTTTCAATTATTAATGGTGCATTAAGTATCATGATTCTAAATATGGTAAAAAAAATAGCGCGAAAAATTTTTCCAAAAAGCAACCGGGCGGCGTCTCCGGGAAAAAAGAGCGCTCCTGGCAAGCGCGTGCTGGTCGAGGTTCGGGGTGAGCAGTCTTTTTGGACGGTGTCCGGTTTGGCGTTGCCAAATCTGTTCGTGCTCAAAGAGACGCTTGCCGAACACTTGAGCGATGATGAGTACGCCTACCACGCGAACCGAGAGAAAAACGATTTCGCGCGCTGGGTGGAGGACGTCCTTCAAGATAAGGTATGCGCGCGAGCGCTCGCCAAGGCAAAAAATCGCAAAGAGGCGGTTCGCGCCGTGGCGGATGCGCTCAAGCGCTACTCTTATTAGGTTTAGCTTAGTGCATTTAATCCATACGCTTCATGCCTCGATCCGTAACACTCGGAAACGGCCATATCTTGGTTGGACTTGACGCGCGCGCGCAAGTTCGCGATTTCTATTTTCCCTATGTGGGGCTTGAAAATCACCTGGGTGTCAGTCACATGCATAGAGTGGGTGTGTACGCGGACGGGGAGTTGCGGTGGTTTACCGACCCTTCATGGGACATACGCATTGACTGCGACCAACATACGGCGGCGGGAAAAGTAATCGCAAAAAATGAGTATCTCGGCGTCACGATTACTCTTACCGATGTGGTGTATAACGAGCGCAATATTTTTCTGCGGGAGGCCGTTGTGGAAAATACGCGCAAGGTTCCGCGAGATATTAAACTTTTTTTTGCGCACCAATTTAATATTTCCGAATCGCACCGCGGCGATACCGCGTACTACGACCCGCGCTACGAAGCCATTATTCACTACAAAGGTCGGCGGGTATTTCTTCTCAACGCGCACCACGGTGGCGTTCGTTTTGATGACTACAGCGTCGGCCTCTTTGAGATTGAGGGAAAGGAAGGAACGCACGCTGATGCGCTTGACGGGATACTTTCAAAAAATCCCATTGAACACGGTACGGTTGATTCGGCGCTCGGGCTCACGCTCTCGCTCCAAGGCGGCGCGCGCACGACCGTTCATTATTGGGTGGCGGTGGGCGAATCCATACCGGAGGTGCACAATTTAAATACCTATGTTCTTGAAAAATCGCCCGAACATCTCATGCGCACCACACAGGACTTCTGGCACGCATGGGTGAATCGGCAAAACTTCAGCTTTTACGGATTGGAAGAGAGAATAGTGGCCGAATTTAAAAAATCGCTCTTTATTATTCGCGCACACGCCGACAATAACGGCGGCATCATTGCCTCGAGCGACTCCGACATGCTTCAGCGAGGGCGGGACGGCTACCACTATGTATGGCCGAGAGACGCGGGCTTTGCCGCCATGGCGCTTGACCGCGCGGGAGATTTCAATGTTGCGCGAAATTTCTTTTCCTTTGCCCGCGATGTTGCCGCCGACCGCGGATATTTTATGCACAAGTATCGTACCGACCAGTCGCTTGGCTCGTCGTGGCATCCTTGGGTCAGGGACGGTAAATCGGAGTTGCCGATTCAAGAAGATGAAACGGCAATTGTCGTCTTTGCGCTCTGGCGGCACTACCTCCTCACCAAGGACCTTGAATTTGTTGAGAGCGTATACGATGTGTTAATTCGCGGTTGTGCCGATTTTCTCGCAAGCTATAGTTCGGTTGATTCTGGACTCCCGTACCCGAGTTATGACCTTTGGGAGGCGAAGTACGGCATTTCAACGTACACGGTGAGCGCCAAGTACGGCGCACTTATCGCCGCGGCAAACTTCGCGCGCCTCCTTGGAAAGGAAGATGCCGCGAAGCGCTACACCGACGCCGCAAACGCGGCGCGTGAGTTTATTTTGAAACAGCTCTATGACCCAAAACTCAATCTCTTTTTGAAACTGCTAACCGTGAATGAAAAGGGAGAGCTGACCAGAGACGAGACGGTGGACATGAGCAGTTTCTATGGCGTGTTTCGTTTTGGGTTGTTGCCTCCGGATGATGAACGCATGGTCGCCGCCCTTGGCGTGATTAAAGACCGCTTGCTTTTAAAGGATTCGGCGCGCGGCATGCCGCGCTTTGAGTACGACGATTATTATCGCCCCATGGGCAGGAGCCAGCCGAACCCTTGGCTCATTACCAGTCTTTGGCTTGCCCAGTACTACACCGCAATCGCAAAAACGGAAAAAGACCTCGCGCCCGTGCGCGGCTGGCTATTGTGGACGGTGGAACACGCGCAAATGTCGGGCATTCTTTCTGAGCAGATTGACCCGTACAGCGGCGAGCAGGTTTCCGCGGCGCCCCTGGTGTGGAGCCATGCCGAGTTCGTGCATACCGTCATAGACTATCTGGAGAAGATGGAGCAATTGGGACTGTGCGTTGCGTGCAATCCGGTGCGATTTTAGCGATTTTAACATAGTACATTACACCGTACGAATATGATTGACGACCTTCTATTTCATGTTGCCGCGTCTTTCTCCTTCACGCCTGATATAAAAAATCGCGCGGGGCTTAGGGTATTTGAGAGAATTGTAGTTGGCGGCATGGGCGGCTCGCATCTCGGCGCCGACCTCATAAACGCGATTGAGCCGGAGCACGGTCTTTCAGTGCATGCAGATTACGGCTTACCGCCTCTCAAAGAATCCGCGGCAACGCGCACCCTCTACATCGCAAGTTCCTATTCCGGCGATACGGAGGAAACGGTTGATTTTGCCGAACGCGCAATAGAGAAGAACTATTCGCTTGCGGTCATTGCAGGCGGAGGGAAACTGCTCTCACTCGCTAAAGAAGCAAAGATTCCTTACATAAAGCTTCCGCGAGAAAGTTTTCCGCCACGAACTGCCGTTGGGCTCTCTGCCATCGCCCTCGCCGCGCTCATTCGGCGCGAAGCGCTTCAGAAGGAGCTCTCATCACTTGCAAAGTCGCTTCGTCCAGAGGAAGCGGGAGAGGCGGGGAATAATCTTGCGCGGACACTCCTCGGCCGCATTCCGCTCGTGTATTCCTCGCGGCGTTATTTGTCGCTCGCATATTATTGGAAAATTACGCTCAACGAAACCGCCAAAATTCCCGCTTTTTTCAATTATGTGCCCGAGGCAAACCACAACGAAATTGAGGGTTTTGACGGCTCATCGCTCTCGCCGCGCGCGCCATTTCACGCCCTGTTGCTCAAAGACCCCGCCGATCACGCGCGTGTGCTCAAACGCATGCATATTACCGAAGAGATATATACGAAACGGGGTATACCGGTCACTATTATTCCTGTCGTCGGCACCACGGCATGCGAGAAAGTTTTCGGCTCTGTTTTGCGCTCTATTGCGCTCGCCCTCGCGCTTGCCAAGGGCTACGGAAATGAACCGATGGAAACTCCGCTTATAACGCGGTTCAAAAAACGCCTTGAGAGTCAGAATGTATAATACAAACAATACGACCATATGTATCTACTTTTTGATATTGGCGGCAGTAATATAAAAATTGCCTTTGCGGGAGACGCGCAGACATTTGAAGAGCCGCTTATCACGGCAACACCGCAGGATTTTAATGCGGGAATGCAGGCAATTCTTAAAGCCGCGCGGGAGCTCACACGTGGACGGCGCGTCGTTACGGCGTGCGGCGGAGTTGCCGGCGTAATGAATCAGGGGAAAAACGAGCTTGTTCGTTCTCCTCATTTGCCCCTATGGATTGGCAAGCCGCTTGCCGAAGAGCTAAAAAAGATTCTCGCCGCGCCCGTCATGCTTCAAAACGACACCGCGCTTGTCGGACTCGGGGAAGCGCATAGGGGCGCCGGCCGCGGGAAGGATATCGTGGTTTATATCACCGTGAGTACCGGCGTCGGTGGCGTGCGCATTGTGGACGGCAGGATTGACCGCAATCAATACGGATTTGAACCCGGACACCAGATTATTGATGTCTCGGGGGGCGCCTGCGAGAGTTGTAATACCGATGAACATGATTTTTGTGGGAGAGGGCATTTAGAGAACTATATTTCAGGAAGCGCGCTCAAAAAGCGTTTTGGAAAAGAACCGAATGAAATACTGAATCCGGTTGTATGGGACGAATTGGCAAAATTTCTTGCCTACGGGCTCAATAACACCATTTTACACTGGTCGCCTAATGTCGTCGTTTTGGGAGGGTCCATGATGGTGAGAGAAGTGGGTATTAAGATTTCGGCGGTGGAGAAACATCTCAAAAAAATTCTCACTATATTTCCCGAATTGCCGGAGATTCGCAAAGCGGAGTTGGGCGAAATAGGGGGGCTCCATGGCGCGCTTGCGTTCATCCGCGGGCGTGGCAGAATGTGAGAAGCGGGAGGAGGGCAAAGCGGGCTGTAGTATAGTGGTAGTATACGTCCATGGGGTGGATGAGACCCGAGTTCAATTCTCGGCAGCCCGAACGCCAGTGAGGGATGAGCGGGCAAACTGCTTTGCCC
>CAYGEN010000028.1:0-10300 GCA_964348955.1 uncultured Candidatus Saccharibacteria bacterium | reverse complement strand
TTTTCTGCTGAAAACGCGCGCGACCCCGCCTCGCGCCGCCGCGCTCCGGCTGGCAAAAGCGTCCCACGCTTTATGGTCACAGGTTTTTGCCTGCTGGCAAAACCCGCGACCCCGCCTCGCGCCGCCGCGCTCCAGCTGGCAAAAGCGTCCCACGCTTTTGCCCCCGGCAGGAATCGAACCCGCATCACCGGTTCCGAAGACCGGCACTCTATCCGTTGAGCTACAGGGGCAGGAGTAAATAGTACGCTATGCTAGGGGAAACGCAAAATATGTACTAAAATAACGCCATGTCAACTAGCGTGCCATTCTCCATACCGCCAGAAGTGGCGGAAATCGCAAAAACCCTTGAAAATAAAGGGTTTGAAGCATATCTGGTCGGGGGCTGTGTGCGGGATTTAGTACTTGGCAAGAAGCCGAAAGATTGGGACATCACCACGAACGCCAAGCCTGAAGAGATTATTGCCTGTTTTAAAGAGACTTTTTACGAGAACAAATATGGGACGGTTGGTATCGTCAATGAGGGTGTTTCAGATGAAACACTAAAGGTCGTTGAGGTTACACCGTATCGGAGTGAAGGGCTTTATTCAGACACCAGGCGGCCGGATGAGGTTACTTTTGTGCAAAGTTTGGAGGAAGACCTCAAGCGGCGCGACTTTACGATAAACGCGCTAGCATACAAGGTGCCCCATTCCGATGGCGATAAAGGACAACTCATTGACCTTTATAAAGGACAAGAAGATATAAAGGACAGAATAGTTCGCGCGGTGGGGAAGCCGGAGGAGCGGTTTGCCGAGGATGCACTTCGGATTCTTCGCGGCATCAGAATAGCGACAGAGCTTGACTTTGCTATAGAGGAAAAGACCGAAACGGCAATTAAAGAGAGTGCACAAAATCTGGCTAAAATTGCCAAGGAGCGTATTAGAGATGAGTTTTCCAGAACGCTTCTTGCCGAAAAGCCAATGGACGGACTTCTCCTTGCGCACAAACTCGGCGTTTTGCGCTTTATAGCCCCGGAAATTGAGGAAGGAATTGATATACATCAAAATCAAGCCCACAAATACACGGTTTTTGAGCATAATCTCCGAGCACTCAAGCATGCGGCGGATAAAAAATGGGATTTAGACACTCGGCTCGCGTCTCTGTTCCACGATGTGGCAAAGCCGGCAACTCGCCGATGGTCTGATGAGAAAAAAGACTGGACGTTCCACGGGCATGATGTGGTTGGGGCGCGTATGGCAAAAAAAATCCTTACCGATTTGAGGTTTCCCGTGAAAACAATTGAAAAAGTGACCAAGCTGGTGCGCTGGCACCTCTTTTTCTCCGATACGGAGAAGATAACCCTCTCGGCAGTGCGCCGCATCATCCGAAACGTGGGGGAGGAAAACATCTGGGACCTTATGAACCTGCGTGCCTGCGACCGAATCGGCACTGGACGACCAAAGGAACACCCGTATCGGTTCCGCAAGTACCGCTCAATGGTGGAGGAGGCACTGCGCGACCCGCTGTCAGTAGCTATGCTCGCCCTAAGGGGCGAGGATGTTATACGTGAAACAGGTATTGCTCCCGGGCCAAGAGTCGGCTACATACTCCACGCGCTTTTGGAGGAGGTTTTAGACGACCCCGCGCGAAATACAAGTGACTACCTTGCAACACAAGCCAAAGCGCTTGCCGCGCTTTCTGAAGATGAGCTTAAAAAAAGAGGGGAATCGGGAAAAGAGAAGAAAGAAAGGGCTGAAGAAGTTGATATTGAAAAAATACGAGGAAAATACTGGGTAAAGTAGCTGTGAGTGGGGGGAAGGGAGAAAAGAAAATGGCCCGCTCCGTGAGGTTGGAGCGGGCCTAGTCAAGTATTGGGTTTCCAAAGCAGCCCTTGCTAATGTTTTTCCTTACCGATGCGGGTAAGTCATTTTTGAAGAAGTGTATTCGTAGCCAGTGTCTGTAGCTCATAGGTACCCCCCAAAAAATCGGCCGACGGACAGATAGGACACTCTTGAGCTTAAACCATCCATCTGCAACGATACTCGGGTCATCCGAGCAAATGAATTTTGGAACACATTCGGAAACGACCAAAAAGGTAGTGACCTCGTGCCATTCCGACCCGGGTCGGTCGGATTTCCCCTTATGGGAAATCCGACTAGCTTTCTCTAACTCCTCCCGGGCAATTATGAGGCCAGCTTCTTCCATTGCCTCCCGAATTGCCGTGTCAATGAGGTCGTGGTCGAGTGGGTCGAATTGCCCACCCGGAAACTGCCATTGACTCTCTTTTTGGTATAAGGAACCGTCCTTTTGCGGTATTTCCTGCTTCTTGGTCTTTACCAAGAAGACCTCCGGCTTCATGTGCAGAGGAGTATGAATGTAGATAACACTTGCGGCATAGCTAACACTTGGCACTGGACTCCATCGGGACTCAAATGACCCCAGAGTCCGACGAAGCCATCGTATCCAATTCATCTAGCATCCTCCAGTTGTTATTCCATCTACAAGATAACAACTGCAACAAGTTTGTCAAGGTTTCAGTGGGCGCAAAAAAGCCGCTAGAGGCTTATGGAGATGTGGGCCAACTAACGGCTTTAAACGAGAACAGGATTTGGATAAAATAAATTTCGTAACGTAGTACCCTAAATAAAATATATAGATGATTGTAGATACACGTACTGCGAAACATTCGCCCAAATCAATTCTCTGGACAATTGTCCTGAACAACGTGGGAACAAAGAACTAAATCAAAGAACTACCATTCAGGACTGTGTTGTCTGATAGCAAGTATGATGTCCTTTAGAATGAGTGTAAAGGACATACCTGTGGATAACTCCAAATAATGTCCTTTAGAGTTTTGAAGGACAAACACCAACCTTATATATTAATATCTAACGACACCGGACAATGGTCGGAGCCAATCACATCAGCTAAAATACTCGCTTTTTTGAGCTTCGGCACAAGCTTTTTGGAAACAAAAAAGTAATCTATGCGCCAGCCGACATTGCGTGCGCGCGCACTTTGCCAGTGGCTCCACCAACTGTAGTGGCCGCTCTCCTCAGGCGTAAAATGACGGAAGGTATCAACAAAACCGGCATTGACGATATTGTCCACCCCCTCTCGCTCTTCTTTGGTAAAACCGTGCTTACCCTCGTTTTCCTTCGGGTGCGCCAAGTCTTTCTCCGTATGAGCGACATTAAGGTCGCCGCAGAATATGACGGGCTTTTCTTTTTCAAGCTCTTTGCAATAGGCGAGAAATGCAGGGTCCCAGTTTTTTTGGCGAAGCGCGAGGCGACTCAAATCTTCCTTGGAGTTTGGCGTATAGACATTCACCAGAAAAAATGTCGGGAATTCTGCCGCAATAACTCGTCCTTCGGCGTTTGGATTCCCATAACCATCACCCTCAAGTTTGTATTTCAGAACAATATCCTGCGGAAAGCCGTTCATGACTTTGAGCGGCTTTTTTTTGGTAAAAATTGCCGTACCGCTGTAGCCCTTGCGGGTCGTCGCTGAATTCCAATACTCCTCATACTCAGGGAGGTCAATGACTGCCTGCCCCTGCTCGGCTTTCGTTTCTTGGAGGCAGAGAATATCAGGTTCTACTCCATGCACAAACGGCACAAACAAGCCCTTTTTATGAGCGGCGCGAAGCCCGTTGACATTCCAAGAGAGCAGTTTCATAAAGCCCATAGTAACAGGTTTTGAGCTTTGAGCGACAGACGAACGAATTGACTTTTTTCCCAATACACAACTAAATAGAATGAGAACCGATAGGAGAAATAGAATGCGTCGTCTACGGGCAACCGCCATCGCGGCGGCAATCGTACTTTACACGCTTCAAATAGAAGCAAAGGGAGTTGACGCCGCAAATGAGGTGTGTGCGGTAGCCGCACAATTCAACAAGGAAATGGAGGTCAGAGCGGAAGAGGGGAATCTCGCGCGGCGGGAACATCAGCAGGCAATGCAGACGTTCAGAGACCGATTGCGGGCAATTGATGCGCGGCGCGACAAACTGTTCAACGAGTTTGAGCTGACACTCGTTCGCGCAATAACAAAAAATGAAGGCACGGCGGCCATAGACACCTTGCGGGACGGTCTGCAGGATGTGTACAAAAGACTGCCTATTGCGGATGACTACCTGATAGAAGCATATTTTGCGAAGGAAAATATGCGGCGGTCTTTGGAACGCACGCAAGAATTGATTGACAAGTGTCAGGGACAACGGGCGAGACCGTGGGGGCTATTTTAGCTTGTTTGGAAGTACAGTCCGACTGCATTGCAGTCGGACTGTTTTATTGCACATTGGAAACCTACGCTAACCTTGAATTACGAAAATCTTTACTCGGTACAAGTTTCGTGATTCAAAGATACTAATGGCGGCGTTTGCCGTGAAATGCCTTGTGGATATCTCGCAGATGCTTATCCGTAACATGCGTGTATACCTGCGTCGTTGTAATGTTGGCGTGCCCAAGAAGCGCCTGGACACTTCGCAAGTCGGCGCCATTCTCCAGAAGGTCGGTGGCAAAGCTGTGACGGATGGTGTGAGGCGTCACTCTTTTTGAAATACCCGCTTTAATGGCGTAGTGCTTGACTATTCGCTCCACAGAGCGCGGCGTGAGCCGACCAGACCTTTTCCCCGCTTTTCCCTTGCCAAGCTGAATGAAAAGCGCCTCCTCAAAATCTTTCCGACTGGCAAGATAGTCTTTCACCGCAGACTTCGCGGCGGGGGAAAGAAATACGACGCGCACCTTATCGCCTTTGCCGCGCACCGAGAGCTCATCGCGCGAGAGGTCTAAATCGGTGTTTTGCCGAGAGAGCTCCGAAACGCGCAGTCCGGTAGAAAAAAGAAGCTCAAGGATGGCGCGGTCGCGAAGCGATTTAAGGTCATTCCCCGAGGGCGACCTCATGAGCCGCTCCAGCTCAAAGGAAGAGATGAGGTCAAGGTCGCGCTCGCCGACTTTCGCGAGTTCAATGCGCTCGGGGGAGAGCGAATCAAGGTCGCGCTTGCGCAGATATTTGAGAAAGGCGCGTAATGCAATAAGGTAGTAATTCTGCGTATTCTTTTTAAGTGTTTCCCGTCCTCCCGCCGCCTTCGCCGAGGCGGGTTGGCGGTTGAGCCACAGCCGAAATTCACGCACCATCTCTTCGGTTATCTCACGCGGCTTCAGCGCCTTTGAGAAAACGAGAAAGCGGGTGAGGTAGCGGTCATAGTTTTCAACCGTCTTCAAACTGCGGCCTCGTTCTATCTCCAAGTGCTCAAGAAATTCCTGTTTTAGTTTTTGTAAATCCATTTCCTATAGTGTCTAGTGTCGCACAATACTAACACTTAAAAAAGAGCCCCGTCGTGAGACGGGGCAGTTTACAGGGAGGTGAACATAAGCACGTTTGGACCAAACAGGCCCAAAAACGATCAGAAATGCTCGACCCGACCGTTCAATGATTATTGATACCACAACAGGGCACGCTATACCACCAAGCCAAAGGGGACAACGAAACCCCGGGAAAACACTTTATCAAACACTCGGTGTTTGATAAAAGAGTGTTTCGGCATTATCGGGCATGGAGTGCAAACAAGGGTGGCCTCATACAAAAGCTTGCAAAGAATTCAAATGCGTGATATGATAGATTTTACTATGCTTACGAAGAAAAAAAAGCAGGGGGCAATTACCGGAGTGCAAATCCATGAGAAAGACACGGGTTCAGCCGAGGTGCAGGTGGCGCTGTTAACAAAGCAGATAGCTGAACTCGCTTCTCATTTGAAAAAGCACGCCAAAGACACGCATTCTAGACGCGGTCTTTTGCAAATGGTCGCCAATCGCCGAACTCATTTAAAATACTTGGAGAAAAAAAACAAGCGGCGTTACAGCGCGCTTGTAAAGAAACTTGACCTCAAGAAATAGCTTCCAGAGTTTTTTACTTGTTCATCCTGCCCGTTTTTTCTTTTTTCTGCTCGTGAGCATAGTTCTTTATCAGAAAAGTTTTTTGTCTTTTTTTAAAAGATAAAAGCTATCAATTTCATTTTATATGTCTATCATCAAACACCCTGAACAGCGCGTGGGTATCTTCATTGACACGCAAAATCTCTACCACAGTGCGAAAAATCTTTATGGCGCGCGGGTTAATTTTGGCGCCGTCATGAAAGAGGCGGTGGGGGGACGCATTCTCATCCGCGCCGTCGCCTATGTGGTAACAACGGAAACGCCCGAAGAAAAAGCCTTTTTTGAAGCGCTCACCAAAGTCGGGATTGAAACAAAAACAAAGGACCTGCAAGTGTTCGCCGGCGGCGCAAAGAAGGCCGACTGGGACGTTGGTATGGCGATTGACGCCGTGGCAATGGCGCCGAAGCTTGACACGGTCATTCTCGCGACCGGCGACGGCGACTTCATCCCGCTCGTCAATTACCTTAAAACAAAAGAGGGATGCCAAGTGGAAGTAATTTCCTTTGGCAAATCGTCCTCGGCGCGCCTCAAAGAGGCGGCGGACGATTTCATTGATATGTGCGAGGACCCGAAAAAGTTTTTAATCGGTTCTCCGCGAGAACGCAAAAATTAAGCTCTTCGCGCGCTCTTTGCGGCATAAACCGCAATTCCAAAGAGCACAGACGGCACGCCGATGCGATCGAGGAGTCATCTCGGCGTGCGGGCTCTGACTCTAACGCGCGGGCAGAATTCTTGCGGCGGCATCACCTACGCGTAGGTGTTGCCGCCGTTTTTCATTCCATTCCATTTCATTTTGTTTGATGCCCTGTGCTGATGTGCTACATTTTGCGTATAATGTAAGAGAAAGAATTTCTCGCGCCACCGGTATGCCACCTGAAGAAGAAAAAATAATTGACCTTGCCTTACAAGGAGAAGAACCGGCAATTACGCCGAAAGAAACTCCTACAAAAATACCTGCGCCTGCCGATGTTGTTTCCGCACCGGCGAAACTTGCGCCTGCCGAAATTACGCCCGAAAACAAAACGTTGGAGAGCCCCGTTCTTACCGAGCCCGCGCCGCCTAAATCCACATCCCCAGTTCCTGCGGAACCCGCACCAGCCGAACCGCCAACATCTGAAGAAAAAGGAGGACGGGGAGAGAAAACGAAATCCATCTGGCGCACCACGGTCGTACGCCCACTGCGCACCTACCGCGATGATGTTTCTCGTTTGGTCCAAAAAAAAGGCACCTCATATCTTTCCATGGCAACCGCCGAGTACGAGCGCCGCGGCGGGACCGCTCCCAAGCGCACGGGAAAGCCGCGCGTGTTTGCATTCTTGAGCGTTATTCTTATCATCATGGGTGTTGGCGCAATTTCATACATCTCTTTCAAACCAAAAATTCCGGCAAGCGGCGTGACGGTAGGACAGGCGCCGAAAGCGCTCGTCTTTGTTGAAGCGGCGAGCGAAGCGGATGTTACCGGACAAAACAGTGTCCAGCTCATTGCCGCTCTGAAAGCAAAGCAAAACGCGATAACCGAACCTCCGGGCATCGTAACCCATGTGTACCTCACCAAAGAAACGGACGGAGGGAAAAAGGCACTCACCACGAATGAATTTTTGCGCACGGTCAGTACCAATCTCCCCGCGGCGCTCCTGCGTACTTTCTCGGACAATTTCATGTTCGGTTTCTATGGAACAAACATCGGCAACCACCCGTTTCTCATACTAAAAACCAACTCCTATGAACAAACGTACGCGGGAATGCTCGCGTGGGAGCCGTTTATGCGAGAGGATATTTCCTTTCTTGTTGCCATAGCGGCCATTGATGCTCCTTCGGAGGCGAGTGGCACAACGACGACTGCCGTAATAACTTCAGAAAATACTTTTGTTGACCGCGTGGTAAAAAATAAAGATACCCGCGTGCTCTTTAATCGGGACGGCTCTGTCGCGCTTATCTATGCGCTCCCCGACACCGCCACGGTTGTTATTACCAACAACGAAACGACCCTGAACACCATTGTTTCGCGACTCACGCGAACCGTAAAATAACCGAAATGAGGCGTATTGCTCCTTCCACATTACCTTGGTATCATCAACTGAATGAACACCGATATCTTTAAAGAAAAGCTGGCAGTGGAACTCGCAAAGCTTGATGACGAACTCAAAAGCATCGGCAGGCGCAATCCCGCCAATCCTGCCGATTGGGAAGCAACGGCGGAGGATTTAAACATTCCCGCTTCCGACCCAAACGACGTCGCCGACTCTATTGAAGAATACGAGACGCGTAGCGCGGAACTTAAAGAGCTGGAGAGTCGCTACAATTCTGTGAAGGCCGCGCTTGTGCGTATTGAAGAGGGAACCTACGGCATCTGCAGTGTGGACGGCGAGCCGATTGAGCAAGAGCGCCTGGAAGCAAACCCGGCCGCGACGACTTGCATCAAACACCGAGAAACATAATACCGTTTACACCCCCGTTTTTTGCGGGGGTGTTTTGTATTTAACGCATGTATAATCCCATAAAGCCTTACAAGCACGACATTTTGAAGGCCATTGAACAAACGTGGCACACTCCTTATCTCTCGGTTCGCCGCGGTGTCTATCCGTCATTCCAAAAAAAATTTTCCTACTCCTACCGAGAAGTTGACCACACCGACGGCATCGGCACAAAAGGCGTCTACCATTGGCGAGCGGGGACGCTTCATGAAGCTGTTCTGGATGCGCTTGCAATGAACTTAAACGACCTCGCCATAATGGGCGCCACACCCTACAAGCTCTCCAACCATATAAGCGTTCCAAAAGAAGACGGGCGCATACGCGCAATTATCTCCGCGCTTGCGCGCGAATGCCGGAAGCGCAACATTGCCATCGTTGGCGGCGAAACATCGGTTCACGAACATCAGGACGGACTGGATATAAGCATGACCATATCAGGTTTCATCAAAGAATATTTTTCCCCGTTGTTTCATTCAGGCGACACGCTCATCGGACTCAAGAGCTCAGGGCTCCATTCAAATGGCTTCACTGCCGTGCGCAAAGTACTCGGTGCACGCACGCGGCCCGAGTTTACCGTGCCAACCATCATTTACAGCGACGCTATTTTGCCGATGCTTGAAACAATTCCTATTCGCGGCATGATGCATATTACCGGCGGCGCATTCACCAAACTCAAAGACTTGTTGGACGGAAAAGCCGACGCAATAATTGAGCAATCTGCGAAGCTGAAGCCGCACAACATTTTTCATGAACTGTATCGCCGCGGGTTCTCAAATAAAAAAATGTATACCACCTTCAACTGCGGCATCGGGTTTGTGCTTGCCGTTTCTCCAAAAGACGCGAGGCGCGCGCTTTTGAAACTCCCGAATGCGGCCATTATCGGTACCATCGTGAAAGGAGACGGGAAGGTGCGCATCACCTCCGCGTTTGACGGAAAAGTGGTAGCGTTATAGCGATGAGCAAGCATTTTGCAAAAGTGTACAGCGCGGAACCGACGCTTCTCGGCGCCGAAATCGTAACGGTTGAAGTTGACCTCTCCAAAGGGCTCCACTCGTTTACTATCGTCGGACTTGCCGATAAGGCGGTTGAGGAATCGCGCGACCGCCTCTCGGCGGCGATAAAAAATTCCGGTTTCAAGTCTCCGAAAAACAAAAATCAGAAGGTGGTTATTTCGCTCGCGCCCGCCGACCTTAAAAAAGAGGGACCGCTTTTTGATTTGCCCGCGGCGCTCGCGTACCTCCTCGCATCCGACGACATTCATTTTGACCCTGAAAAAAAACTTTTTCTCGGCGAGCTTTCTCTTGACGGAGAAGTGCGCGGCGTGCGAGGGGTCCTTCCTTCAATCATGGAAGCGAAGCGGCGAGATTTTGAGGAAGTGTATGTGCCGATGCAAAACGCGCGGGAAGCGGCGCTTGTAGAAAACATTGCGGTGTTTCCCGTTTCGCATCTCAAGGAAATAATCGCGCATTTGAATGTGAAGCGCGGAAAAGAAACCGTGAGCGTCGCGCCAAAAAAAATTCCCCTGCTCGAACAACGCGCGGGAGAAGAAGAGGAGCGTGGCGACTCTGCCGACCTGCTTGATTTCAGCGACATTCGCGGACAAGAAACGGCGAAGCGCGCACTCCTCATCGCCGCCGCCGGCGGCCACCACATGAATATGTACGGCCCGCCGGGCACGGGAAAAACGATGCTCGCCCGCGCACTGGTCAGTATTCTGCCGCCGCTCTCGCGCGGGGAAATGCTTGAGACAACGACGATCTATTCTGTCGCCGGACTCTTGCATGGTGCGCTTGTTTCGCAACCGCCGTTTCGCGCTCCGCACCACACCTCCTCGTATGTTTCGCTTGTCGGCGGCGGCACCTTTCCGAAGCCGGGAGAAATTACCCTGGCGCATCGCGGCGTACTTTTCCT
>CAYGEN010000027.1:0-10353 GCA_964348955.1 uncultured Candidatus Saccharibacteria bacterium | reverse complement strand
AATTTGAAAGTTCGAACCGACTTTTTTGAACAAATGAGTTTTAAATGAAATAATGGGGATAAGTCCAATTTAACTTAGAATTCTATTGTATAGTATGTCACGAATTGCATGAGATGTAATTATGACATATGTTTATCAAAAATATTGTACTTATCCCCATTTTTCCCTCTCCATTTTTCCTCCATTTTCTTTTCCCCACTGCACTGCACCATTTCCCATTTCCAGCCACCATTTCCACCTGACACCACTGACGCCATTTCCACCATTTTATAATTGGTTTTCTATTCTCATAAGAAGCGCGAGGATTCCCTGCATTTCCTGTCCGCCGATGTGTCTCGCCCGGCCATACCTGGTGATTTGTATTTCAAGCACTTTAGCAAGCACTTTTGCTTGCTTGGTTTTTCCTTGTTCAATTCTTTTCTGTATTTTTTCGGTTTCATTCAGAAATAGATTTTTTATCTGGGTGTTAAGCGAAAGATTTTTGATTGCGTCTCTAAGGTTGGTCAGCAGTTCATCAAGCGTAAGCTCAAAGCCGTCGGCGGGCATATACCAGTTCGTTTGTCCGTCGCCGTCTGAATCTACTGAAACAACTACATTCGCCACGGAGCTATCAGCCACACTGAAGGTCGCGCGCGTGGTGGTGGAAACGGGGATGTTGGAATAGATTGCCAAGTCAGCCGTGGCGTCATTTGCAAAGTTTTGAATTTTTACCGTCGCTCGGCCTTCTCCCGTGCCGTTAATCACGAAGTCGTATGAACCGCTTTTAGGCAGGAATAGATATTCACTTCCGCCGGATGAGATGAAAGTGCTTCCTGGGATATTTTCACTTACGAAAAGAAAGCCGTCCGCAGGGTCTTGTCCCGGATTTACACCGGCGAAGTTTCCATTGCTATCTTGCGCGCTAAGGACAACGGGGGAGTGGGTGCTGACAACTAACTTTTTAGAAACATTTGAAGATTCCGGTTTTATTTGTGATATGAAGTTAGTTTCAGATATGCCCTCTTTCTTAATGACAGAATGAATAACGGTTTGAACCGGAGGAGTGTTTAATAAATCTCGGTGCTGAGTTTTCGTGTTATCAGGTTCTTTGTAGAGTTCTAGGTCAAAAAAATAAGTTTCAGTTGCCGAAGAAATCGCGCTCGGATATACCACCGTCTTATCTCCTTCAACCGTGAATACCGTTTCGTAGTTTGGGAGGAAAAATTCGTTCGTGTATCTGATTGCTTTTGTCGTGGGCAATCCCCAGCCGGCGACTTGCACGACGCGCATGGAGGGAGGAAATGCAAACAAGTCGTAAGTGCCGTGGAAATTTTTGGCGTTTACGGCAAGAGTTTCGTCAAGCACTTCCGGTTTTTGCAGTTCTTGCGTGTCAGGCGGAGTGCGAGGAACTCCCCCGCCGACAATGAACAAGAAGAAGTTGGTATACGTGTTGATAGTATCGCCAAAGTATGCGCGCCACTCTTTCGTAAACGAGGCGGCGGGGTCAAAAATTATTGTGGAGCTTGCAACACGATTAAAATACTCGGGCGAGGGGAGAATCGCATACGCGCTTTGCATGTTTTGAGAAATACGTCTCGCCGTTGCCGGATTGACGATAATGCCGGGAAGCAGAAATCCTCCCGGAATGGCCATATCGTCGCCATGCAAAAGTCCCGCCGCCGCTTGCGGCGTTCCGAGTTGTGGCACGCCGACCATCACGAACGCGTCAATGAGGCCAGCTTCTCCTTTATCTTGAAGCGCTTTAATGAGCGCCTTGCCGACAAGCCCGCCGTAAGAGTGCGCGACGAGCGTTACTTTTCCCGTCAAAGAATGTGCCGCGAGCGTTTCAATTTCGCCGACCGGAGCAAGAATACTGCTCGGGGTTTTAATTCCCTCCGTAATAATTTTCTCCGGCGGGTAACGCCAATCATACGCAAGCGGCTTCCATGCGGCGATAGTGCTGGTGCCGGTTGCGGGGTTGGTGGTCGCGAGCTCATTCATAAACGAGGAAAAGCCGCTGTAAATCGGTGTGCCGTAAAAACTGTTCATGATGCCGTCCACCACAATCGGATTGATGCTCTCGCCGCTTTCCGTGAGCGCAAGCCGGGCGACATCGTCTTGAAAGAGTTTCAAAATAGACGGCGGCCAGAGGGTATTGTCGCCTTCTTTCAAAACACTTCCTTCAATGCCGGGCAGAAAGACAACGCTTGAACAGCAGGCCGCGTATTCTTTTGCAATGGCGAAGGTAATAGAATCAACGAGCTGGCCGGTTTGAGCGTTGGCGACGGGAATAAGCCATGCGAATAGTCGCAAAGGGGCGTTGCGCCGGAATTGCCCGAACCCCGTTTTGTAAAAGTCCAGCCGATAGGTGCCGGTCTTTTCCCACGAAAGCGTGGTGGTGCCAAACGGCGCGCCGAGACTTGCAACAAATTCGGGAGATGGATTTGCGGAGTTTGGAATGAAAAACAACTTGCCGACGACGGGAACCGAGGGAGCGGTATGCAGACTGATTGGCTTTGAAACGCCAAGCGGTACGAGGTACGCGCCGCCGTCCGCCATGGTGGCGCCGCCCCAGGTAAGCGTTGCACTGCCGGCAAAACTTACGGTGGGAGAAAAAATAAAAAGAAGGGCAAGAAGGACACTCGCCGTGCGGATATTATGCAAAGAAACGGCCATCGTGCACCTTGCACCCATAGTCATATACTCTACCATACGCTACCTGCATGGCGCGGGCGAGCGTGCGCGCTTCTTTTTCGTGTACAACTTTTGCAGTTGCAGGAGAGCCGGGGAAAAGAGAATATACTATAGTATAGAAGTATAGACACCCATATCCATGCTGAAGGTAAAACCGTTTAAACAGAAACCGTCTTTGTGCGGGCCGGCGTCGCTCAAAATGGTGCTTGAATACTTTGGCGTGCATAAAAGTGAAAAAGAACTCGGCAAACTCGCCGGCACGACACTTGCAAAAGGCACTTCGGCAGAGGGGCTCGTGAAAGCCGCGCGGAAACTCGGTTTCCGCGCGGAGAAAAAGGATTTTGCAACGCTCGGTGACATCCGCAGGGAGGTCGTTCAAAAGAAAACGCCGGTTATCGTAGATTGGTTTTCCGGAGACGATGGACACTACTCGGTTGTCATGGGTATTGATAAAGAAAATATATATCTCCAAGACCCGGAGCTCGGGCACCTGCGCACGCTTCGTCTAGAAACGTTCCGCCGAGTCTGGTTTGATTTTTCTTCGGCATACCCGCGATCAAAAAATGATTTAATTCTGCGGCGGATGATTGTTGTTTCGCGCAATTCGCGCAAAGAGTAGCCACACACGCCGCGCCTTTTTTACCTATTTACTTCATTCTGCAAATAGAGATGTAGTTATCCACAAGCCAGCTCTTTCGCACGACGGGGTGGGGAGGTATGATGACACTGCATAAGGAGTATGATTTCTCCTGTCGCGCTATTTATCAAGTTTTTAAACACAATATCAATATAATGAAGACGCAAACATTTAAAAGTTTTGTGGGCTATATAGCGGTGGTGCTTGCCGTCGTATGTTCCGTGTTTTTTGTCGTGTTGGCGGTTGACGCGGCGTCAACCATTAGCACGAACATTACAACGGCCGGCAATCTCACTGTTGACGGTACTGCCAGTGTCACCGGCGTTACAACGCTGGTCAACGCCTCAACAACGGTTATCTCCACGACCGGCGACCTGTTTGTCGGCGGCAATTCCACCACGACCGGTTCGAGCGGAAACATCGCTACCGAGGGAACACTTACTGTAGCCGGCGCCTCGTCGCTCACGGGTAACGTTGGCATTGCCAGCTCAACTGCTGCAGCTGCGCTTGGTGTTGCCGGCGACATTATTGCGAGCACCACCCTGACGACTTCAGCAACTACCACACTTACGCTTGATACCAGTGGCTCTGCAAGTGGCGGTTGCATCCAAATGAGGGATGCGGTTGGGACGACAATGTATCGAGCATACCTTATCTCTACGACAACGAACGGAAGCAGTAGCTCTGAGATAAAATTCTGGATAGAAGCCGGCAGTTGCCAGTAATAAATAGCTCGTTAAAGGATCCAGAAGGCGAGTAGCCCGGAAGCTCTGTGGGTCCAGAAGTTGCTCGCACTGGCAAAAATCTTATGCACATCATAAAAAATCTTGGAGTTCTTCTGTCGATTTTGTTTGCCTTGCCTTTCGTTGCGGGCGCGGCGTATAACGACGTATCGCTCACGAGCGACGCGGTCATTAGCGTCAACAGCTTGAGCATCGGCATCTCCTCCAACTCCGCAACGGCAATTGAGTCAATGACCGTTAACAGCACTGATTTTACGGTTACGATTCAGGCGAATTCAACATTTCTCGCAACATCATCGAATAGAGCGACATTCTCTGTAGAAGCGCCTTCGCCGCTCTCACAGACAAAAACCTGTACTGCCGCCGAATCGGGTATCACCTTGAGTGGAGCAAGTGCTGGCATGACGGTAACCATCAGCCCAAGCTCAACCGCCTGTGACGCAAGTCCGTCATCCAGTAGCTCGTCATCAAGCGGGTCATCAGGCGGAGGCGGCATCGTTGGACTTTTTGGTGTAGTGAACACGAATACCGCATCCGAATCGCCGGTGCCGGCGACTGTTCCTCAAGTAGCCATAATGCCGGTGACAACAGAAACAGGAGCGGTTGTCCCAAAGCTCTTTACAAAGACAATGAGTGTTGGTTCGCACAGCGACGAAGTCACAGGTCTCCAACAGTTTCTTGCAAAAGACCCCGCAGTATTTCCGGAGGGAATCATCAGCGGTTATTTCGGTCAGCTTACCGAAAGGGCTATTCAAAAGTTTCAGGTAAAGTACGGCATCGTTTCCTCTGGCCTTCCCGGATACGGTAGTGTTGGACCCAAGACGCGCGCAAAGCTCAATGAGCTCATGAGTGCAACTTCGGTATCTGTCCCCGCTATACCGTCGGCAACGCCAAAAACGATGGTGAGCGGCTCGTTTGCAAAACCACTTTCGCAGGGAGTATCTGATGCGGCGGTTGTGCTCCTTCAGCAGATACTTAATCGTGACCCTGATACGAAAATTGCCGAAAATGGCGCTGGCTCGCCCGGAAACGAGACGAATTACTTTGGGTCTGCGACATTGCGCGCCGTGCAGAAATTTCAAGAAAAATACGGTCTCGCAGGCACTGGAGACCCCGGTTACGGCTATGTTGGTCCCAAGACGCGCGCAAAGCTGAACGAACTTTCGCCATAAATATATATACGGAATGCCGGTATGCAAAATGCCCGAGTCTCTCGGGCATTTTGCATACGATGGTATGTTTCTATGCCTGTATTGCGGCAGATTGAAATCTGCTACACTTACCTTGAATTACGAAACGAGTCGCAGATATAGTTTTTGAAAGACATTTCGCAGGCTGGCGAGCCGAGAATAGCAAATTTTCAGTAGAAAATTATGCGCGTCTTTCAAAAACTCATATCAAGAAAGAGTTTCGTAATTAAAGAACACTTAATGTGTTAACAGCTCTTTTCTTAATGTTGCGATTGAGGTGATTGGCGATTCTTAACACGGTGTTTAGGGTGAATATTTTTGCAGTTGTAACAACCGCAACTAGAGCAATGATTGTCATCACCACGCTTTGGATGTAGGGGCGATGTGTGTCCATCGGCGAATGCTTTTGATGTTGTGCATTGCGCTCACGCTTACGGCGGGAAAATAATTTTTAAAAACGTGCGTATTCGTCACCAACTGCTCATCATTTTCTCGGTGCTCCTTGCATTCATCGCGGGGAAACTCTATGTTTCGGTTTCGTCTCCCGCACCTCTCATTCTTGCGCCGGTTCGCGGCGCGGAGGCAACCAAGGTGTCTTCCTATTCGCGTACCACGCTTACCATCGGAAAAACAGTTCTCCACGTTGACATCGCCGACACCCCAGCGCTTCGCGCACACGGTCTCTCCAACCGCACCCAGCTTTCCGACAATATGGGAATGCTTTTTATTTTTGATGCACCGGGCCGCTATGGATTTTGGATGAGCAATATGCGCTTTCCGATTGACCTCATCTGGATTGACGCCGAGCATAGGATAGTTGGCGTCACAAGCGACGTTTCTCCGAACTCATTTCCCGAAATATTCTACCCGCCCGGCCCCGTCCGCTACGTTTTGGAAACGCCGGCGGGATTTTTTGAGTCGCACAACCTTTCGGTCGGAGAAATGGCTGGCTGGAATTTTTAACTTTCAAAATTTTTGTGTTTTTCATCCGAAAAAAGGACGCAGATACGGCACGCGCGGGGGAGTCGGGTTTACACTCCACTTTTTTCATTTTTTGATTGATTATCCACCGTTTTCCATCGCTTTTGTGAGGGGTATAATAGGTCAACTGCCGCATATGCGGTGTTTTACAACTCACGCTATTCAACGCTCATGAGCATCACTATCACCAAACACGACAAGACGCGCGTTCCGTTCAACGCCGACAAAATCAACCGCTCCATTGAGCGCGCGTGTCGGGGATTGACCGACCCTATCGCGATGGTAACGCAAATTGCGACGGAAACGGAACTCACGCTCTACGACGGCATCACGACCGATGAGCTTGACCAAGCGACCATCAACGCGGCGGTGCAAAATATCAAGGAAGATATTGAGTACGACCGCGTTGCCACCCGCCTTCTTGCCAAGATGGTGTACCGAAAAGTACTTGGCGATTATGAGAAGGACAACACGGCGGAGTTGAAACAGAAGCATCGCGATGGATTTTTACTTTATGTGAAGGAAGGTATTGCCGCGGAGCGCCTCGACACGCGCATGGGAGAAATGTTCAATCTTGAAGTGCTTGCCGATGCGCTTGATATTGAGCGCGATGAACTTTTTCAGTATGCGGGGCTGGACAGCTTGCTCAATCGCTACGCGCTCAAAGACATGAACCAATCTCCGCGCGAGACGCCGCAGTATTTCTTTATGCGCGTGGCAATGGGGCTCTCCTACAACGAAGAAAATCCAACCGCATGGGCGAAGCGATTTTACGACAAGATGTCGCGGCACCACTACATTGCCGGCGGCTCCACGAACCTCGGCGCCGGCACGCCGCACCCGGCGCTCTCAAATTGTTTTCTTCTGGAGATTCAGGACGACATGGAGCACATTGCGAAATCCGTCTCCGACACCATGTTGCTTTCAAAAGGCTCCGGAGGCATCGGTGCATCGGTGACCAAACTGCGCGCGGCAGGTTCGCCTTTGAAATCAAACAACGGCGCCTCAACCGGTCCCACCCCGTTTGCGAAAATTATTGATACGGCGATTCGCGCGATTCAGCGCGGCGGCAAGAAAAAAGGCGCACTCGCGTTTTACATGGAGAACTGGCACATTGATTTTCCGGAGTATTTGGAATGGAAACATAACGCTGGCGACGACTACATGCGCATGCGCACGGCAAACACCGCCGCGTTTCTCTCGGACGAGTTTATGAAGCGCGTGGAGCGAAGCGAGCCGTGGTATATGTTTGACCCGGCAGAAACGCAAGACCTTTGCGAACTCTACGGAAAAGCATTTTCAAAACGGTACGCCGAATACATTCGTCTTGCGGAAGAAGGGAAGTTGCGCGTTTTCAAGAAAGTGCCGGCGCAGGAGCAGATGCGCCAGATGCTGGTGGCGCTACAAACGACCGCGCACCCGTGGCTTACCTGGAAAGACCCCATCAACCTGCGTGCGCTCAACAACAACACTGGTACGATTCACATGTCAAATCTCTGCACCGAGATATGTCTGCCGCAGGACAAGGACAATATCGCGGTATGCAACCTTATTTCGGTCAATCTCGTCGCCCACATTGACCACAAAGAGGTCAACTGGGGGCGTTTGGAAGAGTCGGTACGCTTCGCGGTGCGTCAGCTTGATAATCTCATTGATATCAATGTACTGCCTATTCCAGAGGCAGTACGCTCCGACCGTGAAAATCGCGCCATAGGGGTCGGTGTCATGGGTTTTGCGGATGCGATTGAACGCCTCGGTATGCCCTACGACAGCGAGCCGGCATGGGACTTCGCCGACCGGATTTTTGAATTCGTGAGCTATATGGCGATAGACGAGAGCGCAAATCTTGCCAAAGTGCGCGGTAGCTACGCGCACTTTGGCGGCTCCGAGTGGTCTAAAGGGCATGTGCCGATTGACACGCTCGCCAAACTTGAAGAAGATCGCGGCGAGCCGCTTACCGTCGTGAAAGAAAGCAAGCATCGCGGGCTTGACTGGGGCGCGATGAGAGTGAAAGTGGCGGCTGGCATGCGCAATGCGACGCTTATGGCGGTTGCACCAAACGCAAACATCGGGCTCGTTGCCGGCACGACACCGGGCATTGACCCGCGCTTCGCGCAAGTATTTTCGCGAAACAAAATTTCAGGGAAATACCTTGACCTGAATCACAATCTCGTCAAAGACCTCAAAAATTTGGGGCTGTGGGAGCGGGTGCGCGGGCAGATTATTGAATCGCAAGGAGATATTGGTGCGATTGAAGAAATACCCAAGCATATTCGCGATATGTACAAGACTTCTTTCACCACGCCGCCCATCGCTTTTATTGAAGTGGCCGCGCGTGCGCAGAAATGGGTTGACCAATCGCTCTCGCGCAACATGTATCTCGCCACGCGCGACATAGACGAGACGATGGATATTTACCACACCGCGTGGAAGAAGGGCTTGAAGAGCACCTACTATCTCCACATGAAGCCGCGCCACACGGCGGAGCAGAGCACGGTAGCGGTGAATAAAGCGAAACAGCTCGGCAAGATTGGTTTTGGCAATGTCCTGCGCAAGGTAGAGCCGGCCGCGGCGGCTCCGGCGACCTTTGCCGCGCCGCTTCAAAAAACCCTCATCATGCCGCTTCCCGGCGAGGAAGTGATTCTCGCGCCAGTCGCGCCGATAATCGCCGCACCCTCGGCGCTTATGGCGCAAGTCCCGCAGGCGCTTGCGGTGGAGAGTCCGACCGCGTATACGCCGGGCGTGCCGGTGGAGGCACCAACGTCACCAGAGATAGTGCCTGCTCGGACGCCGAGAGTGAATATGGAGAATGTAGCGGCGACATGCCCCATTGACCCGGCCGAGCGCGAGCAGTGTGACAGTTGCCAGTAGTTAGAAGTACGAAGTAAGAATATGAAATAGAGCCGCTTGCATTTGTATCTATTCGCACTTCGTACCATACGTCCTTTACTTCTTAATTCTTACCCTTATGCCACTCATCGGTAAAGCTTCTCTGGAAGATATGAATCTACACCCTTTCCACTACAAATGGGCGTATGATTTGTATTTGCAAGCCGTTAGAAATACATGGTTTCCGCATGAAATCGCGCTCAAAGAAGATTTGGACGACTGGAACAAAATGACGGAAGACGAGCGTCACTCTATGACCTTCCTTATGGGATTCTTCAATCCGGCGGAGCTTATTGTGAATCGCTCCATCGCGCTCGGTATTTATCCCTACCTCAAGTCACCGGAGTGTCACCTGTATCTTGCAAAACAAATGTGGGAGGAAGCCAACCACTGCGTCGGCTTTGAGTACGTGCTTGAGACATTTCCTTTGAATAGGGAAGAGGTGTACCAACTGCATCTTCAGACCCCTTCCATGCAGGCGAAGGAGGAATACATCATGCGTTTTATGAAGCGAATGACGCTTGAGACACTGGATGTCTCCACCACTGAAGGGAAAAAAGATTTTTTGCGCAATCTCGTCGCGACCAACATTGTCATGGAGGGCATTTGGTTTTACTCGGGCTTTATGGTGGTGTTATCGTTTCGCCAGAGAAACCAGCTGCGCAACTTCGGCTCGATGATAAATTGGGTTCTGCGAGATGAGTCGCTCCACCTGAAGTTCGGGATAAATCTCGTGCATAATATTCTTGAGGAAAATGCGGAATTGTTAACGGAAGAATTCGCTGAAGAAATTCGCAGTATCATTATTGAAGGCGTTGAACTTGAAGTCGCGTATAATCGCGATTTATTTCCGACCGGCATTCTTGGCTTAAACGCCGACTATGTGAACCAGTATGTGCAGTATGTGACTGACCGTCGGCTTGAAGAACTCGGTTTCGCGAAGCACTATAACGCGACCAATCCGGCAAAATGGATGAGCTCCGCAACCGATGTTTTTGAACTGGTGAACTTTTTTGAAGCGCAAAACACGAGCTACGAAGTGGATGCCACTGCCGGAGAAGTAAAGAAGTCGCCGCCAGCGCCAGCGGCGCTGGCGAAAGCGCCTGCGATACCCGCAAACGAGTAGTCGCACAGCCCGCACGCGCTTTTTCAAAACACGCCACATACTTGCCCACACACCACTAGGGTGTGTGGGCTGAGCTTGTATTAAGTTGGAAATTGTGTTATGGTATCGCCGGTG
>CAYGEN010000026.1:0-11057 GCA_964348955.1 uncultured Candidatus Saccharibacteria bacterium | reverse complement strand
GTGCCCCGACCGTAACGCTTCTGGCGAGCGCTCCAATGCGTCCGCTTGCATTTGTATACCTAAGTCAGATTCCTTACACTGGTTTTGCCGATGGTATTTTTGGCCCGCTTTTTGTTTGGGGCGGTCTAATTATTTGGAGCGCGGCGCTCGCCTATATCTTTGTGTCGCGGCAAGGCGGTAAGAATCTTTTTATCGGACTCGCCAAAATTTTTTCCTTGCTCATATTGCGCATGCGCGCGCAATTGTGGAAGTTATCCAATACGCAAAAGAGTGGAGAATTCGCCGTATTTGACCTCACACTTTTCACTGAAGAGATTGAACAAATTGCAAACGAGACACAGGTACTCATTTCTCCCGCCTCGCTGTCGCTGTTGGTTTCTGAACTAGCGCATGCGCCCGAACACATGAAAGAGCGATTAAGAGCCCTCTTAGAGCGCGCTAAATTATCGTATGCCGACTTGC
This sequence comes from uncultured Candidatus Saccharibacteria bacterium, assembly GCA_964348955.1. Classification (GTDB taxonomy): domain Bacteria; phylum Patescibacteriota; class Minisyncoccia; order Phycocordibacterales; family 2-01-FULL-51-21; genus 2-01-FULL-51-21. Next base: position 10,595 of record CAYGEN010000026.1, on the reverse strand, counting down.
ATGAAGATGGTTGGTTGTTACTGCCGGTGGATCGCGTAAAAAAAATTCTTGCTTCTAGTGCCGCGGTCGCTGACACTTTACAACCGGTTGCCGCGCGCGCCGCCACAGAGGGGCACGAACCTTCGTATCGCATCGCTCCATGGCGCACTTCGCTCGAAGCGCGAGGGACAGAGGAGAAAGTGGCAGAAGAATTCTCTCACTCGGCGCTTGAGATGAAAAAGTTCGCAGGATCCGCAGAACTCGGTACGGCGCCAATTCTTGCGCGATGGCTGTGTGCGGGCGACTATTCGCGAACTCTCGCGGCGCTCAGTGTGTTTGAAGCGCGACAAGGCGATTTGCTTGCGGTATTTGGGGAAGTTATTGTTCTCCTTGATGCGCTTTATCGCGATAGGCGGAGCGATGAGCTGAAGGTGAACGAACCGCAAGCTGTGCGCGTTGCCTCGGAAAAAATTTCGGAAGAGATTCGCAAGGAGGTTCTTGGTTGGACGAGCGCGGAGATGAATGAGCTCATCTCGCTTCTCTCGAGTGGAGTGGATGAAGCGTACCATAATTCAAAAACAGGCATAACGGTCGCGGTGCTAAATGCGCTCAATTTCGCGCGGCAGATAAACGACCGTAGTCGGAAAGCGGAAGCCGCAGCGCCGATAAATCTGCCGATAGGGGATTTTGGCACTTTTGGCACGGGGAGCCAATCAGCTGGCGCGCGTCGCAATCTCGGCGAGTAGTTTTTCTTTAAAGGCGGCAAAAGAAAGCGTGCCAAGCGAGCCGCTCCTTCCCTCAACAGAAAGCGCTCCCGTCGCAACCTCTCGGTCGCCGATAACAAGAAGATAAGGAATTTTTTGCATTTTTCCCTCACGAATTTTTTTACCAAGCGTCTCCGAACTGTCGTCAAGCCATGCGCGAACCCCTGCCATTTTGAGCGCGTCGGTAATTTCTTTTGCATAGGCGAGGTGTGCCTCGCTGACCGTCAAAATGCGTACCTGTACCGGCGAGAGCCACAGAGGAAGCGCGCCCTTGGTGTGCTCTAGGAGCATGCCGATAAAACGTTCAAAAGAGCCGAAAATGGCGCGATGAATAACCCACGGCATTTGTTTGACGCCATGCTCGTCAATGTAGGCGAGTTCAAATTTCTCCGGTAACATTACCAGGTCAAGTTGTACCGTGCCCATTTGCCAATCTCGTTCTTGCGAATCGCGGATATGCACTTCAATCTTCGGCCCGTAGAATGCCCCTTCGCCTTCTGCCAATTCAAAATCAATATTACATGCTTTCAGCGCGCCCGCGAGCGATGATTCCGCACGTTCCCATTGCTCTTTTTTGCCGAGCGCCTTATCGGGGCGAGTCGCAAGAAGATAGGTGGGGACAAAGCCAAAAAGTCTATAAAAATTGTCTATAGTTTTCATAATACCCTCCAGTTCTTTCTCGGCATCCTCTGGGGCAATGAAAATGTGCGCATCGTCCATCGTGATTTGTCGAACACGAAACATGCCGCCAAGCGTTCCCGAGAGCTCATTGCGATGCAGACGGCCGAATTCAGCGAGGCGTACCGGCAGGTCGCGATAACTTCTGGTACGCGAGTTGTACACATAGGTGCTTTCAGGACAATTCATGGGCTTTACGGCAAGCACCTCGTTTTCATCGCGGGGATTTGCAAACCAAAACATGTTGTCGCGGTAGAAGTCCCAATGTCCCGAGCGTTCAAACACGTCCACTTTGACGAGAATGGGCGTATTGATTTCTTCGTAGTTCGCACGGTCATTGATTTCTCGCGCGTACTTTTCAAGCTCGCGGAATATGACCATGCCATGGTGGTGCCAAAACGGCGCACCCGGCGCTATCTCGTGGAAAGAAAAAAGGTCTAATTGTTTGCCGAGCGTACGGTGGTCAAATTCACCAAGTCCCTCGTCTGATTTTTCCATAGAAATGTATAGTAACACACCGATTGCGCGACGGCATCTTGCCCTCGCCTCTTTTCTACAGCTCTACAGCTCTTTTACCGCTTCGGCGATGAAGCTGATACCACCGTTCCTTCCCGAGAGGCGTCCCTTTACCGCGATACATCGCTCGGGCTCAAGAAGGGCTTTGCAGTCGTTGAATACGCGCGGAAAAAAAACGACTTCAATCGGGCCCGAAAAGTCGGCGAGCCGCACAAACGCCATGCGGTCGCCGCCCTTGGTCATTATCTGTTTTGATTCTTCCACGATTCCCGCAATAACCGCCGGCATGCCTTCGCGCACTTTTTCTTTGAGGTCTGCAATGCGGACGCCGTATATCTTGAGTTTTTCTGCGTGAGCATCAAGCGGATGACCGGAAACATAGAGCCCAAGAAGCTCTTTTTCCCACGCGAGTTTTTCGCGCTCCGGCGTCTGTGGTGCCCGCTCAAGGCGGAATTCTGGAATACTTTGGTCGGGACGGCCGTCACGTATGCCGCTGAAAAGAGAATTCTGATTTTGTGCCGCGCCACCGTGCTCACGGCTGTGGGTGAGGAGTGCGTCAAGATGCGCGAGCATGGTGGCGCGGTCTTCAAACGCGTCAAGCGCGCCGCATTTCACGAGAGATTCCAGTGATTTCTTATTCAAATTTTTATCGCGGATGCGCTCCAGAAAATCGCCGAGCGATTGAAATTTTCCCTTCCTTGTTCGCTCATCTATAATGGTCGCGGCAATGCCTTCGCCGAAATTTTTAATGGAGCGAAGACCGAAACGTATTTTCCATGAATCCGTTTCGCTCGGAATGACGGTAAAATCACCGAAGCTCTCGTTCACGTTGGGCGGCAGGACGCCTATTGCCATTCGCTTGCACTCGGTAATGCTTTCCGAAACTTTTTCAATATCTCCGGCATCGGCGGTTAAGAGCGCCGTCATGTATTCAACTGGAAAATTTGCCTTCATGTAGGCGGTTTGGTAGGCGACTTTGCCATAGCTTGCGGCGTGCGCTTTGTTAAACCCATAGGCGGCAAAAGGCTCAATCAATTTCCACAGCTTTTCCGCTTTTTGGGCGGTGAGCCCGTGCTCGACAAGTCCGCGCTTGAGTTTTTCTTTCTGCGCTTCCATTTCAGCCGGAATTTTTTTACCCATCGCTTTCCGAAGTGCGTCAGCTTCTCTCCAGCTGTAGCCCCCGAGCTCAATGGCAATTAAGAGCACATCGTCTTGGTAGGTGATGACGCCGTGCGAATCTTCCAAGATACTTTTCATGCGCGGGTCTAGATAGGTGACGAGCCGTGGCGCATGCTTGCGTTCTATGTAGGAAGGAATGGATTCCATAGGGCCCGGGCGATAGAGCGCGACCATGGCATTGATATCAAGAATAGTTGAGGGCTTCAACTCTTTCAGAAAGCGGGTCATACCAGTACCGTTCAACTGAAAGAGTCCGGCGGTCTCGCCTTTGGCTAGCATGGCGAACGTTTTCTTGTCGTCGAGAGGTATGTTTTCTATGTCAATGTCGGCGTCGTGGAATTTTTTTGCAAGGCGAACCGAGTCCGCCAAGATGGAAAGATTTTTTATACCAAGAAAATCAAATTTGAGAAGACCGGCATCCTCAACGGCATGCATGTCGTACTGCGTGATAAGTTTGCCGCCTTTTGGGTCAAACTGCACCGGCACATACTCGGTAAGCGGCAGGGGCGCAATCACGACACCCGCCGCGTGCACTGAAATGTGACGGACGCATCCCTCAACGCGCCTTGAGAGGTCTATGATTTCGCGACACGCCGCGTCTTTCTCATAGAGTTCTTTGAGCTCGGGGGTCACGTGCATCGCTCGCGTGATGGTCATGGGAAATCCTTGGCTTCCAAAGGGAATCATTTTTGCTATTTGGTCGCCGACGCGGTAGGGGTGATTAAGCGCGCGCGCAACGTCCCTAACCGCCGCGCGCGCCATCATGGTGCCAAAAGTACCTATCTGCGCCACCTTGTCATCGCCGTACTTTTGCTTTGCGTATTCAATCATCTCGTCGCGGCGGTTGTCGGCGAAGTCCATATCAATGTCGGGCGCCGAAGGACGTTCGGGATTTAAAAATCGCTCAAAGGGAAGTTTGTAAACAATCGGGTTCACGGTCGTAATGCCGACGAGATAGGTTACGAGCGAACCAGCGACCGAGCCGCGAATCGTCGTGAGAATGCGATTTTTGTGCGCAAAATTGAGAAGGTCGGCGACGACCAGAAAGTACGGCGCGTATCCTTTTGATTTGATAACCTCAAGCTCGTAAGCAAGCCGCTTTGCAATTTCTTCCGTCTCCTCAATTCCTCGGCGCGCGAATCCTTCCCGCGCGAGGCGCTCCAGTTCAAGGTCGGCCGTCGTGCCGCTCGGAAGCTCCAGATTAGGGAATACCCAGGTGCCAAGTTCCAGGGTAAGGTTGCAACTCTTTGCTATGCGCGCGGAGTTTAAAAGGGCTTCGGGAATTTCGGCAAAATAACGGCGTGCCGTTTCTTGGTCAATGAATGAAAAATCAGTTTCGGCATCATTAAAGCTTTCTTGTTCGGCGCTCGCTCCCTGCACGCACACAAGCACCTCGTGGGCTTTGCGGTCGTCCTGCTTCAAATAGTAGACCTCGTGCGAGGCGACCGGCGGAATACCGCTTTCCTTTGAGAGCTTCACTATTTGCGCGACAAGCTCGCGGTGCCCGTCAATTTCCGGATGATGTGTAATTTGCAAATATACGTTACCTTCGCCAAAAACCTGCGTATACCATTTCAAACATTCAAGCGCCGCTGCGGCATTGTGCCCTTTGAGGAGTTCGGTTGTCTCGCTTGAAAGCGCGGGGAGAATCGCGATAAGCCCATGGCCATAGGTGGCGAGAATTTCTCGGTCAATGCGCGGAGCGTGGTGGAACCCTTCAAGGTGCGAAGCGCTGACAAGCTTGAGCAAATTTTTATATCCCACGATATCTTTGGCAAGGAGGATGAGCCGCGCGCGCGGATTGTCGCGCGGCTCTTCCTTGTCAAAGCGGGTTCTTGGCGCGAGGTAGGCGTCAATACCTACGATGGGTTTAATGCCGACTTTCTGACATTCTTTGTAAAACTCGATTGCGCCATAGAGATTGCCATTGTCGGTAAGCGCGAGCGCCGTCATTTCTGATTGGACGGCGGCACGCACCAGTTCCGGAATTTTTGGGAGTGCAGAGAGAAGCGAGTAGTGGGAGTGCGTGTGGAGGTGAACGAATGAGGATGCCATGAGAAGTGCCTCTACTATACCGCCTCACGCAGGTACTGTCATGAGCGGAGGGTGTATGAAGCCACCCTCGGGTGTTTTTCTCCGCAACGCAGCACGGTGCAACGAGCAAGTCGTAGCAAGGTGTCACCTTGCTATAATTTGCTTGGGTGCCACGCGCGCCTAAGGTTTTTTGCGTCGTGCGAGGGAGACTATTCTGTACTAGACTAGCCGTATGTCTCGGATTACCCACATTATCGGCGTTGACGAAGTCGGTCGAGGGCCTATTGCTGGGGAAGTGGCGGTGGGAGCGGTTGCCATTCCCTTTTCTTTTGATTGGGAGCGGTGGCGTGAGGTGCGGGATTCAAAACAACTTACACCGCTTGCGCGCGAGCGGTGGTTTGCGCGCATGCGTGACGCCGAGGCTGAAGGGTTGTTGCGTTTCGCGGTTTCCTCAACCGGACCGTCATACATTGATGCACGGGGCATTGTTGCGGCAATTCGCCGTGCCACCGCAGACGCACTTGAGCATCTTTCCGTAAACCCCCGCGAGTGCCGCGTGCTTCTTGACGGCGGACTTACGGCTCCTGAAATATTTTTGTTCCAAAAAACCATTATCCGCGGCGACCAATCAGAGCCCCTTATTGCGCTCGCTTCCATTGCGGCAAAAGTTACGCGCGACCGGCGTATGACGCTCTTAGCAAAAAAGTATCCGGCGTACGGGTTTGAACGGCATAAGGGTTATGGCACCAAGGCGCATTTTGCCCGCATCAAAGAGTTCGGTCTTTGTGATTTGCACCGGCGCAGTTTTCTCTCTTCGCTTGCTTGAGTAAACGCAAAAGGCGTGGTACGGTGTTCTATGGAAATGTGACATTTACTATGGTGGGGGAAAAATTGTGGCGGGTAGAAATAGTACGCGCATCAATATGGTCTCTGGTGTTGGCACAGGATCGCCGCCGAGAAAATCTCGCGGATGCTGTCCAAACTGTATCCACAAAGTGGAAATCAGCCTAAGCGGAACGGAAGTGCTCTGCATGGGATTGAAGGGATTGAGCGGCCCAATCGCTTATCGGCTTCTGGTCAGAACCTCGTGTTCTTCCTACAAATTTAAGTCATAAGCCCGAGGATAAACCTCGGGCGGTCAGTTTGAATCCTTTAGCAGAGACTATTCTGGGGGCGCGATGACGCGCCCCCTTTCTCTTTTATTTTATTTCGACGAGCGAGGAGCGCGTGGGAGTGTACTCACTCACGAGAGCGTCCGAGTCGAAGCCTGTCAAAGGTTAATACCGTGCAGCTTTGCTGCGCGATTGTACATGCGGAGCGAGTTCCGACAATACCTCGGGGCATAGCCGCGAGGAACCTTTATTGCGTTCCTCATTCGCGTAGGGTATAGTATTCAAATGGTAGTCAGGATGCGACACACCAGGGCCCATACGGGCAATCGCCGCTCGCACCACGCGCTCACGGAGCCGCGTCTTTCAAAGTGCGAGAATTGCAGTGCGCCGCATCTGCGCCATCGGATGTGCGAGAAGTGCGGCAAGTATCGTGGCAAACTCGTCGTGGATATCGTGGCACAGACGGGAAAAAAAGAGCAGAAAAAACAAGCCGCACAAAAAGAGCGCGGAAAGTGAACCGGCAAAAAAGGTCGCCGGTCAGACCAAAATATATAGTTCCTTGTCTTTATGGCTAATCGCCACTTATCACGTTCTATAGTCTTGCAGACCCTTTACGAATGGGACTTCGGCGGCCAGCAGGATGCAAAACTTCCCGAGATTCTGGATCGGTGCGTAAAAGAATTTGCTCCCGGCATGGGAGATTTTTCTTTTATACAGTCGCTTCTTACGAGCGTGCTTGAGAAGCGCATTGACCTTGACCACATCATTGAAAAAGCCGCTCCGGAGTGGCCGCTCGAAAAAATTTCAATCGTAGACCGCAACATTCTGCGCATCGGCCTCTTTGAGCTTCTCTTTGCCGACCGAGAGGAGGTGCCTCCGAAAGTCGCTATTAATGAATCCATCGAGCTTGCTAAAAGCTTCGGCGGCGAAAACAGCGGGCGCTTTATAAACGGGGTGCTCGGTGCGGTGTATAAAGAAATTGGCGAGCCCGGTAAAAACGAGACGTCAAAAAAGACTAAGCGCGTTGAGGTGCCGTTTGAAAAGATGCCGCAGGAACTTCTTGTTGGTGCCATCGTCTACGCTCGGCAAGGAGCGGATGTGTATCTGGCGCTCGTCCATGACGTATTCGGCCACTGGACCCTTTCAAAGGGACATCTTGAAGAAGGCGAGGACGAGCGGCTGGGCGTTCAGCGTGCCGTTAAAGAGGAGATAGGGCTCACCGTGAATCCCGAGGAGAAGCTCGGCGAAAACGAGTATGTGGCGACCCAGCCCGAAAAGGGGAAAATTCGCAAAAAAGTTCTTTATTATCTCGTGCAATCTTCCTTTGATGACATTACGCTTAAAAAAACGGGAGGGCTGGACGATGCACAGTGGTTTAAGCTTGCAAACATCCTCGGTCTTAATTTTTATGATGACATTTTGCCTATCGTTACCAAAGCCATAAATCTGTTGCTCGCACAAAAAGCCGCTCCAGAAAAGAAAGAAAAAAAAACGTAACTGATATTCATGGTACCGAAAGAACTCGGAGGGTTTGAGAAAAAAAACCAAATCAATTTTAAAAACAAAGACCTGCTTAAGCAGGCTTTTGTGCATCGCTCCTATCTCAACGAGCATAGAAATTTTCCGCTTCCGCACAACGAGCGTTTAGAGTTTCTCGGCGACGCGGTGTTGGAGCTGGCGATTACGGACTTTCTTTACCATAAATATAAGGACAAAGCGGAGGGCGATTTGACCGCGTACCGCGCGGCGCTTGTAAACACCAACTCGCTTGCGGAAGCGGGGGAGGAAATCAGCATTAACGATTACCTCCTGCTTTCTCGCGGTGAGGCAAAAGACACGGGCCGCGCACGTCAATACATTCTTGCCAATGCCTTTGAGGCGCTTATCGGTGCCCTATATCTTGACCGCGGATACGATGCCGCGCGCGACTTTATTGCCCACACCCTTTTTGAACGCACGGAGAAAATAGTGGCCGAACGCCTTTGGCAGGATGCAAAGAGCAAATTCCAGGAGCAGGCGCAAGAGGTGGAGAGCACCACCCCCTCTTACCGCGTGATTGAAGAACGCGGTCCCGACCACGATAAATATTTCAGAGTGGGTGTTTTCCTCGGCGATAAAAAAATTGCAGAAGGGGAAGGGAAATCAAAACAAGAAGGCGAGCAAGACGCCGCCCTAAACGGTCTCAAAACGCGCGGGTGGTAAAAGCCGCTCGCGCTACTCTTCCTCAAAAACACGCATAACTCACGGCGGTCGGTTTGTGCGCCGCTTTGCGTCGTCACGCCTGCGCGAGGTTTTTTCTGAAGACTTGCACTCGCGCTATTGTAGAAGGCGCGCACAGAGCTCTTGAGCTGTAGCGCGGGTTTCCTGAACGTAAGCAGGCTCGCTCTGTTTTGCGGTTGTAAATGGTGAATTTGTTGACCTCATGGGCGAGCTCTGGTACTATAGCGCCCACATGCTAAAGATACGATTACATCGCGTCGGCCGGAAGAACGACCCATCGTTTCGGGTTGTGGCCATAGATTCAAGACGAGGCCCAAAAGCCGGCAAATATGTTGAGGTGCTTGGTTTCCATAGCGCGCGAAATCACCTCACAAACTTGAAGCCGGAGCGCATTCTTCACTGGATTTCAAAAGGCGCCCAAACGTCTGGAACGGTTCACAATTTACTCATAGCGCAAGGCGTTCTTAAGGGCACAAAAATAAATGTTTTGCCTCTGAAGAGGCCGATTGCCTCTGCCATAGAAAAAGAAGCGCCGAAGGCCACCGAGGGAGTGTCAAAATTAACGACGGAGGAGAAAACGGAGGAGAAAGTAGCAGAACAAAAACTAGAGCGCGCTTCCGACGTAGCGGCACCCTCGGCGGTGGAGGAGATTGTAATTGAGACACCCGCATCGGTAGAGGAAGTACGTACAGAAGCGCCGGTAACGGAACCGATCCAAAATGCCTCCACAAACACCGCCCTGCTCGTCGAAGAAACAAAAGAGAAAAGGCGGGAAGAATCTGCCTAATAACCTAACGTCATTGTTTATTGCGTGCTGTCCATGATATAGTTTTAAGAGCAGTTACCGGTCGAACGACTGCGCAGATATGCCCACAAGCTAACGAGCTTTAAGCTAATCGTTATGGCTGAACGAGATCAAGAATTTTTAGAATACGTTGTTAAAGCCCTTGTTGATTATCCGGACGATGTCAAAGTCACTCGCGTGATTGACGAAATGGGCGTACTCCTGACGCTTGACGTGAGTGCAGAGGATATGGGTAAAATCATCGGCCGTTCCGGCAATACCGCCAAAGCGATTCGCACACTCCTGCGCGTCGTTGGTATGAAGAATAATGCGCGCGTTAATCTTAAAATCAGTGAACCGGTTGGCGGGAAAGGTCCTTCAACGAAAAGCGTTGACGAGGCGATGGAAGAGCTCAAGCTCTAAATGATTTCTCAACAAAACGCCCCGTAGGACGGGGCGTTTTGCATTGAGGGATGTTTACTGAATTACGTGTGACAAAGCATCAAAAAATTCGCTTTCATATTATTACTCTTTTTCCCGAAGTATTCGCGGGATATTTGCGCGCGTCTATTATCGGCCGGGCGATAGCGGGAAAAAAGCTCGCGGTTTTGCTCTACAATCCGCGCGACTTCACGAAAGACAAGCACGCCCGGGTTGACCGCCGCCCGTACGGCGGCGGTCCGGGCATGGTGCTCGAAGCGCTTCCAGTTGTCAAAGCGGTTGAAGCTGCGCTTAAGAGAGCGAGCGCGAGAAAAACAAGAAAAATAACGGGGAGTGTATCGCGCGATACACTTTTACCTTCCAAACCAAAAGCAAACATCCTCTTTCTCTCGCCGTCAGGCAGGCAGTTTACGAGCGCAGACGCGCAGAAGCTCGCCGAGGGCGGAAACGACATCGTCATCATCGCCGGGCACTACGAGGGCGTGGATGCGCGCATTATAAAAATCTTGAAAGCAAAAGTAGTTTCCATCGGGCCGTATGTACTCACCGGTGGCGAGCTTCCGGCGATGACCATCATTGATGCCGTGGCGCGGCATATCTCCGGCGTTCTCGGAAAGGAAGAATCGCTTGAGGAGAATCGCATTGCGAGTTCGGAGGTTTATACGCGCCCCGAGGTTTTGGAGTGGAAAGGCAAGAAATATCGTGTGCCAAAAGTGCTTCTCTCCGGCGACCACAAAAGAATAGAGGATTGGAAAAAAGGGAAACAAACCAAGGCTTAAAAAGTGTACGATATTTTTCCCCGAGGTTAAACCTCGGGAGTTTTAGATGCCAACGGATAAATGGGGTCAGCCACCATTTCGCATTTCGAGCATGTTATCATCTACGAAT
>CAYGEN010000025.1:0-11336 GCA_964348955.1 uncultured Candidatus Saccharibacteria bacterium | reverse complement strand
TCTAACGGTTAGGACATCGGCTTTTCAAGCCGGTAATCCGGGTTCGATTCCCGGTGGGGTCATAAATTGCAAAAAGCGGGCAAACTGCTTTGCCCGCGAGCAATTTATGAAAGCGCAGGTATATTTTTGTTTGAGCGGAAGCGAAAGGCAAAAATACCGAGCTGGGGTCGCGAAATTTTTTTGTCAGAAAAAATATTTGTGACCAAGTAAAAGCAACTAAAAAAACGCGCCCTGCGGCGCGTTTTTTGCTTTTTGACGGGCGCAGCGATATTTCGTCAGCAGGCGAAATCGCGAGCCGGGGTCGCGAAAATTGCGCGCGGCGGCGCGCAATTATTGGTGACCAAGTAACATTACATACGTCGTACTCATTAAACTCCACGACCATAGGTTCCGCACTCACCCCCCTTGTCCTTCGGCGGGATATGCGCGCCGAATTTTACCCTCTCATTACTGGAAATAACGGCGAATTTTGATACTATAACCCATGCAAGCATGCGCGGTTAGCTCAGTTGGTAGAGCACATTCTTGACGTGAATGGGGTCATAGGTTCGAGTCCTATACCGCGCACCGAGTTCCTACGACAATCTTCACACCACCAATTATACGATTTATGATGCACCGCACCCGTATTATTCTTAAAGGAGTATTCGCCGTCGTGCTCATTATTATCGGGCTTGCGGCGCTTTTGACGCCGCTCACGCCGGGCTCGTGGCTTATTCTCGTTGGGGCGGAAATACTCGGTATCCATGTTCTGTTTCCAAAACGGATCCAACATTGGATAGACAAGATGAAAAGCAAATTGATTTTTTTTAGAAAAAAACGGTGAAAATTCTTTCTATTGAAACGAGTTGCGACGAAACGGCGGTAAGCATCGTAGAAGCGAGAGGGGGCGCTGATAACCCAACTTTTACGGTATTGGGAGACGCGCTCTATTCGCAGGCCGCACGGCACCAAGAATTTGGCGGCGTGTACCCCGACCTTGCCAAACGTGAGCACGCCTTAAACCTCACTCCCCTGCTTGAAAAAGCGCTTGGGGAAGCGGGAATGTATTTTCTTGACGGCAACGCGCTTACCGCGGGGGAGCAAGCGACGCTCCAAGAAATGCTCACGCGCGAGCCGGAACTATTGAGGCAGTTTCTTGCGCGTATTCCGACATTTGCGTCTCCCGAAATTGATGCGATTGCCGTAACGCACGGGCCCGGGCTTGAACCAGCGCTATGGGTCGGCATCAACTTTGCCAATGCGCTCGGGCTCGTCTGGAACAAACCCGTCATTGCGGTAAACCACATGGAGGGCCACATCTTTGGCGCTTTGATGGCTGATATTCATGCAAGTACAAATGAATCTAGAAACTATACGCTAGAAACTATACGCTATCCCCTGCTCGCACTTCTTATTTCAGGCGGACACACCGAACTCGTGCTCATGAAAGACTGGTTCTCTTACGCGCTCATCGGTGAGACGATGGACGACGCGGTCGGCGAGGCCTTTGACAAAGTGGCGCGCATGCTCGGGCTTCCCTACCCGGGCGGCCCGGAAATTTCAAAGCTCGCCGAGCAGAGCCGCAGACGCAAGCGCGAGAACGCCAATATGGTTAAACATTCGGTGTTTAACCATATTAAATTGCCGCGGCCGATGCTTCACAGCGACAATTGCAATTTCTCGTTTTCAGGACTCAAGACCGCCGTGCTTTATACGCTCAAAGACATCCCGCATATTACGAGCGAAGTGCAAGAGCACATCGCGCAAGAATTTGAAGACGCCGCCACCGAAGTGCTTATTGCAAAAACGCGCAGGGCGCTCCACGAAACACTCGCTAATGCGCTCGTCGTAGGCGGTGGCGTATCGGCAAACGCCCATATTCGGCAAAGTTTTGAAACACTCTTAGCGCGCGAGTTCCCTGACGTGCGCCTGTTCATTCCGGAGCGAAATCTCACGACCGACAACGCGATTATGATCGCCGTTGCCGGCTATTTCCGCTTGCAAGCCCTGCAAGGCCATGGCGAGGTGGCGCGCGGACATGGCGCCATCCGCGCCGAGGGGCGTCTCCGGCTCTCCTAATCGCGTTTATGGATGTGCTAATATATTTTCATGAGAGAATCTGACGCGCCGGCGCATGGCATTCCGGAAAAATTCCTCAAGCCCTACAATCCGGCGGAAACCGAGGAGGCAATCTACCGTGCGTGGGAAAAAAGCGGATATTTCAATCCCGACACCTGTGTGAGGAACGGCATCTCCAAGCCAGACGCGGAGACGTTTTCCATAGTCCTGCCACCGCCAAATGTTACCGGCACGCTTCATCTCGGACACGCCGAAATGCTTGCGATAGAAGACGCGCTGGTGCGTTTCAATCGTATGCGAGGACGGCGAGCGCTCTGGATTCCGGGCACCGACCATGCCGCCATTGCCACGCAATCAAAAGTGGAGCGTGAGATTTATAAAAAGGAGAAAAAAAATCGGCACGATCTCGGGCGCGATGAGTTTTTGAAGCGCGTGGAGCTTTTCGCCGAGGTGAGCCATGACGCAATCGTAAACCAACTCAAAAGAATGGGCTCGTCGCTTGACTGGAGCCGCGAAGCGTTCACGCTTGACGAAAAGCGAAGTAGAGCGGTGCAGACCGCGTTTAAAAAAATGTATGACGCCGGGCTCATCTACCGCGGCCATCGCGTCGTAAACTGGGACCCTAAAGGCCAGACGACCATCTCCGACGACGAGATTGAATACCGAGAGGAAAAAACGACGCTCTACACTTTTCGCTACTCGAAGGACTTCCCCATTCCCATAGCCACCACGCGCCCAGAAACAAAACTCGGCGATACGGCAGTGGCCGTCAACCCGAGCGATGCGCGCTATCGCGACTTTGTCGGCAACACCTACGAGGCCGTGGTGTGCGGCGTGCCGCTTTCCATTAAGGTGGTGGCGGACGAGGCGGTTGACCCCGCGTTCGGCACCGGTGCCGTCGGCGTTACCCCCGCGCACAGCATGACCGACTTTGACATCGCGAAGCGGCACGATTTGCCGCACAAGCAAGTCATCAACGAATATGGAAAAATGATGGTGGGTGAGGGTATTTTGGGGCTCAAAACTAAAGAGGCGCGTGAAAAAGTTGCGCTGTGGTTTAGAGAACACGGGCTTATGGAAAAGGAGGAGGGGATTACACATCGCATCGCCACTGCCGAGCGCACTTTGGGCATTATTGAGCCCCTGCCGAAGCTCCAGTGGTTTGTTGATGTGAGTAAGCCGATTGCCGAGCGGGGCGGAAAAACGCTTAAAGAACTCATGCAGGGGCCGGTAGAAAAAGGGGAAATTCACATCGTGCCCGAGCACTTTGCCAAAATCTACTTTCACTGGATAGACAACTTGCGCGACTGGTGCATCAGTCGGCAGATTTGGTACGGACATCGCGTGCCGGTGTGGTATCGGCACCCTGGAACAAACGCGGAAGAGGTTTATTGTGGCATTGACGCGCCGGAGGGCGACGGATGGGAGCAAGACCAAGACACGCTTGATACCTGGTTTTCATCGGGACTGTGGAGTTTTTCAACGCTTGGGTGGCCGGAGGAAACGAGCGACCTTGCCGCCTACCACCCGACGACTGTTCTTGAAACCGGCTATGACATTCTTTTCTTCTGGGTTGCGCGCATGATTCTTATGACCGAGTTTCTCCTCGGAGAAGTTCCCTTTCACAAGGTGTATCTCCATGGGCTCGTACGCGACCCGCATGGAAAAAAGATGAGCAAGTCGCTCGGCAACAGTGTTGACCCGCTTGATATGATTGATAAGTACGGTGCCGATGCCGTGCGGCTCTCGCTTCTCATTGGCACGGCGCCGGGCACCGACCTCCGACTGTCCGAAGATAAAATGCGCGGATACAAGAATTTCGCCAACAAGCTCTGGAATGTTGCGCGCTTCATCTTGCAATCTTGTGCGGCAAACCCGCCGCATGATGCAACATACACCGAGGAGGACCGGACACTGCTCAAAGAACTCGCAACGCTCTCTTATGCCATAACGGAAGATATGGAATCATATCGGCTGTATCTTGCCGCAGATAAACTTTACCACTATGTCTGGCACACCTTTGCCGACAATATTATTGAGAAAAGCAAGCCGATTCTCGCCGGCGAGGACGCCGCCGCCGCGAGCTCGCGGCGGCGTCTCCTCGGCGAGATTCTTGAAACCACGCTAAAACTTCTGCATCCTTTCATGCCTTTTGTAACGGAAGAAATTTGGTCGCACCTGCCCGCGCACGCGGCGGCAAAGACCGGAGTGAAGGCCGACAAAAAACAACTGCTTCTCGTCACTTCATGGCCGGTATAATCTTATATAAACCAAACCTATGGTTCCTAGCGAAACAACTCTTCTCTTTGCGCTTCTCGGCGGCATTCTCCCCGCCCTTCTGTGGCTTGCGTTCTGGCTCCAAGAAGACCGCGTGCATGCCGAGCCGCGCCGGCTTGTCGCGCTTACTTTTTTTGCGGGAATGCTCGCGGTGGTATTCGTCCTGCCACTTGAGCGCATAGTATCCCTCTATACACAGGCAACGACATTCACGTACCTGCTTTGGGCGGCAATTGAAGAGCTGATGAAATTCGCCGCCGCCTACCTCGTGGTCTTGCGGCGGCGCGAAGTGGATGAGCCGATTGATTCTATCGTCTACATGATTACCGCGGCGCTGGGCTTCTCTGCCATTGAAAATGCGCTTTTTTTGGCAAGCCCTATCGGAGACGGGCTTGTGCTTACGAGCATCATGACCGGCAATCTGCGCTTCTTCGGCGCCACACTTCTCCACACGCTCGCCTCAGCGATGATTGGACTTGCCATGGCGCTTCCCTTTTACCGCAACCCTCGCCTACGGCGCGCGACGCTTCTCGTTGGTATTATCCTTGCCATTTCCTTGCATACGCTTTTCAATTTATTTATACTAAAAAACAGTAGTGGCAACCTTCTGCTTGTGTTTGCAGGCGTATGGGTCGGCATCATACTACTTCTGCTTTTCTTTGAAAAAGTGAAGCAGGTTAAACGCCCGCAGTTTATATATTTACGCAATAAAAAATAGTATGGCACGAGAAAAGAAATCATTTTTTGAACGGATTACCGGCACGGTAAATGTCGGGGACGAAGAGGAGTTTGTTCCGGCGCGAGAAAGCATCTCCCACCGCAATATGTTGGCTCCCGAGGAGCCGGTTGATGCGGAGCTCACGGTTGATGTGTACGAAACGCCGGACAAAATCGTCATTAAAACGCTGGTTGCGGGTGTAAAACCGGATGATTTGGATGTTAATATCACCCGCGACAGCGTTTCCATCCGCGGCCGACGCGAAACCCACAGCGAAGTGAAAGAAGAGCATTTTTATCACAAAGAGCTCTACTGGGGTACCTTCTCGCGAGTTGTTTCCCTTCCCCAAGAAGTACAGCCGGAGCACGCGGAAGCGCTCGTACAGCACGGCCTTCTCATCATCACCATCCCGAAAGTTGACCGCGGCCGCCAAACAAAACTGAAAATTAAATCCGCGTAAAAACTATTGCTCGAGCGTTAACGCTCGAGCAATAGCGTTTCTTCTACGGTCTCTTCTACGATTTTTTTAATTCATGCGTGCACCCTTTCGGCAACACAAGCGATTTTGACGCACGTTGACTGAACTCGGCACCCGTAACAACACCATGCGTATACGCATGGTGTTGTTACGGGTGCCGAGTTCAGTCAACGTGCGTCAAAATCGCTTGTGTTGCCGAAAGGGTGCACGCATGAATTAAAAAAATCGTAGAAGAGACCGTAGAAGAAACGCTATTGCTCGAGCGTTAACGCTCGAGCAATAGTTTTTACGCGGATTTAATTTTCAGTTTTGTTTGGCGGCCGCGGTCAACTTTCGGGATGGTGATGATGAGAAGGCCGTGCTGTACGAGCGCTTCCGCGTGCTCCGGCTGTACTTCTTGGGGAAGGGAAACAACTCGCGAGAAGGTACCCCAGTAGAGCTCTTTGTGATAAAAATGCTCTTCTTTCACTTCGCTGTGGGTTTCGCGTCGGCCGCGGATGGAAACGCTGTCGCGGGTGATATTAACATCCAAATCATCCGGTTTTACACCCGCAACCAGCGTTTTAATGACGATTTTGTCCGGCGTTTCGTACACATCAACCGTGAGCTCCGCATCAACCGGCTCCTCGGGAGCCAACATATTGCGGTGGGAGATGCTTTCTCGCGCCGGAACAAACTCCTCTTCGTCCCCGACATTTACCGTGCCGGTAATCCGTTCAAAAAATGATTTCTTTTCTCGTGCCATACTATTTTTTATTGCGTAAATATATAAACTGCGGGCGTTTAACCTGCTTCACTTTTTCAAAGAAAAGCAGAAGTAGTATGATGCCGACCCATACGCCTGCAAACACAAGCAGAAGGTTGCCACTACTGTTTTTTAGTATAAATAAATTGAAAAGCGTATGCAAGGAAATGGCAAGGATAATACCAACGAGAAGCGTCGCGCGCCGTAGGCGAGGGTTGCGGTAAAAGGGAAGCGCCATGGCAAGTCCAATCATCGCTGAGGCGAGCGTGTGGAGAAGTGTGGCGCCGAAGAAGCGCAGATTGCCGGTCATGATGCTCGTAAGCACAAGCCCGTCTCCGATAGGGCTTGCCAAAAAAAGCGCATTTTCAATGGCAGAGAAGCCCAGCGCCGCGGTAATCATGTAGACGATAGAATCAATCGGCTCATCCACTTCGCGCCGCCGCAAGACCACGAGGTAGGCGGCGGCGAATTTCATCAGCTCTTCAATTGCCGCCCAAAGCAGGTACGTGAATGTCGTTGCCTGTGTATAGAGGGATACTATGCGCTCAAGTGGCAGGACGAATACCACCGCGAGCATTCCCGCAAAAAAAGTAAGCGCGACAAGCCGGCGCGGCTCGGCATGCACGCGGTCTTCTTGGAGCCAGAACGCAAGCCACAGAAGGGCGGGGAGAATGCCGCCGAGAAGCGCAAAGAGAAGAGTTGTTTCGCTAGGAACCATAGGTTTGGTTTATATAAGATTATACCGGCCATGAAGTGACGAGAAGCAGTTGTTTTTTGTCGGCCTTCACTCCGGTCTTTGCCGCCGCGTGCGCGGGCAGGTGCGACCAAATTTCTTCCGTTACAAAAGGCATGAAAGGATGCAGAAGTTTTAGCGTGGTTTCAAGAATCTCGCCGAGGAGACGCCGCCGCGAGCTCGCGGCGGCGGCGTCCTCGCCGGCGAGAATCGGCTTGCTTTTCTCAATAATATTGTCGGCAAAGGTGTGCCAGACATAGTGGTAAAGTTTATCTGCGGCAAGATACAGCCGATATGATTCCATATCTTCCGTTATGGCATAAGAGAGCGTTGCGAGTTCTTTGAGCAGTGTCCGGTCCTCCTCGGTGTATGTTGCATCATGCGGCGGGTTTGCCGCACAAGATTGCAAGATGAAGCGCGCAACATTCCAGAGCTTGTTGGCGAAATTCTTGTATCCGCGCATTTTATCTTCGGACAGTCGGAGGTCGGTGCCCGGCGCCGTGCCAATGAGAAGCGAGAGCCGCACGGCATCGGCACCGTACTTATCAATCATATCAAGCGGGTCAACACTGTTGCCGAGCGACTTGCTCATCTTTTTTCCATGCGGGTCGCGTACGAGCCCATGGAGATACACCTTGTGAAAGGGAACTTCTCCGAGGAGAAACTCGGTCATAAGAATCATGCGCGCAACCCAGAAGAAAAGAATGTCATAGCCGGTTTCAAGAACAGTCGTCGGGTGGTAGGCGGCAAGGTCGCTCGTTTCCTCCGGCCACCCAAGCGTTGAAAAACTCCACAGTCCCGATGAAAACCAGGTATCAAGCGTGTCTTGGTCTTGCTCCCATCCGTCGCCCTCCGGCGCGTCAATGCCACAATAAACCTCTTCCGCGTTTGTTCCAGGGTGCCGATACCACACCGGCACGCGATGTCCGTACCAAATCTGCCGACTGATGCACCAGTCGCGCAAGTTGTCTATCCAGTGAAAGTAGATTTTGGCAAAGTGCTCGGGCACGATGTGAATTTCCCCTTTTTCTACCGGCCCCTGCATGAGTTCTTTAAGCGTTTTTCCGCCCCGCTCGGCAATCGGCTTACTCACATCAACAAACCACTGGAGCTTCGGCAGGGGCTCAATAATGCCCAAAGTGCGCTCGGCAGTGGCGATGCGATGTGTAATCCCCTCCTCCTTTTCCATAAGCCCGTGTTCTCTAAACCACAGCGCAACTTTTTCACGCGCCTCTTTAGTTTTGAGCCCCAAAATACCCTCACCCACCATCATTTTTCCATATTCGTTGATGACTTGCTTGTGCGGCAAATCGTGCCGCTTCGCGATGTCAAAGTCGGTCATGCTGTGCGCGGGGGTAACGCCGACGGCACCGGTGCCGAACGCGGGGTCAACCGCCTCGTCCGCCACCACCTTAATGGAAAGCGGCACGCCGCACACCACGGCCTCGTAGGTGTTGCCGACAAAGTCGCGATAGCGCGCATCGCTCGGGTTGACGGCCACTGCCGTATCGCCGAGTTTTGTTTCTGGGCGCGTGGTGGCTATGGGAATGGGGAAGTCCTTCGAGTAGCGAAAAGTGTAGAGCGTCGTTTTTTCCTCTCGGTATTCAATCTCGTCGTCGGAGATGGTCGTCTGGCCTTTAGGGTCCCAGTTTACGACGCGATGGCCGCGGTAGATGAGCCCGGCGTCATACATTTTTTTAAACGCGGTCTGCACCGCTCTACTTCGCTTTTCGTCAAGCGTGAACGCTTCGCGGCTCCAGTCAAGCGACGAGCCCATTCTTTTGAGTTGGTTTACGATTGCGTCATGGCTCACCTCGGCGAAAAGCTCCACGCGCTTCAAAAACTCATCGCGCCCGAGATCGTGCCGATTTTTTTTCTCCTTTTTATAAATCTCACGCTCCACTTTTGATTGCGTGGCAATGGCGGCATGGTCGGTGCCCGGAATCCAGAGCGCTCGCCGTCCTCGCATACGATTGAAACGCACCAGCGCGTCTTCTATCGCAAGCATTTCGGCGTGTCCGAGATGAAGCGTGCCGGTAACATTTGGCGGTGGCAGGACTATGGAAAACGTCTCCGCGTCTGGCTTGGAGATGCCGTTCCTCACACAGGTGTCGGGATTGAAATATCCGCTTTTTTCCCACGCACGGTAGATTGCCTCCTCGGTTTCCGCCGGATTGTAGGGCTTGAGGAATTTTTCCGGAATGCCATGCGCCGGCGCGTCAGATTCTCTCATGAAAATATATTAGCACATCCATAAACGCGATTAGGAGAGCCGGAGACGCCCCTCGGCGCGGATGGCGCCATGTCCGCGCGCCACCTCGCCATGGCCTTGCAGGGCTTGCAAGCGGAAATAGCCGGCAACGGCGATCATAATCGCGTTGTCGGTCGTGAGATTTCGCTCCGGAATGAACAGGCGCACGTCAGGGAACTCGCGCGCTAAGAGTGTTTCAAAACTTTGCCGAATATGGGCGTTTGCCGATACGCCACCGCCTACGACGAGCGCATTAGCGAGTGTTTCGTGGAGCGCCCTGCGCGTTTTTGCAATAAGCACTTCGGTGGCGGCGTCTTCAAATTCTTGCGCGATGTGCTCTTGCACTTCGCTCGTAATATGCGGGATGTCTTTGAGCGTATAAAGCACGGCGGTCTTGAGTCCTGAAAACGAGAAATTGCAATTGTCGCTGTGAAGCATCGGCCGCGGCAATTTAATATGGTTAAACACCGAATGTTTAACCATATTGGCGTTCTCGCGCTTGCGTCTGCGGCTCTGCTCGGCGAGCTTTGAAATTTCCGGGCCGCCCGGGTAGGGAAGCCCGAGCATGCGCGCCACTTTGTCAAAGGCCTCGCCGACCGCGTCGTCCATCGTCTCACCGATGAGCGCGTAAGAGAACCAGTCTTTCATGAGCACGAGTTCGGTGTGTCCGCCTGAAATAAGAAGTGCGAGCAGGGGATAGCGTATAGTTTCTAGCGTATAGTTTCTAGATTCATTTGTACTTGCATGAATATCAGCCATCAAAGCGCCAAAGATGTGGCCCTCCATGTGGTTTACCGCAATGACGGGTTTGTTCCAGACGAGCCCGAGCGCATTGGCAAAGTTGATGCCGACCCATAGCGCTGGTTCAAGCCCGGGCCCGTGCGTTACGGCAATCGCATCAATTTCGGGAGACGCAAATGTCGGAATACGCGCAAGAAACTGCCTCAATAGTTCCGGCTCGCGCGTGAGCATTTCTTGGAGCGTCGCTTGCTCCCCCGCGGTAAGCGCGTTGCCGTCAAGAAAATACATTCCCGCTTCCCCAAGCGCTTTTTCAAGCAGGGGAGTGAGGTTTAAGGCGTGCTCACGTTTGGCAAGGTCGGGGTACACGCCGCCAAATTCTTGGTGCCGTGCGGCCTGCGAATAGAGCGCGTCTCCCAATACCGTAAAAGTTGGGTTATCAGCGCCCCCTCTCGCTTCTACGATGCTTACCGCCGTTTCGTCGCAACTCGTTTCAATAGAAAGAATTTTCACCGTTTTTTTCTAAAAAAAATCAATTTGCTTTTCATCTTGTCTATCCAATGTTGGATCCGTTTTGGAAACAGAACATGGATACCGAGTATTTCCGCCCCAACGAGAATAAGCCACGAGCCCGGCGTGAGCGGCGTCAAAAGCGCCGCAAGCCCGATAATAATGAGCACGACGGCGAATACTCCTTTAAGAATAATACGGGTGCGGTGCATCATAAATCGTATAATTGGTGGTGTGAAGATTGTCGTAGGAACTCGGTGCGCGGTATAGGACTCGAACCTATGACCCCATTCACGTCAAGAATGTGCTCTACCAACTGAGCTAACCGCGCATGCTTGCATGGGTTATAGTATCAAAATTCGCCGTTATTTCCAGTAATGAGAGGGTAAAATTCGGCGCGCATATCCCGCCGAAGGACAAGGGGGGTGAGTGCGGAACCTATGGTCGTGGAGTTTAATGAGTACGACGTATGTAATGTTACTTGGTCACCAATAATTGCGCGCCGCCGCGCGCAATTTTCGCGACCCCGGCTCGCGATTTCGCCTGCTGACGAAATATCGCTGCGCCCGTCAAAAAGCAAAAAACGCGCCGCAGGGCGCGTTTTTTTAGTTGCTTTTACTTGGTCACAAATATTTTTTCTGACAAAAAAATTTCGCGACCCCAGCTCGGTATTTTTGCCTTTCGCTTCCGCTCAAACAAAAATATACCTGCGCTTTCATAAATTGCTCGCGGGCAAAGCAGTTTGCCCGCTTTTTGCAATTTATGACCCCACCGGGAATCGAACCCGGATTACCGGCTTGAAAAGCCGATGTCCTAACCGTTAGA
>CAYGEN010000024.1:0-11388 GCA_964348955.1 uncultured Candidatus Saccharibacteria bacterium | reverse complement strand
TTTTTAGGCAGCTCGGCAGAAGGCGGCACAAGCGGCGTTTTATTAGGCAAAGGTGACGACCCTTCTACGGCGGTACCCACGGCAGTTTTATGTTCTTTGAGGACATCCGCAAGCGCCGCGCGCAACTGTGCTCGGTGTTCGGGAGTCGCTTCTTTTGGCTTATCCTGCACTTTGTTTGCCTGGCTTTTTTTAAGCACTTCGGCAAGTGAAGCACGCAAATCTCCGCTCTCGCTTTTTTTCTCCAGAGCGGCGGGCGCAAATGCCCGCGACGGTTGCGTCTCGGGTTGCGGCGGATTTTGTTTCGTATGCCACTCACGTTGTTTTGCTTCCGCTCTTTCCGGCGTTTCCGGCGTTCTCTTTTCCGGCGTTATATTTTGGCGGGACTCCGCTTGGCGTACCGGCAAAGGAGGTGGAAGCGACGCGGGGCGCGGCAGAGGATGCGGAGGAAGCGGAGGAAGCGGCAGAGGCGTGGGCGGCGGCTCCGTTTTCGTTAGCAT
The DNA here is from genome assembly GCA_964348955.1 of uncultured Candidatus Saccharibacteria bacterium. Taxonomy (GTDB): domain Bacteria; phylum Patescibacteriota; class Minisyncoccia; order Phycocordibacterales; family 2-01-FULL-51-21; genus 2-01-FULL-51-21. Next base: position 10,891 of record CAYGEN010000024.1, on the reverse strand, counting down.
CCCTTGTTCAGGGCGGAGGCGCTCTCCCTCACTGCGTGAAAATGGCCGCGACGTGAAGGATGGCCGAGGCGCAACGTGGGGATTTGGATTTGGTTGATGGACGCGCTCGGGAGCGCGCGGCGCGGGCGCCGAAGCGGGAGAAGTGGTCGGCTCATGCCACTTTTTAATTTCCTCTTCAACCACACTGCGCGGACGTCCGAATTGTCGCCGCGACGACTCAATAATTTGGTTTCTAAATGAGATCTCCGGCGGCATAATGGGTGGAAGTGTCGTCGCTGAAAACGGCGGCGAACCAACGCCGTCAATCATGAGCGAGAGATACACCTGCGCAAAGGAAAGATTGACCAAATCCTGCGCAGAGAACTGCGGCATAAAAATTTTCTCCAAAAGCTCGGCGTCGAGCGGTCCTACCCGAAACGCCACCGTCGTGCCGACATTGCCGAATACCGCCGCCTGTATTTCTTCCTCCATTTGCTCCACATACTGGTGTGCAATAGTAAGATTGAGTTTGTACTTGCGCGCTTCGGAGAGAATGTTTTCAAATGATTTATTGGCAAAAGACTGAAACTCGTCCGCGTAGAGATAGAAATTCGGGAGCCCCCGCATCTGCGCTTGACTCGCGTCAGCGCGCGACATCGCGGCAAGATACATGCGCGTGATGAGCATGCTTCCCAAGAGATTTGCGTTCCCCTCACCGACCCGCCCTTTGGATAAATTGACGATAATGATTTTACGCTCGTCCATCATGGTACGCAGGTCAAAGGAAGATTTTGGCTGGCCGATGATATTTCTGATGAGCGGATTTGACGTAAACTGACCGATTTTATTTTGAATGGCGGGCGTTGCCTCCGCCGCAAAACGCTCCGTGTATTTGCCGAACTCGTCTATCCAAAACGACCTCACGGAGGGGTCGGAAACATTGGCAACGACCGCCTTGCGGTAGTCCTTGTCGGAAAGCATGCGATTGACGCCGAGGAGCGTTGAGTTCGGAAACTCAAGAAGCGCGAGGAGGGTATTTTGGAGAATGTAGGCCATGCGCGCGCTCCATGCGTCCACCCAGATTTTCTCAAAGGTGCTCATAAGACCGTTCACCACGAGATGCCGCTTATCCGGCCCCACATCTTCCATCACGTTAAACGCAATGGGGTGTTCCATATCAAAAGGCGCGAAATAGAGCACATCCTTGATGCGCTCCGGCGGCACATAATCAAGAAGCTTCTCCGCCGTGGCGCCGTGGGGGTCGAGAAACGCAAGACCCTCGCCGTTTTTGATATCTTGCACCGCCATGTTTTCAAGCAAGGTTGACTTGCCCATGCCGGTTTTCCCGATGACATAGAAATGCTTAGTGCGGTCTTTTGACTTAATGCCAAAGGGTACGCGCTTATTGCGCGCGTCCGTCATCGCAAAATAGGTGATACGCTCCTCGTCTGACATCCACGAGGCGGCGCCAACTTCATTTTTGGTAATGGGTTCTGCCATAGGTTTTAGTATACTCGCGCCGCCGCATTTTGGCATTACCTGCCGCAAACAGCGGTAGTATCCTTGCGTCAAAAAAAACCTGCCCAAGGAGGCAGGCAGGATTAGTTGCTATACGATAATTGTCGGCGGCATGCTTTTGCGTGCCGAGATGCCGGGTCACCTCCTTTCGGAGTAGTGCGCTCTGAAAACATAACGCCCAAGATTCATCAACTCCATGTGCCGCCAAAACTCCTTTCAGTATAAGCCACGCAAAAAAACTATTCAAGACCGAGAAGCCAAGAAGAAAGATTCTAGCCACGCTACTCGTCGGAAACCGTTGGTGAGAAAAGCAACTCGCGAAGAGAACGATACTTATTCGCCGCGTCCCACATGAGGTAGCTCGTGAGGCCGGCGTCCTCCGCCGCGCGTATTTGGGCTTCCACCATCTCTGGCGTATAGGTAACCGGGTAGTCAAAACTCTGGAGCCATGGGCGAATTTTAGAAGCGGCGTATGACGGCTTCTCGTAGAGTTGCGGCGTCGTGGAAGCAATGGGCGTCGCGCCAAGAATCGCAACCCTTGTGCTGGTCGCCGTGGTGCGCATAACGGCGCGTTCAAGCGCGTAATGCACAATATCGTACGAATGCGCATTAACATTCGCGTAACCGTTGAAACCCTTCGGGTAATGCGACGGGTACACCATCGGCGCAATGTAGTCAAAATACGGAAGCGCGCGTTCAAGCACTTGGCCGATATTCAAATCGTCTTCATTGGTCGTCGTCATGCCGAAGAGGTCCGCAGAAAGCACGGGAATGTCTTTTGCATCGGCTGACTTTAGCGATGAGCTCAAGTACGAGAAAAATTTTTCAAGCATAACGGCCTTTATTTCCCCTCCGCTATGAGCGTAGTACGCGTCTGCCATATTGCCGTCAGAAGGATAGCGAACGTAATCAAAGTTGAGCTCGTCAAAACCTATCGCATAAGACTCTTTCGCCAACACAATAATATAATCCCAAAAAGGCTTCGCCCCGACATCAACGAACGCGAGACCCTTATGGTCCTTCCACACGGCCTCGTGGTCGCTCGCGCGCCGCACTGCCATGTCCGGGTGAAGTGACGTGTAATACGGGTCTTGGAATACCGTAATACGACCGACCACGTAAATTCCTTCTCGGTGAAGCGTTTCTATAAATTCTTTCATGTCGCGTGCGCCGCACATGGTAATTTCAGCGCCAGCAAAAAGCGGGTTGCCTGTTTTGAATGAAATGGTGCCGCTGTAATCTTTGATGTCAATGATGATGGTATTGAGTTCGGTTTGTTTGACGAGATCTACGAGGCTTTCTCGCAAGGACGGCGTGCCGACAACGCACTGCGACATATAAATGCCGCGCACCGGCTCGGGCGTTTTGAGATGCATGACTACGGGAAGCGCCGACTCGCCTATTACGGCCGCGGCATGCTGCACGCCGCCGGCATCATAGACCATGGGCGCAACCAGAGGTACGCCGAAATACATCCCGACAAAAGCGCCAATGCCAATAACTCCCCAAGAAACAGGAGCGAGGCGGCGGAGTACCGGATGCCGTTTTGAGGAGGACATAGCCGTGTACGCAGATTAGCGTGTCCCCGACATGCTGTTTTGCGCATACACGTCGGTGCGCCGCTCTTCAGAGATAGAAGAAATAGTGAGTGACCGCCCCCGCCGAAGGAGAAAAGCAATGACCGCAATTGCGGCGCCGCATATAAAAAATATCCAATTTTTCCAAGACGAAGGAAGGCCGGAAAATTGCGCAAGCGCGACGACAATACCAAGAAACATGACCGTTGATTCTTTTGACATGAGAGCAGTATACCCCGCCTCTCTTTCCCGCGCAAAAACACCGGGGCGCGTCAGGCCCCGGACACAACCACCACAAACTCCCCGCGCACCGTCTCTAGATGGCCTGCGAAATGCGCCGCCAGCTCGGCGGCCGTACCGAAACGCAACTCCTCGTGCACCTTCGTGAGCTCACGGGCAACGCACATCTGCCGCTCCGGCGACAAGTGTATCTTCAGCGACTCGAGCGTCTTCAAAATTCGATGCGGCGACTCGTAAAAGACGGCGGTGCGTCTTGACGCGGCGATTTCTTTAAACAGCGTTTCCCTTCCCTTCTTATGCGGCAGAAAGCCGAGGAAGAGAAAGTCGGACGCCGGAAAACCGCTCGCCGAGAGCGCGGCAATAGCGGAAGAAGGTCCCGGTATCGGGACAATAGAAATTTCGCCGGCTGGCTCGCTAAAGTGTTCGCGCACCTGTGCAACGAGATACGAGCCCGGGTCGGAAATCCCGGGCGTCCCGGCATCAGACACAAGTGCAATATTCTTCCCTTCCTCAAACCAGCCAAAAATTTTCTTAAGCGCGACACTGCTTTGCCGTTCGTTGTAAGTTGAAAGTTGTTTGTTGGTGATACCGTTGCGCACCAAAAGTTTTATAGTCTGCCGCGTGTCCTCGCACAAAATCACATCCACTTCTTTGAGTACGCGAATTGCCCGAAGCGTAATATCCTCCAGGTTCCCAATCGGCGTTGCAACAATATATAACGTGCCCATACTTCTTTTACCAACTTTTACCATCCAAACGTGCCTACATCCCAAGATACCAAAAAATCTATTCTAATGTTCTCAAGAACACCAGAATAGATTGAGCGCGGTCGGTGAGCTTGTGGCGGACGGCATTTCCTTCGTTCCGTTTCAGCACAAGCCCCGCAATCGCCAACCGGCGAATGTGATCCGAGGCAGTCTTGATGTTAATGGAAAGTTTGTCGGCAACTTCGTCCACAGAAAGTTCGGGGGATTTTCTTAGCAACTCCAAAATCTGGATGCGCCGATGGTTGGAAAAACCCCGCACCAGCCGCTCAAGCTCTCGATACGTTTTTATTTTCATTGTATTTTCATATTTTCAAGTATCTATCAATTCGCCACTCGCCATACCTCTATTCTATACTTGAATTCTCAAGAATTCAAGTATAGAGTTCTTTTCTTTATGTCTTTATGAAATGAAAAAAATATGAGCGGATATGAGAGGAGTTGAGCGTGGTTGATGTGGGTTCTCCTTACTATGCGCGGAAGTACGGTTGCCAGTGGGATGCTTGCAATAATCAATAAGTGTGATAAATGGTGTGTAGACGGTAAACTTTACATTTAACTCCATTTAACTGAACCGAGAGAAGGAGGAAAGAAATGAGTCTACTCGCAGACAGTATGGCGTTCCCTTTTGGGGCGCAGGACATTTTCCGAGCCTTGCGGGGAGAAAAGGTTGTCGTTGGTGGCTTACCAACACTCTCTCACATAACCGCGAGTCCGCCCGTCCCGCCGTTTACCACCATGGAGAGGACCGTGCATGCGATAGGGTGCATGAAGAAAGTGCTCCTTGAAAGCGGGTCGGGAGTAAGCTTTGTGAAAACGAAACGCGACCTCGAAATGTTCGGCACATCCGAGCGGAATGTCGTCCTCGGCTTGCAGTGCGCGCCCGAAGACGCCGATGTTGCGAAGCTCGCTTCGCTCGATATTCGCTTCCTTGCGCTCGCGTATTCCGAGAAGACGCGCTGGGGCGGCGGATTTGGAGAGCAATGCGCAGGTCTCACGAAAGACGGCAAGTGGCTCATTGAAGAGTGTGGGAAGCACGGCGTCATCGTGGACATTTCACACGCAAACCACCAGACCGCCCGCGACACCCTCGACTTCATCGAGAGGGAGAAGCTCGAGGTCTCCGTCGCGGCAACGCACGGCGGCTGTTGGGGTGTCTACCAGCATTTGCGCAACCTTCCTGACAATGTCTTGCGCGGCGTCGCCGAGCTTGGCGGCATCGTGGGTATCGCAACCATCACGTTCATGCTTGACGCCAAAGACAACTCTCTGAAGCCGTTTCTCACACATCTTGTCCATGCCGTAAATAGTTGCGGAGAAGGGTCTGTGTGCATCGGCACCGACGGCGTTTACTGCAACATAACTATGGAAAAAGCTCGCGAGGCATATGATACACTCGTGCAGCTGGTGGTGGGCAACAGGAAATCGGAGTTCAACGAACGATTTCCCGACCGGCCGGAGATTCTGATAGAAAAGGGCGAGAACCAGCTCGGCATCATTTCCGACGAAATAAATCGGGAGTGGCCTGCCCTTCCGATCCCCAAGCTTATCGGAATGAACTTCTTCAACTTCCTCATGCGTGCGCTTCCTTCTTAAGAAAGCGCACGAAACCCGAAGGGCACCTCGCTCTTCGGGTTTTCATTTTTTAAAAAGGTGAATTTAACCTTGTAATTTTTAAATCTTTGCACATTCATCCTCAAAGCTATGCTTTGGGGTATTTTATTCCCTCAAGGTAGTCTTTCAGATTTTTCTTTGGCGACCAGCCAAGCGCATGCGATTTGGTCGCATCAATTTTGCCGTTCATGCGATTGCCTTTCACCTCCGGCTGAATCAAAATTGCCCCACCAAAAAGCTGTGCTACCTCCCGTATTGAAAAAGATTCCTTTGCGCCGAGACCAAACTCGTCGCCATCCCCTTTTTCGCCCACCGTAAGAAGCCCCAAAACGATGTCGTCCACATGAGTAAAGATGCGCCGCTGGGTTCCCGGCGCGGTCACCGTGAGGGGTTCGCCCGCGAAATATTTTTGCCGGAATATTTCAATCACCGTGCCATACTTACCTGCACGCTCCCCGGGGCCGTAGACGTTGTAAAAATAGGTAACCGCAAAAGGGAGCCCGTACCAGTCGCCGTAGTTTCGCACCAGCTCCGTATTTGATGCCTTACTCCATGCGTAAGGACTCTGGTCGCGGCCGAGTCCGCCATCGGCAAACTTGGTGGACGAACCGGCGTAGACGAGCTTGCATGATTTTTTCTTGCGCCAGAACTCAAGCACCCCAAAGGTACCGGCGATATTCAGATCCCAAACCGCCTCCGGCTCCGTGAGGCTTATCTCAACGCGCGAGTACTCGCCGAGGTGATAGATAACATCGGGCGTCTCCGAAATATGCTTCTCAATATCCTTCGTATGCCCTTCCCGATATTCTACGCCCTTCACGTGATTATCTTTTGAGCCGGTGAAATAATTATCCAACGAAATGACACGGTGCCCGCCCAAGGCGAGGCGAGCGCACAAGTGCGAGCCGATAAAACCAGCTCCTCCGGTAACCAGTATTGTTTTTTGCGGCACATTCATTTTCATTTTCATTTTCATTGCGCAAACAGTTGGTCGCCGACTTTCACAATATCTCCCGCGCCCATCGTAATGAGCACATCACCTTTTTTTAAACTGCTTTGAAGATGTGTGACGATAGTGGAGAAGTTGCCAAACACAATCGCGGGAATCCCCCGTTTTTTAATTTCTTCGGCAAGAATTTCTGACGAGATTTCCGGGTCAACCGGCTCGCGCGCCGCATAGATTGGCGCGAGGACGACCTCATTCGCCTCATTGAAACTGCGCGCAAAGTCATTCAACAAGAGCTTGGTGCGGCTGTAGAGATGCGGCTGAAACACGACGATTATTTTTCGCTTCGGGAAAAGCTCGCGCGCCGCCTTGAGGGTCGCTTTAATTTCGGTCGGATGGTGCGCGTAATCGTCGTACACCGCGGCGCCCGCGCGCGTTTCGCCCTTATATTCAAATCGCCGCCATGTGCCGGGAAACTTCTTGAGAGCGGCGACCGCATCCTCTTTCGGAATCTTCAACACTTCCGCAATCGCCAACGCAACGGCGGCATTCATTTGATTGTGCATTCCGGGCACCCTGAGCGTGAGGGGCGGCATTTGAATATACCTCGTGTAATCAATGACGGTTGCCGCCACGCCTTCCACAATCGGCTTTATGAGCATGTCTTTTACATTGGCAATGATAAACCCCTCTTTGGGCACTTTCTGCGCAAGCGCGCGAAACGCCGATTGAATATCAGTGAGGTCTCGGTAGTAGTCAAGATGGTCATTATCAATATTGGTAATGGCGAGAATGGTCGGGTGAAGATGTAAAAACGACCGCCGATACTCGCACGCCTCGGCGACAAAATACTTTCCTTTGCCAGAAATGAAGTTACGGCGCTCCCCGTTTGCGCCATGTTGCAAGAGACTGCCAATGACCACCGTCGGCTCCTTCTCCGTTTCAAGCAATAGCTGTGCCACCATGCCGGTCGTCGTCGTTTTGCCGTGCGTGCCGGAAATCGCAATCGTGTAGTAATCGCGTGAGACAAGCCCCAGCATTTCCGGATAGGTAATAATGGTAACGCCGCGGCGTTTTGCCTCAAGAAGCTCCGGATTGTCGGCGGAGATGGCAATCGTGTACACCGCCAGGTCGGTGTCTGGCGGCACCTGCGCCGCGGCATGCCCGAGGGAGATTGTCGCGCCCAATTTCGCAAGCTCCTCCGTAATCGCGGAAATGGACGCATCAGAGCCGCTCACCCGCTTGCGAAAGTGGCTCCCGAGCATCATACGCGCAAGCGCGGACATGCCAATGCCGCCAATGCCGATGAAGTGAATCGCGCGCGCCTTTGAGATTACATCACCCGTCTGCATGAAATTTGTTTTTGCCGTTACCCTTGCTGGGACACGCGTAGTTTTACATAGAATGTCGCGCCGCGCTTTTCGCCCGGCGACTGCGCCCACAGCCGACCGCCGTGGTATGAGACAATGGTTTTAGCGACTGAAAGCGCGATGCCGAGCCCTTCGGGGTCAATATGTTGCGCTTCAGGGCTTCTGAAAAATTTCCGAAATAAATTTCGCCGGTCGCGGCGCGACAAACCAATACCGCTGTCCTCTACCGAAAAAACAAGATACCCGCTTTCGCTCTTCGTTAGAACGGCAATAGAACCGCCTTGGGGAGTATACCGAATGGCATTTTCTATTAAGGTATCAATGACAAACTGAATCTTTTGTTTATCCACAATAATAAGCGGGAGCCCGTGGCTGACGCCGACGGTAAATGAAAGATGTTTCTCCTTGATGTTGGGGCCGAGGCGCTGCATTGCATCCTCCAAAAGCTCCCGAAGAGAAACCGCCTCATATGCGTAGGTCAGTCGGCGGTCGGCGCGCACCGCGCCCACAAGATGGTCAAGCACCGTGAGGAGTTTCGCAACCGCCTGCTCAATCTGCGTGAGCGCCGTATTTCTCTCCTCCAGCGTAACCTCTTGCCTAAGCGTGCTCATCGCCCATTTGATGCCGGCAAGCGGCGTACGAAACTTATGCGTCGCAATGGTTAAAAACTGATACCGCTGTATCTCAAGCTCATCATCTCGCCAAAAAAGTACGAGCACCAGAAACAAAGAGAGCAGGGCGGTAAGCGCCAAAATCCCGTACGAGGGAATGAGCGGGAAAAGCGCCTCAATCTGCGCGTGGAAAAAATTAAGTGACAACATTGCCAAAAGTACGAGTCCGATAAACACGTACCAGACGGCGGTTTTTATTTTTTCCATGCGTGTTTCCATGCGTGCGCGGGTGGACGAAAAAGCTCTCAGCGGTAAGTATACTCCAAGTGAACAGATGTGCGGTTTATGATAGTTTTTTCACTAATGACGAAAATTGGTCGCCGCGGTCAAACTCATTCTTAAACAAACCGAACGAAGCAAGTGCGGGTGAAAAAAGGATTATGTCGCCGCGCTTTGCATGAAGCAGTGCGGTTGAAAGTGCGGAGCGTAAATCTTCGCACCACACGGTTGGTGCGCCGATGCTCCTGCGCACGCGCGAAGAACCGCTTCCCGCCATCAGCATGACATCCTTGCATTTTTTTGGTATGAGCGCGAGAAGCTCGGTCATATCAAGTTCCTTGTCGGCGCCGCCCATAATAAGAACAATGTTTTTGCGTCTGCCAAGCGCAAGGAGCGCGGCAATCGTAGCGTCCGGCGTTGTCGCCGTAGTGTCATTGTAAATGGCAATACCGCGCACAGTGCGGATGAGCTCAAGCCGCCCCTCTACTCCCTTAAAACTTGCCACCCCTCGCCGCAGAGCGGATTCAGAGACCCTAAGCGAGCGAGCGGCCGCAATGGCAAGCGCGACATTCTGCGCGTTATGCGCGCCAAGAAGTTTTATGTTCCATGATTTTGGAAGTGATTGAGGTTCAATGACGGAACTTTTTATTTTAGCGCGAAGTCCAAACTGTACGATATATCGTACAACCTGCTTTCCAGCGATGAGAATATCGTCTTTGGTTTGAAATTTGAAAATGTTTGCCTTGTCCTTAAAATAGGCGTCAGTATCTCCTTGGTAATAGTTGAGGTGGTCAGGGAGAAAATTAGTAAACACCGCGATATGCGGACTTATACGCCGCTCGCCAAATCCCTGCAGTTGCCAAGAATCAAGTTCAAGCACAATTATGTCTCCGGCTTTTACTTTTGGCAAAAGAGCAAGCGTGGAGACGCCTCGTATGTTGCCGCCGAGATGCGCGCGTTTTTTTGCGGTTTCCAATATATGAAAGAGTAGGTGCGAAACGGTGGATTTTCCCCGCGTGCCGGTGATACCGACCACCTTTACTCCCTCCGGAAGAAGCGCGGTGAAAAGCGAGGCGCTCATTTCAATCGGGATACCCTCTTTGCGCGCTTCGTTGATGTAGGGCGAATCAAGTGGTACGCCAGCGGCCTTTAGAATGAAATCGCGCCCTCTGAAGTCCTCTAGCCGATGGCGCCCGAGCGTGTAGGAAATGTTTTTTCCGCCGGAGGGGCGTCCATCTCTGGCGGAAAACTTCTTAAGTTGATGGAGTGACGGCGCGAGTTCATCGGCAGATTTGAGGTCGGTAACGAGCACCTCGGCGCCACGCGCGGCAAGAAACACCGCGTCTCCGACGCCGCGCCCGAGCAGTCCAAGCCCCATCACTGTTACCTTTTTGCCTTTGAAATAGCTTTTCCAATCTTGCATCGGCTCTAGCATACTACAAAATTCCTATTCTGCCCTCGCCCACTTTCTTCACGTATGGTACGGTAATAAGTGGTACTTGACATTGGAGGACACATGCGCACACAAGGGGGTTCAGGAAATGAGAGAGGTATCCCGTGGGATGCTGACGAGCAGCCTATTCAAAAGCCGAAAGAGAACGATGTTCGCTCCGTGAGAGAATTCCCGCCCGCGCGAGTTCCACGAGGAGGAGCAGTTGCCCACGACGAAGACGATGATGCGGGAGGACCCCCGACGGTCCGTAGCCGCTAACGCGGCTAAATGACCGCACGAAAAAACCATTGCACAGGCGCCGAGCATCTGCTCGGCGCCGATTTTTGTCTTGGTGGGCATGAGAGGATTAGGTCACGCATAATTTTCTGATGAAAATTTGCGCGACCCCGCCTCGCGCCGACGCGCTCCGGCTTTCAAATCCTCTCATGAAAACAACATCGGCGTGAAGCCAATTTTGTTTTTCAAGTGCGCATGAGAGGATTTGAACCTCCAACCCTTGCGAGATACGGTTCTGAACCTTACGCCAATTTCAAACCATTG
>CAYGEN010000023.1:0-11641 GCA_964348955.1 uncultured Candidatus Saccharibacteria bacterium | reverse complement strand
TCTTTACGGTGTCCGTTCGTAACACTTCCTTTTCCTGTTCTTCCGATTTCTTGAAAAAAGCGGCGCGACGGGGCACGATAACCTTCTCCCTTGCGGTAATGAGAAGCAAAAACCTCAAGAGCCGGCTGTCGCCGCGCAACTCCTCTTCAACGGCGACAAGTCGCTCTGGTAATGCCTCGTATGCCAACCAACCGAAATAGCCGCCGGTGTGTGTCGTTTTTTTGTCTGCCGTCTTTTTTTTCATCGGGTATGCCAACCCGATTTTTTTAGGAAATTCTTCCGCAATGAAAACTGCCTCCGCTTTTTGAAATCGTTCTTTAAGCGCCAAAGTGGTGGAGGTGACTTCCTCTTCGGAGAGTGTCGGCACAAGCAAAAAACCAAGCTCGTAAGCTTTGGCGCCCTCCTGCAATGACGAATGTGTCTTTTCCTCCACCATGGAATGGACTCCACACTAACATACCCACCGCTCCCCTGCAACCTTACGGCACAACGCTATTCTATAGAACAAAGACGCGCCGTGCATTTTCACACAGGGTTTTGGAAACAATCTCCAGCTCCTCGCTCCGCAACTCTGCAATCTTTTTGACAACTTCTTGCACATGAAATGGCTCACTGCGCTGTCCACGAAACGGCACGGGCGCGACAAACGGGCAATCGGTTTCGGAGAGAACCATCTCAAGCGGCGCATGTTGCACAACCCTATCGTACTCCCGCGCAAAGGTTATGACGCCGGTAAACGAGACCGTGAAGCCGCGTGCAAAGAACCGCTCCGCGATTGCCATATCGCCCACAAAAAAATGCACATTCCCGCGGGCACCGTTGAACTCCCCGAGAATCGAAAGCGCATCTTCATAGGCATCCGCGCTCCCCTTAGTAGGGCGTATGTGAAGCATGAGCGGTTTGTTAACCTCGCACGAAAGCATAATGTGTTTACGAAAGAGTTCGTGCTGTTTTTCGCGGACCGCTTTCTCGCGCCCCGCAGGGTAGTAGTCGAGCCCGCACTCGCCAATGCCGACAACCTTCTTTTCCTCGGCAAGCGCGCGGTATGCATCATAGGAAAAATTCTCTTTCTCAACACCACTCGGGTGAAGCCCTATCGTGGCAAACACCTCCGGCTCTCTCTGTGCAAGCGCGAGCGCCGCCCTCGAGCTTTCCTCTGAAGTACCGACCGTAATGGCAGAGACGCGCTTTTCGCGCATACGCGCGAGCACTGCTTCCCTATCCGCGTCAAAGGAGGGAAAGGCGATATGCGCGTGAACATCAATATACTCCGGCGTATGCATTATTCCTTTCGCGGAAAAAGCGTTGCCGGTTTTTTATTTTCAACCACCGCTCGCATTATTTGCTCGCTCACGCTAGGCAGGAATGGGCCGAGAAGCCATCCAATCTGATACACCTCCTCGGCGAGTTCAGCAATGAGTTTCTTGCCCGCCTCAATATCTTCTTTTATAAGCTTAAAGGGTTCTGTGGCGGTAATTTTTTCATCAAGCTTCCCGATGCGCGACCAGAGATAGTCGGCGGCGCGGTTAATTTCAAACCGCCGAAATGCTTCAGTGTACTCGCGCGGAAGGGCTTCCTTGTGAGGCGACACTCCACGCTCCACATACAACTCTGACAGCCGCATCACGCGGGCAACCAGATTGCCGAGACCGTTTGCCAACTCGCCATTATACACATCCTTAAAATGCTCGCGCGTTAAATCGCCATCCTCAAACGGACTCACATGCCGCGCGAAATAGTAACGCAGCGCTTCCGCACCGTATTCGTCAATGAGCTCAAAGGGGTCAATAACATTGCCGAGCGTTTTGCTCATTTTTCTTCCGCCGCTCGTGATAAAACCGTGCACCAAAAGCGCTTTGGGAAGCGGGAGCTCCGCCGAGAGAAGCATCGCCGGCCAAATAGCGGCATGAAAACGCAGAATGTCTTTGCCGATAATGTGCACATCAGCCGGCCAAAAGGTGCGATAGTTTTCACCATCAGGCTGGCCGAAACCAAGCGCGGTAATATAGTTGGAAAGGGCATCGCACCATACATACATAATCTGACTGTCGTCGCCTGGTACCGGCACGCCCAAACCTTCCGGCCAGTCACTTTTGCGCAGGCGGGAAAAACTTACATCTTCAAGTCCTTGCGAGAGAAACGAGAGAATTTCATGCTTACGGGTTTCAGGTATGATTGCCAACTCACCGGTTTCAATCTTCTCGCAAAGCGCATCAGTGTACTTTGAGAGCCGAAAAAACCAGTTCTCTTCCTTGAGAAATTCCGGTTCGCTTCCGTGGTCGGGACATTTCCCATCAACCAAATCTTTTTCCGTCAAAAACGCTTCGTGACCAACGCAGTAGAGCCCCTCATACTCTTTTTTATACAAATCCCCCGCCGCGGCAATTCGTCCCCAGAGCACTTGCGCTCCCGGCCAGTGCCGCTTCTGGTCGGTTGTGCGTATAAACTCGTCGTAAGAAATGCCGAGCGCCGCGTAGAGCTCGCCGAAATTTTTCACAATCTCGTCAAGAAAAACCATCGGCTCTTTCCCTTCTTTCTCGGCCGCGACAACCATCTTCTCTGTGTTCTCGTCGGAGCCGGTGAGAAAGTATACCCGCTCGCAAAGCGCACGGTGGTAACGCGCGAGTATGTCGGCAAGCGTCGTCGTATATGCGTGTCCGAGGTGCAGGCGCGCGTTGGGATAGAAAATAGGCGTTGTGAGGTAGAACGTCTTTGGCATCGTGGATTAGAGTATGCGCTAAGGAGAACTAGGAAGAAATCGCATCGCTAAGGGAGCGCCGACGCTGTTGTAAATCCCGCACGAGTTCCTGAATGACCGCCGCGGCAGGCACCGAAAGAATGATGCCTAGGAAACCGGCAAGTTTGGCGCCAACGAGAAGCGCCAAGATAATGAGAAGCGCTGGCACGCCAACTACTTTGGTTACTACGAGCGGATAAATAAGGTGATTCTCAAACTGCTGAATAATGATGTAAAGCCCGGCGACGAGAAGTACGAGTGTCGTGCCGCCGCTCGCGGCAACAATAACCGCCGGGATAGCCGCGAGAATCGGGCCGAACACCGGAATAAGTTCAAAAACCGCCGCGATAAAAGCCAGTATGAGCGCGTATTTTACGCCAAGAATCGCAAGGCCAAGATAGACGAGCACGCCGACCACAAGCGCCAGCAAAAGTTGCCCCTGCATCCAAAGGCCAATTTTATGTTGGGAACGCCGCCACAAGCTGAGCGCGGCCGCTTGATGTTTGACCGGTACAATGACACGAAGAAAATCGTCAACGCTCGTCTCAAGTATCGCAAAATAGAATGAGAAAACCACGATTAAAATGAAACTGAACAGTCCGCCAAATACCGTGCTCACCGTTTTGAAAACGCCCTCGGTCGCACTTGCATATGATGCCTCTATGCCTCTGGCAATCTCGGAAAGGGATAAATTTTGAGTAAAGGAGCTGTTGATGAACGGAGAGAGCGGATTGTTAGCCAAGGGCGCCTGCGCCGTATCAAGATACTGCGGCAATGTTGAAAGGAAATTTACTAAATCGTTCAGAAGCGGCGGCAGAAAGAAGTAAAAGGAGCCGATGACCATAAGCGCCACCGAGGCATACACCGAGACGACGGCAAGAATGCGCGGAAACCGGTAGGAGATAAGCCACTTAACCCCCGGCTCAATAGCAGAGGCAATGACTATTGCCGTCAATACAATCAGCACAAGGTCCCGCAGGTAAAACAAGAGCGCCGCAATGGCTACAATAATAAGACCCCGAACTACGGTGCTGGAGGTTACGGTAACGGTAAACGGTCGCCCATGTTCCATGGCGTTATCCTACCACTATTTCTTCACATGCTCAAACGGAAAGTTCTTGGCGCAAATGCTTTATGGCGACACGTCTCTGCAAAGCGCTATCGCGGTCCCGAACCGTCACCGTATCGTCGTTCAGTGTTTCAAAATCAATCGTAATACACCATGGCGTTCCGATTTCATCTTGACGGCGATAACGTTTGCCGATATTGCCGTTATCGTCCCACGCAATATCCGGAATTTCTTTCTTAAGCTCTTCAAATACCGCACGCGCTTTCCCCACCAGCTCGGGCTTGTTTTTAAGAAGCGGAAACACCGCGGCTTTTATCGGCGCCATGTTTGGAGCGAATCGCAACACTATGCGCGGCTCGCCATTCATTACATCTTCGTGGTATGCCTGAACGAGCAACATGAGGATGGTGCGGTCAACGCCCACCGATGTTTCAACAACATGAGGAACGTATCTCTCGCGCGTTTCCGGGTTTGTGTAAGACATATCAACGCCAGAGAATTTTTGGTGCTGGCTCAAGTCGTAATCGCCTCGGTAGTGCACGCCTTCAAGTTCGCCCCAGCCGAATGGATACTCGTATTCAATATCCCACGCATCTTTCGCATAAAATACGAGATTCTCGTGCTGTTTAAAACGCAGCTTCTCCCGCTTCACGCCCAACATGTCATAATAGGCAAAACGCTCTTTCCTCCATTCCTCAAACGCCGCCTGCGCGTGCTCCGGCGCAACAAAGTACTGCATTTCCATCTGTTCAAATTCGCGTTTGCGAAACAAGAATTGGCGCGGGCTTATCTCGTTGCGAAATACCTTCCCCACTTGGGCAATCCCAAAGGGGATAGTATGCCTGCAGGAATCAAGCACATTTTTGTAATTGATGAATATCCCTTGCGCGGTCTCTCCGCGCAAATAAACTTCTTCATCATCTTCCTCAAATTTTCCTAGCGTAGAAGTTGCCAGAAGACTTTTTGCCGATACCTTGCCGAAAGACTGCCCGCCGCACACGGGGCAGTGAAGGACTTTGCGATGCGCATCAAAGAGAATGTTTATCTGCGCTTCGGTCATCTTTTCATCCGCGGTAACACCGATAGCTTCAAGGAGATGGTCGGCGCGAAACTTTGTGTGACAACTGCCGCATATGACCATCGGGTCAGAAAAGCCGCTAAGGTGTCCGCTCGCTTCCCATACTTTCGCCGCGGTAAAAATACTTGAATCAAGAAACGCGATATTATCGTGCATCTGCATTGAGCGCGTCCATTGGTTAACGACATTTCTGCGCAAACCGACCCCAAGCGGTCCCCAGTCATAGGTGCCCGCAAATCCCCCGTATATGTCAGAGCCCTGGAACACAAAACCGCGCCGCTTGGAGAGCGACACAATTTTTTCCATAAGGTCGTGCGGTTGTTCTGCGACCGTCATCTGCAATTATTTAATCACCTGCGCTTGGCCATTTTCAAAACTGGGGTCGGTACCGAGGAATGTGGTGAGCGCGGCGCGCGCACTCCCGACCTCGGTGTCGGTAAATTGGTCGGCGCCCCTTATCCTTGCCTCATTCACCATGGTGGGAGCGGTGCCAATCTGGCTTACGCTTGGCGTGAGCCCAATTTGAAACGCCACTTCCCGCGGCGAGCTTGCATAGCCCACGCCGGCAGGAACCGTAGGGATACTCCACGTTATCGTCCCCCCTATCGGATTAAATTGCAAGTTCTCACCGCCAGGAAGGGCGCTGGGATTTACCGCGCCAAGCCAGCGCACATACGGTGGGAGTGTCGTTGTTACGGAGACGCCTGACACGTTGTTGGTAGAATTAGTAACCGTCCAAATAACGGTGTAGGTTGTTTCGGCTTCCACTTTTGGCGGCAATGGCCCACGGTTGGTAAACGGCCCGGCGAAGTACACCGCGCGCGATGACAGAAGCAGGTCCGACGCGACCAGCACCTCACGGCTCGCCGATGAGGCAATATTTTCAGGAACTCTCGCCTCGGAAACCCGTTTGCCTTTTACATTGACGATGAGCGCGATGGTCGGATTTTTTAGCGAGGCAATGTCGCCGAGGTGCTGTGGCGAGAAAGTAAAACTCGTCGTCTCAACTGCGCCAGGCTTAATGGAGGCGAGCCGACCGTCGGTTGTTTTATCAAATAAAATAGTGGTATCGAGCGAGCGGTAGAACCCCTGCTCAACGGATACCGAATTTTTATCAAGCGCGCTCCCCCGTAGCACCACCTCAATCTGCGCATCGGTAACGGGCGTTGACAGATTATTGGTCCACGTTACGTCCGCACGGACTGCGCGGCCGCTTCCCGCGACAAGCTGTGGCGTACGGTTGCCGTTCAATGCCACGTCCACGGAGAGAAACGGGCGTTTGATGGTAATCGTGTTATTGCTGGTAACAAAAGCGGTTGCGAGTGTTTTCTCATCGGTCTCGCTTCCGATGCCCGCCGAAAATCGAAGAACCCGCTCCTCGCCGTCTTCTCCAAAAAGTGAGCCGCCGATAGTAACGGCGCGCTTCCCACCCACAGGAATGTCTCCAAGCGACCATACCGAGTTTCCGAACGAAGGCTTTGGGTTACCGGATATGAACGTAAAGCCGGGAGGGTATTCTGCAGTCAGAAGCACCTTCTTCATCGCCGTATTAGCGTTTGACTCTAGGGTCACGGTAATTTCAGCGTTTTGCCCCGACACAACTTCCTTGAGCGCATCAACCGAGAGGTGAAGCGGGGTGGAGACGAGCGCAACGGTATATTTTTCTTCTTTGCTAAAAATAGCGTTTGAATCTTTCAACCGGTATTCAACCGTAACCGTAATTTCTTTGGTGCTATTTTCCTCTCCAAAGAGTACGGCGCGAACGGTATTGTTTGCGGTCGCCCCGGGCGCGACTGCGCCGAGCGACTGGCGCAGTCGCGGCAATGGTGTGGTGATGTCAGTGGCCGAGCGAGTCCCGTCCGGATACTCCACCACGAGATCGGCCTGTTCAAGCGCCACTGCATTTTTGTTTTGGATTGATATCTCAAGAGACAATATCTCTCCGCCGCTAACCGTGGTCGGACCTTGAATGTCTATGCCGACATTTTGCGAAGATATTATCGTACTGCCGCCAAAGAAAAAAAAGAGCGACACCCCCACCGAGAGAAGAAAAAAAACGAGCGAGAAGATAAAGAATTTTTGCACACCCTTCCCTTGGCGCGGCGCACCGGAAAAGTTCAAGAGAGTTGACGGTTCATCCCAGTCGGTCGCCACATCCGGCGAACGATCCGGAAGCGCTTTACGGCGCAGACGAATGCCGTCGGTGGTGCGGGCATAGAGTCTCTTTTTGAGCATTTCAATACTGTCGCGCTTTGCAGAAACCATATACAAAAAAGTATACCGAGTGGCATTTGTAATAGCAATCAAACGCTCCCGCAAAATGAGTGGTGGGGGCGCAAGGCGCCGTATCACTCATTGAAATGCACTCCGTATGAAAGCATTTTCAGTTGGCAGACGACCGCAAGACGCCGAAAAACTACAAGTGCGTCTCGTGTAAAAGCGCGTTGATTTCTGCAATACTTTGATGCCGGTAACCGCTCATGAGCGTGAGTGAGGGCTCGCCAATGTCCGCAGAGGAAAGTACGCCGGCAAACGATGGGTCGCTTGAACGATAGCCGAGCGCGGCGAGCATTCGCAGAACCGTCAGATGTTCAACGGCGGACAACACTTCGCCATGTGGTTTTTTTTCAGAGAGATAAGCAAGTGCCTGGATGACCACATTAAACAACACTTCATTTTTTTCTTCCCCGGGCAGAAGACGGCGCAACAAGAGACACAGGCGCGCCGCAAGTTTCTGCGACCGCGGCTGTCCCAAAAGAGCCTGGTGAAAGTCGGCCATAATAACGGCGCCCGTTACGCGCCACACCTCACGTCCACGCACAAGCGATACGCGTGTGTGTGAAAGTTCGCGAAGCGAGTAGCGAAGTTTTGAACGCTCCCGCCGTACGCCGCGGGCGAGTCCGCGCACGAGCCCCAGTTCTTTCGTGAAGAGAAGAAGCGAGCGATTGGCTTCACCCTCTGCCGAACCCCAAACAACAAGCGCTTCGGTATCGTAGTGGTGATGCGTCATGTACCGAAGGCAAAGGTAAAGCGATGACCGTCAATGATGAGCTCCTCGCCGACCGCATCGCCGAAAGAGATTTCTGAAGCGTTTACCGCTTCTTTGATAACGGAAGAAAAGCGCGAAACAAGCGCATTGCCATATTCGTCGGAAGAAACCACAAGCGCCACGAGGTCTCTCGGCGCAAGCCCTTCCCTTTTCCGAAAATCCTGGACGGCGCGTATCACCTCACGCACCACCCCCTCTTCACGCAATTCGTCGGTGAGTTCGGTGGCGAGCATGAGCTCACTTTCGCCCGTATCGGCAAACATGACTTCTTTAACATTGACTTCTTCTTTGATGAGCTCAATAAGCGACGGCTGGAGTGCGAGCGTACTCGCGCGCAGGGTAAGCCGCGAAAGCGGCTGGCGCACCTTAATGCCCGCCGCCGCGCGCGCTTGAAGCGCGCGCGAGACTATTGCGCGCACCTCTGCCATGCGCTCAAGAAGCGCTTCGTCAAGCGCCGACACCCGCAGAACTTCCGGCCACGCTACAAGGTGCACGCTTTCCGGGTCACGCGCCTCACGAACGCTCTGAAACAAAGTCTCGGCAAAAAACGGCATGAAAGGCGCAATCACTTTCGCAAGCTCGCGGAGCACAAAGCGAAGCGTCGCGCGCGCGGCGGCGGCGTCATCGGTGTGGTGACCCTTAAACCTCTCCCGAGAGCGGCGCAGATACCAGGTGGAGAGGTCGTCAATAAAAAGCATGATGGGGCGCACGGCGCGGTCAAGCTCGTAGTTCTCCATTCCCGCGGTTACTTCGCCGACAAGCTCGTCAAGGCGCGCAACAATCCACCTATCAAGCGCCTGCTCGCTCACCAACGATTTCTTTTCTTCTCCCGCTCCTCCGCCTTGATACAATTCATAAAATGCACGCACATTATCAAGCCGCCCGATGAGTTTTTTTGACACTTCGTCAACCCCCGCTTCGGAAAATACGAGATTTTCCCCGCGCATGAGCGGCGAGGCGAGCAGGTAGTGACGAAGCGCGTCGGCTCCGTAGCGGTCAAACAGTTCCGTCACATCGGAATAATTTTTCAAACGCTTGCTCAATTTTTGCCCGTCGCCGCCTAGAATAATGCCGTTGACAATTACATTGCGGTAGGGCGCGCGCCCAAAGAGCGCGGTTGAGAGCACCAGAAGCGAATAAAACCAGCCCCGCGTCTGGTCCAATCCCTCGGCGACAAAATCCGCCGGAAACCCGCGCGTTTTTTTAAAGAGTCCGCCCATCGGCTCAAATGCGCTTACGCGAGCGAAAGGATAGTGCGCTGAAGCATAGGGCATGGAGCCCGATTCAAACCAGCAGTCAAAGACTTCCGACACGCGCGTAAGCGCGTTACCCTCGGCGTCTTGAAGTGGCAGTGCGTCAATGTAAGGGCGATGAAGGTCAAGTTCAAATGCTTCATTGTGCGGCAGAGGTGTAAACGCAAGCTCGCGCAGGGTGCCCGTCGCATCAAAATTGGCGACATCATTTTTAAGTGCGATGGTTCCCGCAACATTCGCGCCGAGGGCGGCGGCGGTCATGAGCCACGCCGGATACTCATGCGTAACAAAAAGAATGCGCGCGCCGCGGTAGCGATTTTCAAGCTCATAGAGTAGCGCCCCGGTGCGCTCCTTCACGTGCTGTATCGTCTCGCCGCCTTTCGGCGCGCGCACAAATTTTTCTTCAATGGTCTCATACGCGGCATGATATTCTCCGGGCGAGCGTCCCTCAAACTCGCCGAGATTAATTTCGCGCAACCGCTCCTCCACGATAACGCGCTCCGCCTTAATACCAAGCGCCTCGGCGACAATCTGTGCCGTCTCTTGTGTACGGACAAATGGCGAGATGAAAATGTAGTCAATCCGCTCGCCCAAAAGGCGCAAAGCGGCGGCGTGCGATTCTTCTTTCCCGCGCAGGGTGAGGTGGTGCGGTGCATTGGCACGTCCACTGATAACATTTGTGGCGTTGTTTTCACCCTCGCCGTGCCGCAAGAGAAAGTATCTATTCCCCGACCGCGCGGTGTGCGCTTTCAGCTCTTCAAGCGAGCCGATAATAGTGAGTTCCCCGCTAGGCGCGCGCCACGCCGGGATAGGCGCACCCCAGTATCGTGAGCGCGAAATCGCCCAATCACGCGCGCCCTTCAGCCAGTTGCCGAAGCGTCC
This sequence comes from uncultured Candidatus Saccharibacteria bacterium, assembly GCA_964348955.1. Classification (GTDB taxonomy): domain Bacteria; phylum Patescibacteriota; class Minisyncoccia; order Phycocordibacterales; family 2-01-FULL-51-21; genus 2-01-FULL-51-21. The sequence goes on along the minus strand of CAYGEN010000023.1, from coordinate 1,573 downwards.
CTCCTTAATTGCCTCCGGCACCCAATGAACTTTTTCGTTCTCTGCGATGAGCTTATCTTTGAATGCGGTTACTCGCACAAACCACGAACCGGCGGCGTAATTCAAAAGCGGCGTATCGCACCGCCAGCAGTGCGGGTAGCTGTGCGTGATTTTTTCTTTTTTGAAAAGAAGATTCTTTTTGGTAAGTAATTTGAGAATTTCTATGTCGGTGCGCTGATGGTCATCTTTTGGTTTCGCCTGCATACCGGAAAGCTCGCGTACCTCCGACACCATCCTGCCGTCCATGCCGACATGATGCACGACGGGAATTCCTTCCCGCTGTGCGAGCGCGAGGTCGTCCTCGCCGAAAGCCGGCGCGATGTGCACGATGCCGGTTCCTTCATCAAGCGTTACGAAATCCGCCGCGTATACGCTCCACACTTCTTTCTTTTTTGCGAAGGGCGCGTGTGCGTAGTAATCAAACACTGGTCGGTACTGTTTCAAGACGAGCTCTCTGCCCGGAAATTCCTTCACAATATTTTTTTCTCCCGCAATCATCGCGAGACACTTCTTCGCGATAATGACGCGCCCGCCCTCGGTCTCCACAAGCGCATATATCGCCTCCGCATTGACCGCAAGCGCCATGTTGCCGGGAAGCGTCCAAGGGGTCGTCGTCCACGCCAAAAGAGAAACGCCCGGCTCATCTTGAAGCTCAAACTTGACGACCATCGCGATGTCGGTAATTTCTTTGTATCCCTGGCTCACCTCAAAATTGGAAAGCGTGGTGCCGCAACGCGGGCACAGATGCATCGCCTTGAATCCCTCATAGAGAAGCCCTTTGTCAAAAAGCGATTTAAATGCAAACCAGACAGACTCGGTATAGGAAGCGTCCATCGTTTTGTAATCATGCTCCATGTCCACCCATCTCCCCATTCTCGGCACAATGCGCTTCCAGTCGTCGGCATAGCGAAGCACCCGCTCGCGGGCTGCCGCGTTGAAACGCCCGATACCCATCGTTTCTATGTCCTTTTTTGTCTTGATGCCGAGCTCGTCTTCAATCTGGTTTTCAAGCGGCAGACCGTGACAATCCCAGCCCCAGCGCCGACGCACGCGGAAACCGCGCATCGTCTTGTAGCGCGGTATCGCGTCTTTTATGGTGCCGGCGAGTATGTGCCCGTAGTGCGGCAGTCCGGTGGCAAAGGGCGGCCCGTCATAGAAAACAAATTCGCCTTGAGGCGCCTCTTTTTCTTCCGACTTTTTAAAAATGTCGCGCTCGTTCCAAAATGCAAGGATTGCTTCCTCGCGCTTTGCCGCCGCGCTCTTTTCTTCCTTCTTCTCTTCGCTCTCTTTTCTTTCTTTCCGCGCCATAGTAAAAAGGTTCTTTGTATTCTAGCATTATTACCTCCTCAAACAATCGCAAAAAAACTCAAAAAGAAAGGCCGCCCACAATGGCGGCCTCGCAAGCGGACTCAAAAAGGCAGGTTACTCAGGCCAAATAATCTCCGCTTGTCCGCACGGACTGAACTCGATAGCCCCCTTAACCGCTTTACGAAGTTCTTCCATATTGTTTGCTAAAAACGGGTCAGTTATACAT
>CAYGEN010000022.1:0-11830 GCA_964348955.1 uncultured Candidatus Saccharibacteria bacterium | reverse complement strand
ATCCATCCCTAACGAATCGAAATATATGAAAAAAGTGACCATATATAGCACGCCTACCTGCACCTACTGCAACATGGCCAAGGATTTCTTCAAGAATCACAATATTGAGTACACGGAATATAACGTGAAGGACGACCTGGTGAAGCGCAAGGAAATGATCGACCGCAGTCAGCAGATGGGTGTCCCGGTCATCGATATCGATGGCAAGATCACCGTCGGCTTTGACGAAGTAGAGCTCTCGAAGGCCTTGGGGATCTAAATCATAGAGCACCAAATCAAAAGCTCCGCCGTTAGGCGGAGCTTTTGATTTGGTGCCGAGGGGCGGATTCGAACCGCCGACCCTTTGTTCTTCAGACAAATGCTCTAACCAACTGAGCTACCTCGGCAATGAGTAGTATTGTACGAGTTTTTGCTGTTTGAGCAACCCTTGCCCTCATTTAATAGCCGGGTGAATAGTATAGAAATGAATTCTAGAGCCCGAGATTTTTTATGAGCTGTCCTATATTAGGACTTTGCGGCAACTGCTCGGTAATTGCCGGCGTAGTATCAATACTGCCGCGAATGTTTTGGTAATTTTTGATAAATTGACCAATATAGGGCTGTAGAAAGTAATAGTAAAGTGCGATCGGAAGACCGATGATAATTGCCCAGTAAGCGAGCTGTAGTATCTGGTTAATAACCGCAGCTCGGTGCATCTTCTTGAGCAAGCGATTGTTCTCACGAGCCAGATGTAAATTTTCTTCAAGTAGTTCCCGAATATCGTTTTCCATGATGTTAAATCAAGTATATCAGATTTCCCAACCAATTGGCTCCGACTCGTCGCTCGAACTCAACATATCTCAATATGTCTCGTTCTGTGCGACTTCGTCTCATATAAGAGAGCGGCCTCGCTATGCCATTATTATTGTATTGTTGAGACGGGTTCTGTTTCTCTATGCTTGAATTCTTGAGAATTCAAGCATAGAGTTCTTTAGGTTTTAGGTATAAAACTTCTTCATGAGCGGATTAAGACGGGTGATGATTTCATAGCCGCTCGTGCCCGCCAACCGCGCGATTTCTTCTACCTCTATGCGCTCTTTTCCGCTCGAGCCTATAATGGTGACGACACTTCCCACGCGCGCGCTTGGAATATCCGTTATGTCCGCCATTATCATGTCCATGGAAACGCGTCCGACAATCGGCGCGCGCTTCCCCAAGATGAGCACGGAGCCCGTGTTTGAAAGTACGCGCGGGAGCCCATGCCAGTAGCCGACAGGGCAAATCGCAAGCGTAGAATCCCGCAGAAGGCGATGGGTAAAATCGTATCCAACCGCTTCTCCCTTCGGAAGTCGTTTGAGCTCGCTTATGCGCGTGCGCCATGAGAGAATCGGCTGAATCCGGCTGAACGAATGATTTCGATGTCCGTCCGGCAGGAATCCGTAGAGACCCATGCCAACGCGAACCATGTCAAAATGCTCCTCGGGAAAACGCAGTGACCCAAGAGTCGCCGAAGCGTGCGTGAGCGGGCGATAGCCCGCCTTGCGAACCAATTCAGAGATTTCTCGAAAGGCGGCGAGCTGGACTTCAGTTTCCTGCCGAAACTTGTCATTTCCGGGTGCGGCAAGATGCGTGTAGAGCCCTTCAAATTGCCTTCTCGGAATCTGCAGCCGCGCGAGCTCCGAGAGCGCTTTCGCAAAATCCTTGGGCAGAAATCCCTGGCGATGCATACCAGTATCAACCTTGAGATGAAAGACCGCGCCACATTCCTTTGCGATGCGTATTCCCTCAAGTGTTGAAACCGTAATGCGCACCTTCGCTTTTGCCGCCTCACGGTAGCGTTCGGGAAGAGTGTAGCCAAGAATGAGAATGGGCTTCCGCACCCCGTTCTTTCGTAGCTTGAGCGCTTCCACTACCGAATCAACGCCAAGCCAATCAACCCCGAGGGCGACGGCTTGTTTAGAGAAATCAACGAGCCCATGACCGTAGGCATTTGACTTCACGACGGCGAGCAGTTTTGTTTCCACGCCGATATGTCGCCGAAAAAAAGTGACGTTTCTCTTTAGTCGCACCGTATCTACCTCCACCCATGTCCGAAACCCTTTTGTATTCATAGAAGAATAGTATAACAACTCTCCCCTTCTTATGGAGAGGGAGTATGGCGCATCTCTTGTGAATAGGTATACTAGGGGTATGGCAGAAGAAATGACGGGTCGCTGTATGAAGTGCAAAGAAAATCGCCCTATGAAAGAAGGCTGGGAAGAAGTGACGATGAAATCCGGCATGTTGGCGGCGAAGGGCAATTGCACGGTATGCAGTACCGGAATGTACAAAATTCTCGGAAAGAAGAAGTAATTTCCCGCACGGCGTCATTTGGCGCATACTACTATGCCTCTCTTGAGAGGGGTTTTTGTGTTTTCGCCGAAAGTCCTTTCGCAATCAAATTCATCCTCTACTCGTTGAGGGCTTTTTTAAGAGCCCGCGGTTCCTAATCCTTATCCCCCCTGTAGGTCGGTCACGAGTTTCTAAGCGGCAGAACCGCTAAGAACTCTCGACCCCGCCTCGGCGGCCTCGCATTCGCTCGGCATGCCTGCGGCTTTCGATTCCTGACGAAGCCTGCGCAGGCAGGCTTCTCCGGGGAAATTTCGCGTTGCTCATTCCCCTCGGCAGGAATCGAACCCACATTGACCCCTTAGGACGGGGCAGTTCTATCCATTGAACTACGAGGGGCAAAAATTACTCTATCACGGCGGCCACGGCTTTTAAAGAAAAATCCCGCCGAAGGGGGATTTTCTTTAACCTACCGACATACCTATACATCTCGCTTAAACGGCGACGCCAACGAGCGAAGCGAGTCTGTCGCGGTCAAACCCAACCATGTGCTGTCCATTGACCACAATGACCGGCACACCCATTTGTCCGCTCTTATCTATCATCTCCTTGCGTCTCACTATGTCCGACGCAACATTATAATCGGTGAAGGGAATGTTATTCTCGGTGAGAAATTCCTTCGCCATCTGGCAAAAGTGACAGGTAGGCGTACTATAAATCTCAATTTTTTTCTCCATATATAAATGAATGCATAATTGACTGGAGCGTATAATGGTATCAGTATACCGACTCATATAAAAAAGTAAAATCGGCAGAGATAAACTACCCGGTCAACATGGCTTTGGGGATGAATGCGTGGAGATTAAAACCTGTGAATCTTTCGATATACTAATTATTATGATATATCAAAATAATTGAAACTTGTTTCGGTTATATTTGATTATGAGTACGAAATGAGTACGAAAGCAGTTTTACTCAAGGCGAGTTTTGGAAGAATTTCAAGAATTTTATACCTGTAGCACCGCCAGAACACCTCCCTGCAACATACCAACATTGTTATGGAGCATGCGATGCGGAATACGAGAATCGAACTCGTGTCTACTGCTTGGGAAGCAGTCGTTCTGCCACTAAACTAATTCCGCTTTATCTTATCTTTTAAATAGACTTTTAAACCACCCCCAAAAACCTTTCGAGCTTTCGGTTGCGTGCGGCGAGTCTTCCTTCGGCGGGTCAACGAGCACGATTACCTTTTCCCCTTCCCTCGCCACTTCATATTTTTGGCGCAGTTCCTCCTCAATACCCCGTGCGGTTGAAAGTTTTTTAAGCTCCGCCACAAGCGCGGTTTGGCGGGCTTCAATATCCTTAAGCTCCGCTTGACGCTCTCGAACCAATCGGCTTGCCTCGCGCTCCTTGGAATACACATCCCATACCCCTTTGGCAAGAAATACCACCACAAATAGAAGACATAGAAGCGCGACCTTGGAGTACATAAGACGACGAAACTTCCGCCGTTCAAAGAAATCAAACATACCCTAGTATACTGCGCGCGCAAGGTATATAATATCCCACATCACTGCCATGTTCGACAAACGAACGAAAAAAGCCGTAAAGATAGTTTGGATAGTCCTCTCCGTGCTCATCATAGGGAGTATGACGCTTCTTTACTACTCTCCCGTCCTTCTCCCGTAGGGTTACAAGCCCTTAAGCATCGTCAAGAATACCTCGTGGGGGATGCGCACTTTCCCCTCTTTTTCCATGCGCTTTTTACCCCGCTTCTGTTTTTCCCACAGTTTGCGCTTACGGGTAATATCACCGCCGTAGAGATACCCCGTAACATCTTTTTTAAGCGCGGGAAGACGCTTAGAAGATAGAATCCTCCCAAGCGAGCGCGCTTGTATTTTAGTTGCAAAAAGCTGGCGCGGCAATACAAGGTAAAGCCGCTCCACCGCCGACTCTGCTTCCTCCTGTACGCGCCTGACGGCAACCACCCGTGAAAACGCCGGTACAACCTCATCGGCGACTAACAAGTCAAGCCGGGTAACATCCGCCTCACGCATTTCCGCCGGCTCATAGGAAAGAGAAGCGTACCCTGAAGAAGCGCTTTTGAGCTTATCGAAAAAATTGCGCATAAGCTCCCGGAGCGGCATTTTCGCGGAAAGTCGCACGCGGGCGACCGCCGCGCCGGCTTCGCCACCCTCAAGACCACCGCCAAAATTACCGAATGTCTCCGAGTCGCCGACTTCTGCTTCGTGTTCGTAGAGAAGCGGCATGATAGCGTGCAGATACTCGGCCGGCGCAATGACGGTAATGTTTGCCCATGGCTCGAGCACTTTTTCAATCTGACCGTGTTCTGGAAATTTTACCGGCGAATACACGGTTATTTTCTTTCCACCTCTCTGCCACACCTCATAGGTAATGCTCGGGGTCGTCGTGATAAACGTGAGTTTTGCTTCGCGGCGCAGACGCTCCGTAACAATTTCAACATGAAGCATGCCGAGAAACCCGCAGCGAAAGCCGCGGCCAAGCGCGCCGGAAGATTCTTCTTCAAATGAAAGCGACGAGTCCGAAAGCCGAAGCCGCGCGAGTGCCTGGCGCAAAGATAAAAAATCATCATGGCTCTCGGGGTAGAGAGAAGCCCACACGACCGGCTTCGGCGTCTGATACCCGACAAGCGGCGGCACGTTTGATTTTTCCCGTATGAGCGTATCGCCAACGGCGGCAATCCCGGGTTTTTTGATGCCGGTTACCACATAGCCGATTTCGCCCGCGGCAAGCTCGGAGGTCGGCATCTCGCTCGGCGCAAAGATGCCGACCTCAACCGGCTGAAAGCGCTCGCCCGCCGCTTTCAACATGAGCGAGTCGCCCTTACGGAGAGCGCCGTCCATCACACGCACGTACATGATAATGCCGCGATGTTCGGAGTACTCAAAATCAAAGACGAGTGCGCGCAAATTATTTTCGCGTGTCAATGCGCCCTTCTCTTTGATGAGGGCGGGGGCGCGGACGCCCTCACCCGATGTATCGGAAGTGGGCGGCGGAATTCGCTCCACAATTGCGGCAAGAAGCTCCTCGACACCCTCTCCGGTGCGTCCGGAAACCGCTAACACCATCTCCGACGAACAACCAAGGAGCGCCGTCATTTCTCCGCGCACATCTTCCACGCGCGCGAGCGGTGAGTCAATTTTGCTTATGACCGGAATTATGATGAGCCCGAGCTCGCGGGCAAGCGAAAGCGTTGTGATAGTCTGCGCCTGCACGCCCTGCGTTGCGTCAACGAGAAGGAGCGCCCCTTCCACCGCTTTGAGCGCGCGCGACACCTCGTAGGAAAAATCAATATGCCCCGGCGTGTCAATCAAATTCAAAATGTACTCTGAATTTGATTGCCCACTATCCTCCTCTTTTTTTGTCTCTACCGGCGGCAGTGTGCCAATAGCCCATGGCCGATACCGCATCCTCACGGGTTGCATTTTTATCGTAATGCCGCGCTCTCGCTCAAGGTCCATGGAATCAAGCACCTGCTCGCGCATCTTTCGCTTTTCAATCGTGCCGGTACGCTCAAGTATCCTGTCGGCCAAGGTGCTTTTCCCATGGTCAATGTGGGCGATAATAGAAAAATTGCGTATATTGTTCATTATAGAGGCGCACCCTATGCGCGATGAAGAAAAAAGGGTATGGGTGAAATGTCGGTCACGATATAAGGGTGCTTGAGTCGGGTGTTTCAGGAGTGATGGTGCGCGTCTGCCAAAACTTATGGCGAATCGACCGCCACACTTCTCGTATCTCAACGTTGCCAAGAAGCCAAAGAATGGATATGCTGGCGGCAATGCCGAACATCCCCGCAAAAAACCCCTGCGCAAATATACCTAAAAAAGTGTTGATATCAAAGAGCCGCCCCAAGATGTCCAAAAACTCGTAGGAAACGAAGCCCATAATGACCGATGCCGAAAGACTCTCAAACAGCGGGCGCGTAAACCATTTTGAGAAACGCTCAAACTGGTAATGAAAGAGTGCCATGAATAGCCCCAGATTGATGAAAGACGCGAGTGTGTAGCCAAGCGGCAACATAAGCATGCTTGCGCGAGGCAAGTCCTCAACGCGCAATAAAGACTCCATAAAATACCGCCATAAGGCAGAAGTATTGAAAAGATGCAAAAAGCCAAACGCAAAAGCAATAACGAGCGTTGACGAGAAAATATTAATGAGAAGGGGCGTCCGCGTATCGCCTGCGGCATAGTAGCCGCGAACAAAAAGCATTACGAGCGCCTGCGCCACGAGCGAAACAGAAAAAAGCGCAAGCGCGGCGGCGGTTATACGCGTGTCCGCCCAGCTAAACTCCCCTGAACCGAGAACCACCCGCACGATTTGCGCGCGCAAAACAATAAAGAGAACGGTCGCTGGCAAAGACCAAAATATAATGTGGCGCGCGGCAGTCTGCACTTGTGTGACATAATCCTTTCGCTGACCATTTGAAAAAAGACGCGCAAGAGTCGGAAATGCGGCTACGGAATAGCTGATGCCGATGATGGAGAGCGGTACCGCCTGCAGATTAAATGAGAAGTTAAATGTCGCAATAGCCCCCGGCGTCATGAAAGATGCCAGAGAGGTAAGAACGAGAAGGGCGATTTGGTTTGCCGAGAGCGCAAGAGTCCGCGGCAAAGAGAGTAGGAGCACCCGCTTTAGCTCAACAAACCGCCATGCACGGGTGAGTGACGGCAGATACCCTTCTCTCATTATGAAGGGCATCTGTACCGCAAGATGCATGAGGGCGCCAAGCACCACGCCATAGCCGAGCCCCGCGAGTCCAAATATCGGATAGAACCAGAGTATGCCAAGAATGATGCCCGCATTATAAAAAAGCGGACTAATGGCATAAAGCATGAAGCGCCCGCGCGTTTGCGTAATGCTTGCGGCAATGTTGGAGAGGCCAAGCAGAATAGGTTGCAGTAGAAGAATCCTCGTCAGAAACACCAGGTCGGCAAACGGCGCGGCATCCGCAAATCCGGGAAACAAAAAGCGCAAGAGCGCGGGCGCGGCAATGAATACGGCAATGCTTATCGCAACAATTGCCGTGAGAAAAAAAGAGATTATGCGCCCTAAAAATGCCCGCTGTTCAGGAATAGTTTGACGCGATGCCTCGGACAGAAACGGAATAAGCACATAGAGCGAAAACAGCGACGCAATGGAAACGAAGATAAAGTCCGGCAGACGAAATGCCGCGTAGTAGATATCAAGTGTCGCACTTGCGCCAAAATGGTGCGCAAGGAGGCGATCGCGCACGAGGGCGAGCATCTGTGAGAGAATCGCGAAAACGCCCAGGAGATACGCGGCTTCATGGAGCCCTTTGACTTCCCGGTTCAACAAAGACAGAATGCGCCCGACCATGGGCTCCTATTCGTTAATCGGTGGTTGAAGCCGATCGTCTTGTGATTGCCCGCCGCTAAGTGGGTCTTTCCCGGCGCGGAGATTAGTGAGAATTTGCTGTACCTCCACCACATCCGGATTTGTCTCCTGCACGCGCTCAAATTGAGCTATGGCGTCAACCACACGGCCGACACGATAGTAACTTAAGCCAAGGAAGTACCGCGCGTTCGCGTAGCTCTCATCAAGACCAACCGCTTGCTCAAGCGAGTGAATGGCGTTCATATAATCCTCCGCGCTGTACTCTAGAAAACCGAGCTGGAAAAAGAGCAGCGGACTCCCGGGCGATGTCTGTATCGCCTGCCTAAGAGAGGCAATGGCTTCGCGCGAATTCCCTGCGGTAATTTCAATCTGCGCAAGCAGGAGCGTTGCCGCCCTATAATCCGATTTTATAGCGAGCGCTTTCTGCACGAGGGCGCGGGCGCCGTCAATATTGCCCTGGATAACTTCAAGCCGCGCGAACGCAAGCGCCGTGGAAGGCGTCATTGGATTGAGTTCTTCCGCATTTTTATACGTGGTCTTTGCATTATCATACGCTCCTCCGACATTAAGCTGTGCCAATGACTCATACACCTGCCCAAGTGTCATCCAATTATAATAGTTCCGAGCATTGTAATTGGTTGCGGCAAGACCGCGCGCCACGGCGTCTGACACTAATTGACGGAGCTCTTCGTTTTGTTCGGCAGAAGGATTTTGATTGTTTGCGAGCCATGCGCCTATTCGAGAAAGCGCAATTTGCGCCGCCATCTGTTCAAACCGGTCGCTGTCAGATATGGCAATGGCGCGCGTGATATCCGCATGAGCTTGTTCAATATTTTGTTCGCCAAGCGCTTTTACGCTCTTTTCAAAGTACGCCGAAGCGATGGATTTTCGTACTATTCCGTAGCCAGCCGTCACCGTCACCACAAGAAGAACGATGAGTATGAGCGAGAGCGCAAAACCGGTGCGCGGATGCGAGGCAAACACAAAGACGCGCGGATACAGAACTTTTGCCTCGTACAAAAGCGACACAAATAGGCCGGAGAAAAGCGCCGCAAGAATGAGTAGCGCAAGACTTGGCACATACGCTATGGCAAAAAACCATAGATAGACGCTCATGAGGAATGTCGTGAACGTAAGATAGCGGACGAGCGTATCGGTATAGGTTGCCCTAAATGCCCGAAAACCGAGGTAGAGGAGGGCGCACAGAAAGAGAACCCAGGTGAGACCGCCCAAGATGCCCGTCGTGATAAATGAAGTCGGAATAACGCCGATACCCGCCGTAAAGAGCGTGTTCCAAAAGAGCGTTTGGTTAATGCCCTCCGGCCTATACGCTAACCAATTTTCGGAAAAAGTATTCGGACCGGAACCAAAAAGAGGGCTCTTCGCGTACACTTCTTTTCCAATAGTATACGTTGTCTTCCAAGACGGGCGCGCTTCAAGCTGTGTTACCTGAAGTCGGCTTGAGATAACGCCGCCAATTCTTGCCTGGCTCGCGCCAAACAAAGCAGGGCTGTAGGCGTCAAGGGTGAAGGTGATTGAGAGCAGTAAAATAACGATGGACGCAATCGGAATGCGCAATAATTGACCGCCACCGGTCTCTGGAGTCTCCACCTTGCGCTTTCTGGTAAAAAAGTGGTACATGAGCGCGCTCGCGGCAATCGTGCCAAGCACTATCCACACGAGCGAAAAATTAACCACCGCTACGAGCGCGAGAGAACCCGCAAGCGCAGTCCACATCGCCGCGGCAAAAAGCCCGCGAAGCGATAACTGCTCAACGGCGAGCCATGATAAAAGCGTTATGAGACCGAAAAAAACTCCCGCGTCGTTCCACTTGCCGACAAGACTTGAGGTTCTGTCCGTAAAAATGCCAAACGCAAGCACGTCAGCGCCAAACAAGAGACGAATGATATGAAAGAGCGCGAGAAGCGCAAAAGAGGCAAGAAGCGCGACCAGTGTATAAACGGCATTGCCCTTATTGCGGCAGGACAGAGCCGTAACTATAAAGGCGAGGAAGAAGAGAATGCTGGCAAACACCGTGTCGCTTTCAAACCCCTGCCCGAAGAAAGAAAGGCGAAACGACGGCGCAAAAAACGAGGAGACGATATAGGCGAGGGGAATTAACAATGCAGACACCGTCATGACGTTTACCGGAAGACGAATTGATTTCTCCCGCAACTCTTGCACCAACACCCATGAAAACGCGCCAAGCACCAAAATCGCATAGAGAAGCATTTTTGCAAACGCCGAGCCGGTTGCAACATGCGAGGGAATAAAAAAGACCGGTATCAGAAACACGAGCGCGGTAAGAATCATCATGGGGACGTTTCTTTTTTGTTTTGCGGAAGTTATTTCAACCTCAATGCTGGGTACGGGGTTTATGGTTGGTTCCATGAATGTATTAATGAAGCAGTAATGCACCCTAGTATAACAAACACCGTCTTCATTTCTCAAGTGGACTATTAACACACCTCCGCGCTGAAATGAAAAAACCCGCTTTCGCGGGCTTTTTCATTTTTTATCGCCTGCACCTATAAGCCGAATTCTGTACCCCTGTCGCGCCCAAGGAGGCGGACAACATGAGCGACAGTCATTTATCTGGGACCGACGTTACCGACGGTCTCAAGCGGCACCCTCTCATGGCGAAGCCACAAGAGTACGACCTTGCACGGAGATAAGGATTTAGCCGTTTCACTTCCGCCGTTACCGACGGAATGCATCCTGCCTTGCGGCAGGAGCTTCGTCGCTTTCGCTTCAAAGCGTCACTGTTCGCACCTCGTACGTTGCCGTAGATGGGTGTTACCCACTACCCTGCTCCCCGCCAAAGCGGGGCCGTGTTCGGACTTTCCTCTACCGACTTTGTCCGCCAAAGACGGAAAAAATCAACAGCGACTGCCCGATGCAAGCTACTGTTAAGTATAGCACAAAACACGCTACAATGCAGCCCACACACCCTAGTGGTGTGTGGGCTGAGCTTGTATTAAGTTGGAAATTGTGTTATGGTATCGCCGGTGGAGAAATCTATAGTGGGTTTCCCAAAAACAGTTCATTCACAATCTCAACACGGGAGGTGTTAGATGGAGTTTAAACAACACTCCCCGGATACTCATTCGGGAGCCGTAAAAAAATTCTTGTCCGAAAAAGGATGGTGCGAACATCAGTGCGATGGGTGTGGCAACATATTCTTTGCAAAGCTATCCGCCAAGATCGATAAATCAATCTGTGGATGGCACAAATGCAATAAGGGGAACTATCCTTTCCGTACTCTCTCAAAACGCAAGAAAATGCTGAAGCCATCACAGATTAGTGCGAAGATGGGTGAGTATTTTCGCTCAGCGGGTTTTGAGTCAGTAACTCCTCGAAACATTGCTGATACTCACGGTCAAACCGACTTGGTGATTGCCGGTGTGCAGATGTTTGACGACATCGTTCACCGCAATCAGCCACTTCTGAATGACAAGGTGTTTGTGGCTCAGCCTTGTGTGCGGATGCAATTCCAATCGCAGGTTGAATCGCAAGAGGGTACCTCGACCTCATTTGTAAATATCTGCACCGAACAGATGAGGGCGAGTTTTGATGAGCATCTGCAATCGGTAGATCACTGGTGCACTGCTCTCTCAAAACTGGGGCTTCACATGAACGACTTTGTCGTCGTGATGAGAACCTCTAAACATGATTGGGGAACGGGGGCGTTCTCAGCGCTCGAGCTCTTTTTCTGCTACGGAGGACTTGAGCTTGGAGACGCTGCGTATCTTCAAATTCCGCAACCAGACCGACCCGCAATCCCGATCAGCGACATAGGATTTGGACTTGAGCGAATCGCTTGGGCGATAAACAAGACAGAATCCTATTTCGACATGTTGATGCCGTTGACGACGGCTGGCACAAGAGAGATGTTTGACGCATGTCGGACTGTTGCCCTCTTGACTCTTTGCGGCGTGCAAGCGGCGAACAAGGGGCCGGGTCTCCAGTTCAGGCGGTTTGCGAAGGTGCTTGGTGAGAAATACTATGGCGCGGATCTCTTTGGGGTCTTGCCGTATTATTTCGACTACTGGGCACAATTCATTGCTCCGTCAATCAAGCGAGAGGACGCGGTTATGCTCGCACGATTGGAAATCGAACGGTT
>CAYGEN010000021.1:0-13820 GCA_964348955.1 uncultured Candidatus Saccharibacteria bacterium | reverse complement strand
AGAAGCCAGTTTTAACGGAAGAGGAGCTTGATAGGACGATTGCGGAGTTGGTGATAGAGTAAGAAAAATAAGGAGCAGAAAGGAACAGAAGATATTATTTTCCAAGAGTGAACCAAACATGTATCTCAACAAGGTATTCATCATCGGCAATCTCACGCGCGACCCGGAGTTGCGCTCCCTCCCTTCGGGTGTGCAGGTGACTTCTTTTTCTGTCGCGACCAATCGGGTTTGGAAAGACCGCGATGGGGCAAAGCAAGAGAGTACCGAATTCCACAACGTGGTCGTGTTTGGACGCCAGGCAGAAACCACTGCCCAGTATCTGAAAAAGGGCAATTCAGTGCTTGTGGAGGGGCGGCTCCAGACGCGTAGTTGGGACGCCGAGGGTGTCAAAAAATATCGCACTGACATCATCGCCGACCGCGTGCAGTTCGGACCGCGTGGCGCGGGCACCGGGGCGGGAGTGGGGGCGACCGCTCCATCAGAAGGCGCTTCAGAAAAGAAAAAGTCTGAAGGAGACGCTATAGAGTACCCGGAGGAAGACATTAATCCGGAAGATATTCCTTTTTAATTTTATGAAACAAAACGAGCATTTTTCTTCCAAGAGCGTCCATCATATTGACTACAAGGATGTGGAGCTTCTGAAGAAATTTTTAAATCCGCATGGGCGCATTCTTGCGCGCCGCAGGAATGGTCTTTCGGCAAAGCACCAGCGTGAGCTTGCACAGGCCGTCAAGCGCGCGCGTTTTATGGGGCTTCTTCCGTATATTGAGCGATAAAGGCCGCTCACCAAGATTCCCTTGGAAACAAGAGCCCCGCGCCAGCGCGCGTGGCTCTTGCCTCTCGTCGCTCGCTTCTGCCGCTCTATTGCCCGAGTGCGGGCAATAGAGCGGCAGACACCCGGCTATAGGCGACTCCTGCGTGACTCACCTTGCTACTCTTATCAAACACTCGGTGTTTGATAAACACCACCCTTATCAAAAACCTTTACTTCTTCTCCACGCGCTCTACATATTGTCCGGTCTCGGTGTTGATGCGAATGGTGTCGCCCTCGTTGATAAAGAGAGGGACATTTACGACGGCGCCGGTTTCAAGCGTCACGTGCTTGGTGCCGCCTTGCACCGTGTTTCCTTTGACCGCCGCCGCAGCTTCCTTCACTTTGAGCTCCACCTTTATCGGTATTATGACCTCAATAATGTTGCCGTTAAATTTTGCAATTTCAAGAATATCATTTTCTTTCATGAACACACCTCTCTGCCCGATAAGCTCCTCGTCAATGGTGTAGCGTTCGCGCGGATTGTCTTCCTCGCAAAACCAGTACGCGGTGCGGTTACGATAAAGGAATTTCACTTGCGCGGTCTCGAGGTTTGCTTCGCTGGCTTGTTCGGTCGCATGAAAAGAACGCTCCACCACCTTGCCAGTTATGAGGTTTTTGAGCTTGGTTTGATTGACGGGCTTGCGCTGTTGTTTGCGAAAGACATGCGATTCGAGCACCTCGCACGGCTGACCATCAACCACAATATATTTGTGGGGTGTAATTTCGTTGTATTGCAGCATAAAATAATGATGACCGTGGCGTATAGTAGTTGATTTTTCCGCGGCTGTCCACCTTGGGTCAAGAATAACGAATTAAGAATTACGAAATATGCGTAAAGGATTTATTGAATTGTGCGCGTCTGCGACGCTGGGCGGGGTCAACCTCGTAACTTTCGGCAGGGCTGGCGGGTTGCAAAAAAGGAACGGTCGATTATAGTACGGGTGTGACGGGAAAAAGCGCCCGCATCAAAGAAATATGCCTTTTCTTGAAGACACCCCACACAAAGAAATCGCGGATAGCGATGTAAAAGACGAAGTGCTTCTTCGCCATTCCCTCAAGAATCCGGCGCTCTACCAAGAGCTCGTGTTGCGCTACCAAGCCGCATTTTTACGCAAAGCGCTTGCCATCGTGAGGAGTAATGAAGAAGCCGAGGACATTGTGCAGGAAGCATTCACTAAGATTTATCTGAATGCCCATCGCTTTGTCGTGCAGGAAGGCGCTTCGTTCAAATCATGGGGGTATAAAATCCTTATGAACACCGCGTTTACACACTATCAAAAACGAAAGCGCGTGTGGCAGGCAACCACAGAGCTTGAGCCGGAGACGTTTGAAGTTTTGCCGGACCGCGAAACAAGGCAGTTTGAGAAGAAGGAAACATCCGATTACCTCGTTTCTGTGCTTTCAAGAATGCCGGAGCACTTTGCGCGAATATTGCAACTGCATTTCGTTGACGGTTTGCCTCAGAAGGAAATTGCCACGATTGAGGGAATTTCAATCGGGGCGGTGAAAACGAGAATTCATCGGGCAAAGCGCGAATTCAAAAAAATTAACAACCGCATTAATGTATAATCTATGACGAATCACGAGCTTACATTGCGCATCATGCGCCGAGTGTATGTCATCTATTATGCGCGCAAAGCGCTCTCGCGCCGCGCGCTCACGCTCTACGCGCTTATTGCCGCAATTTTCGGCACCATCTCGGTGGTTTCGGTCACTAATGTGTTTGCCAATATGCCCTCCGATTTCGGCGAACTAGCCGGTTTCTTCATCTCGGCATTTGCGCATACGCAGCTTATCGTGCAGACGCTCGCGTTCTCGGCGCTTGCCGCGCTCGTTGCCCTTCTACTTGACCTTGCGCGCAGTTTCTCCGGTATGCCCTACGTGCGGAGGGTTTCCTAACCGCCGTATTCTTTTGCAGAAAAGCCCCCGCTCCGCCTGCTGGAGGAGCGGGGGCTTTCTCTTTCGGAAAGGAGCTGATTGCGCTCATTACCCGACGTACCCGATTAACCGGTGTATTTTTCTTTTATTTCCTTAAGAATGATGGAGGCAGTCTTAGGATTTTCTTTCAAATAAGTTCGCGTAGCATCGTAGCCGCGACCGAGCTTTTCCTCCCCAAAGCTGTAGGAGGCGCCGCTTTTTTCAATAATGCCGAGCTTCTCGCCAAGCGCGATAAGCTCTCCTTCACGCGAAATACCTTCATTATAGAGCAGATCAAATTCAGTCGCGCGGAAAGGCGCGGCAACTTTATTTTTCACCACCTTTACGCGCACCCTTCCCCCGACCACCTCATCGCCTTTTTTTATTTGCGCGATGCGGCGAATATCAAGACGCACCGAGGTATAGAATTTGAGCGCCTTGCCGCCTGGTGTCGTTTCAGGGTTGCCGAACATAACACCTATTTGCATCCGGATTTGGTTGATAAAAATGACGATGGTCTTTGAGCGCGCGACGATGGCGGTGAGTTTCCGAAGCGCCTGGCTCATGAGCCGCGCCTGTTTTCCCATGTGCTGTGCGCCCATGTCGCCCTCAATTTCGTCTTTCGGGGTGAGCGCCGCCACGGAATCAATGACGATGACGTCAATCTTGCCGGAGCGCACCAAACTCTCCACAATTTCAAGCGCTTGCTCGCCGGTGTCCGGTTGCGAGAGGAGCAACTCTTCTATTTTCACGCCAAGCTTCTTTGTGTATTCCGGGTCAAGGGCGTGCTCCGCGTCAATAAAGGCACAGATGCCGTTTCGCTTTTGCGCTTCCGCAATAACATGAAGCGCAAGCGTGGTTTTACCGGAGGACTCCGGACCGAAAATTTCAATGATGCGCCCACGGGGGAGTCCGCCGATGCCGAGCGCCATGTCAAGTCCTAAAGAGCCGGTGGGAATGGCGTCAACATTTACTTTAGGCCGGTCGCCAAGCTTCATGATGGCCTCCTCGCCGAACTTGGTTTTAATTTGCTTGAGGGTTTCTTCAATCCCGCTGGCGATTGTTTTTTCCGCCTTTTCTTTTGCCATACCGCGTGAATGTTATTAATGGTATATGAGCTTGAGCGTTTTTATTGTTTCCCGACCGAATCGGTCGTGAGCGGTAATCGTAAGTATATTATAGCCGTAGAAGAGGAGCAATTGCTCCCTGAAGCGGCCTTCGCCGTCCACAAAAATTTTCCTATCGTTCAAACTAATATCAACGATATTTTTTGCCGAACCCTTGAGGTCAATGAGTGAAGCAGTGAATGCCGTGCCGCTTAACGGCTCATCAATAACTACCATCGGTCCCGCAATGAGATTGCGCGCTTCAAATAAACTGTAGCCCAAGATGATGAGGCATATACCGGTCACCGCGGCAACTTTCAGTATTCGTCGCAATCCCCATGTTTGCATCTTGATATCATTCCTCTCCATAGCCATGGCGCGAGGCATTGTTCAAGATAGTGCGCGGCTTCGCGCCGTCAGCCGGTCCTATAACCCCGCGTTCCTCAAGCATATCCATAAGCCGCGCCGCGCGCGCATAGCCGACACGCAGACGGCGCTGGAGGTATGACGTTGACGCGCGGCCCGCTTCTTCCACAATAACGCGCGCGTCCTCGTAGAGTTCATCATCGTTGTCGTGGGCGTTTTCATCGAGTGAGGCGGAGAATAGGACATTGCGTTCACTTTCTCCCGTAAAATCAATTCCCGATATGCCGGCCTCGCCGTTGTGGTCAATCAAAAATTTGGTAACGCGCTTCACCTCTTGCTCGGAAATAAACGCCGATTGCAGGCGCACCGGTTTTCCCATGTCCGCCGAGAGATAGAGCATGTCGCCCGCGCCCAAGAGCTTTTCGGCTCCGCTCATATCTAAAATAGTGCGGGAGTCTATTTGTGAAGCGACCTGGAGCGCAATGCGAGCCGGAATGTTCGCTTTGATAAGACCGGTGATAACATTCACCGACGGGCGTTGCGTGGAGAGAATGAGATGGATGCCTACCGCGCGGCTCATTTGAGCGAGCCGCACCACCGCCGATTCAAGTTCTTTCGGATAGGACTGCATGATGTCGGCAAGCTCATCTATGATGACGACGATATAAGGCATGGTTTCCGGAAGATTATCGGTATCTTTGTCGTGCGCCCGCGCTAACGCGGGCGCGAGAATGTTTTTGTGATACGACTCAATGTCGCGCACGCGCTCGCTTTCCAAAATGTCATAACGCCTATCCATTTCTTTGCCGAGCCACTTGAGCGCGAGCACGGCTTTCTTCGGGTCGGTAATGACGGGGGTAAGGAGATGCGGCGTGTTGTTGTAGAGCGTGAGCTCAACCCGTTTTGGGTCAATCATGATGAGGCGCAGATGTTCGGGCGCATTCCGGTAGAGAAGCGAAGTGATAATCGCATGTATTGAGACTGATTTTCCCGCACCGGTGGCGCCGGCGATAAGGAGGTGCGGCATCTTTGCGAGGTCTGCGAAGTGAGATGCGCCGACAATATCTCTGCCGAGCGCTATGAAAAGCGGCTTCACCGAGTTTTTAAAATTTTCGGAGCTAAGGAGTGTCGCCAGCCCAACGGTGGTTTTTGCGGTATTAGGCACTTCAATGCCGACAAGTGATTTGCCGGGAATCGGCGCTTCAATGCGCACCGGGTGTGCCGCAAGCGCTAGCTCGAGATTGTTTTGAAGGCCGATAATTTTTGACAGACGAACGCCCTCCGCCGGTTTCAGGGTGTAGCGGGTGACGGACGGGCCGATGGAGATTTCGTCCATTTCAACCTGGATGCCGAAGTTTTGCATCGTCCGCTTAATAATGTTTGCATTCGCTTTGATATCTCCGACGCCCGGTTTCCCGCGGTCTTTTTCCAACAGGGAAAGCGGCGGAACCTCGTACGCATCGCCTGAAAGGGGAGTAACGGCGAAGTAGTCTTTTTTCCCGAGTAGCTCTTTTTGCGCCGCCGCAATCTGCGGCTCGTACTCGCGCTCTCCCTTTTCCGCGGAATCTTCCGGCGACTGTTCAGGCGGAGCAACTACGAGCGCCTCGGCATCGGTAAGGTTTTCTTCTTGCCGCTCGCGGCGCTTCCAAAATCGCAGACGCGCCATGGGTAGGGCAAACGGCGAGTCAATCATAAGAATAAGCGCAATCACCAGTCCCGAGGCAAGGAGGATAAGCGTTGCGTAGGTGTCAAAAAGGGAGACAAGCGGTCGCGCAAGGTAAGTGCCAACGAGTCCTCCTTGGCCGGCGCGAACCATTTCTGCGATGCCGAGTCCCGCAAGAGAGAAAAGGAAAGACCCTGCCACTCTAAGCGGCGTGATTATTTTGCGGAATGAACGCAGGAGGCACAACCCGCTCCCGATGAGAAGGAGGGGTAAAAAGGCATAACCGATGCCGAGAAGCCCCTTAAATGAAGAGAAAAGAAACCCGCCCACGACACCGGCGCGCTTAAAGGATGCGAGTATGAGGAGCGAGGCGAGGGCAAATAGCACAATCGCCCAAGCACTCCGAGAAGTCTCTTTTTTTATGTTCCCGAATACGACACTCCACAGCCGTAACCGAGTCTTTTTTTCTTTCCGGTCTTTCTTTTTTGCCACCATTAAGAGTTAAAGATTTGCTTTCACATAATAGCACAAGGGCGCTCTACGCTCTAAAAATATGTACAAAAAGTGTAATATGTTTTGCGCTACCGCGAATAGTTGCGATACCTTATGTCCGATATATAATGGACACAATAAGTACTCAAAAATCTAATGGACATTTATAAGACAGCATAAAAGACGTTAATGGACAACAAAAAGGACAGCACAGTATCGGGATACGAGCGGGGGCGTCAAAATAAACAGCAACGTAGTGGTATTTTTGAACTTTATGAAACAGATGCGCCTATTGTCCGTAAGGCAGAGCAACTTGCAACGGCGGTATATTTAGTAACTGATTTTGTCCCTGAACACGACCGTCTTCGCGTACAGCTTCGTTTGCGGTGTCTCGAGCTTCTCTCGGACATTGTCCGTAAAAAATCGGGCGCGCAACTTATTCGTCAGACGGGTGAGCTTGTGGCACTCGTTACCATTGCTAAAATTGCCCGTCTTGTCTCTGAAATGAATGCAGAGATACTTGTTTCTGAATATGAGAAGCTCAAAGAACTTCTCCACAACCGTATCGCTCGGGCGCACCTAGACGCACTGCCGGGCACTCTTTTTGGCGAGGGGAAAGGAGTGGATGAGCATGATTATATAAAGGACATTTCTTTAGGACATGCAAGGCGCGCTGGTTTTAAAGGACATGGTGGTGGGAACGCCTTCGCAGATAAAGAATTGTCCTTTTCATCCGGTGGAGGCGTCTCTAAGACACTTTCTCCATCGGAATCTGCAAAGCAGAGGAAGAACACCATTCTTTCACTTTTAAAGAAGATGACGGCTATCACGGTAAAGGACGTCTCGGCGGTTATTACTGATTGCAGTGAAAAGACACTGCAACGCGAGCTCATAGGACTCGTTCAAGACGGTGTCCTTAAGAAAGAGGGGGAGCGCCGCTGGAGTCATTATTCTCTACGCGTTTAAGTAAGTAAGGCGCAAAATATCTGCCACTCCACCACACCAGTCGAACATCGCACTTTAATAAATGGTATTGACGTATTTTGACATAAATGAGGAATATGACGAACGCGTTGACTTTATGGTGTTGGTATGCAATCTTTTATGATGTGGAACATATTCAACGAAAGGCCTGAGGCGCAGGCATTTTCTTGTATGACAGTTATCCACACGCGATATTTTGTTTCGGCCTGCGGCACAACGTATAATTGTGCCGAGGGTTTGCAAAATGAAATCATGCGAACCCTCGGCGTACCGGAACTATCTGCACGGACGTTTCTACGGTTTGATTTTTGGTTTGCTCGTTGACAATTTAATATCCTGAATGACCTTGCGTTATTAAAGGCATTAAGAATGGGACAAGACAATGTCTGCCTTTTGTAACGCCAGATAGCGTTAGTTATCAGTTATCCTGAAAAAGATTTATTCCCTATACGGTCGCAATAACGGATGCATGGCCGCGATATTCTTTGACCGCTAGCCCGCTCACGTCTCGTGTCGATGTAAAGAGGCACGCGGGAGTAGTGCAGAAAAAATTACCATGATAATCCAGCACTTGCGGGTGCTTGATTAAAAGTTAAGACGCATGAACGTTGGTCGAACACGCGCGTGCGTTCTGACTAAAAAATCGCCGGGGTCGAATCTCCCGGCGACTTGAAATGAATAAAATTAGTTAATCAATTTATGAGTATTACACTTACAAACAGTTCAATAACCACAAAGGTTACCGCGGTGGCGGTGGCGCTCATGATGGCGGCTGGACTTCTCTTCGCCTTTGCGGCGCCTTCGGCGCACGCGGCGGCGCTCACGGAAGCTCAAATAAGCTCCATCGTCTCGCTTCTTTCATCGTTTGGCGCCGACCAGGCGACCATCAATAATGTGAGCGCCTCGCTTCGCGGCCAGGCGACCACGGGCACAGGCGGCACGACCGGTAGCGCGGGCGCGTGTACCTTTACACGAAGTCTCACGATCGGCTCAAAAGGTGATGATGTTACCTGCCTCCAGACTTATCTGGGGAGCATGGGCGACTTCACTTACACCGGCGCTAAGGGATTCTTCGGTTCTGTTACTAAATCAGCAGTTGCCAAGTGGCAGACGCGAAATGGCGTCTCACCGGCAGTCGGTTACTTCGGCTCTCTTTCACAGGCGAAATATAGCCAAGTAGCGGGAACAACCGGCGGCACCACGGGCGGAACAACCGGCGGCACCACACAGCCTATCCCGACAGGAACCGGTCTTACGGTTTCTGCGGCGGGTCAACCGGCAAACTCGCTTGCGGTATTCAATGCCTCACGAGTTCCCTTTACGAGGTTTACGGTTACCGCAGGCGCTGACGGCGATGTCGTCATGAACAGCGTTACGGTAATGCGCACGGGCCTCGCCGTGGACTCAAACTTCTCCGGTGTTGTTCTTATTGACGACACGACTGGCTTACAGCTCGGCATTGAGAAAACACTTGGTTCAACACACCAAGCGACCATCGGCGAGGCAGTAACCATTTCGCGCGGCACCTCAAAGACATTCTTAGTCGGAGGCAATATGAGCACGGCGGCAAATGTGAACGGCGGCGAAGTCGGTTCACTTGACGTTGTTGCAATCAACACTTCGGCAACGGTCTCCGGCTCGCTTCCCATTCGCGGCGCAAGCCACACGATGAATGACACGCTTGCCATCGGTACGATTACCGAAGTTGGCGGTCCGCTTGACCCAGGTGCGGGGGCAACAAAGGAAGTTGGCACCACTGGCTACACCTTCTCATCAATTAAAATTACCTCGGGCTCACAGGAAGATGTACGCCTCCATTCAATAAGATGGAATCAGGCGTCTTCAGCTGGAGCGTCTGACCTTGCAAACCTCATGACGGTTGTGGATGGCACCAGCTATCCGACCGTCGTTTCCTCGGACGGTAAGTATTACACGACCGTGTTCCCCGGAGGTCTCTTCATTGCAAAAGGCCTCTCAAAGGAAATCTCAATCAAGGGTGATATCGTTTCCGGCTCTGGTCGCACGATATCCTTTACCATTGAAAAGACGACTGACCTCTATGTGACGGGCGAAACCTACAAGTATGGCATTACCCCGTCTACGACAAGCGACACTGCACGCATTAGTGCGGGCAGTATCTTCTTCAGCGCCTTTACGGTAACGGTTTCCGGCGGCTCCATGGTGTTCAGCCAAAATACGGCTGTTCCATCAACGAACATTGCCGTAAACCTTTCAAACCAGACACTTGCTGGTTTCAAGGTAAAAGTTGAGGGAGAAGCAATCTCCGTTCAGCAGATGGTCTTCACTTTTGCAACGACCGGTACGAACACGGGCGTCAGTACATTTACCAACTTGACTATTGTGGATGAGAATGGTTCCGTTGTTTCTGGACCGAAGGACGACAACTCGCCGACTGTTAGCGGGAGCGGTCAAGTTACTTTTACCGACGCCATTACTTTCCCGATTGGGGAGCATACTTACACACTAAAAGGCAAGGCCGGCACTGGCTTCTTATCCGACTCGACCGTACAATTCTCGACCAACCCTGCATCCGGTTGGACAACGGTGAAAGGGCAGAACACGGGCAATGCAATTAGCCCGTCGCCATCCGGCGCCCAAGCTCTTCAAACCATGACCATTAAGGCCGCGGCGGTAACCATTTCGGTTTCCACCAATCCGCCAGCGCAAACCGTTGTGGAGGGGGTACAGGGGTTCACCTTCGCGAACTATCAGCTTGACGCAACGGCGTCCGGCGAAGACCTTCGCATGAACTCACTCCCGCTTGATTACAACACCCCTGACACCGCGACAAACCTCACTAACTGCGCGCTCTATGATGGCTTAATTCAGCTCAATACGGGCAGTAATGTAGTTCAGCCGAGTGCGGTGTCATCCTCAACGGTATTCACCTTTGACACCGGTCTTATTATTCCGAAAGGCACGGTAAAGACGCTTGCGCTCAAATGCAACATCTCAACTGCCGGTTCGGCAGGCGATGCGTATCTGTGGGGCTATTCTAGCGATTCATCTCCGTCAGCAACCGGCCAGACTTCGGGTCAGGGGGCGACCATTACAGAGAACAGCTCCATAGGTCAGCAAATGACCATTGCAACCGTTGGCACACTTACGGTGACACTTGACGCTTCGTCTCCTTCCTATGCCATTGCGGCAGGAGGCCAGACTGGGGTTACGCTCGGTGTGCTTAAGTTCATCTCGTCAAATGAGGCAATTAATCTCAACAAAGTTGCGCTCCAGCTTACGAACACCTCCACTTCTTCACCTGCCGACCTCACGACCATAACGCTTTGGGATGGCAATACACAGGTGGGCAGTGCAGTCTTCGCTGGCTCAAACACCTTCGCAACTTCAACACTAACGACCTCGGTTACGGTACCAAAAGACGGTGTGAAGGTTCTCACGGTCAAGGGTGATATTGCCGACATCGGCACTTCACAGCCAGGCACCGAAGGCGCACTCATTGCCGTTGACTACGATGACGGTGATGCAACGGGTACTTCAGGTACCGGAGCATCATCTGGTTCAACCATCAACCGCACGTCATCAGCCGACACAGCGGCATCGGGCGTTCGCATCTTCAACACCTATCCGACCTTTGCGAAGTTGCCACTTCCGACATACACGCTTAGCAACGGAACGAAAGACTTCTATCGATGGTCAGTAACGGCCGCGCCGCAGAGCCCTGTAGGCATTGGTAAGTTCACGCTTACCATGTCCTCAACAACGGCTGCGGTAACGACAATTGATGTCTTCTGCTACACTGATTCCGGCTTCTCGACGGTGTGTAGCGGCTTGAGTTCTGACGGCGGCTTCTTGGTCACTGACAAGAACCTTCAGACCATGCCTGCTGGCGTTGACTCAACCACCGCACTTGAATTCTGGCCTGAAACATCAGGAGCGGCGTCAACCACCGTTCAGGTGCCCGCAGGCAGTTCTCGCTACTTCGTAGCACGCGGTACGGTAACGGGTTCTGCTGCAGCAGCGGCAATCTCCTTCCAGCTTGAAGGCGACTCTACCTACTTGGACAATTCCCTCGGTAGCACGGGAACCTCTACGGCTGGATTCAATAACATGTCATTCGCGAACTGCCAACTCCTTGGAGTAGCAGGTAACTGTCAACCGACCGGCACCTCTGAAACCAGCTACACCTCGGGTGTTGACATGGATACCCATAACGACTTTGTCTGGTCGCCAAACGCCACCGGTACGGCTGGTCTCTTGACCAACCGTGATTGGACCAACGGCTACGGCGTCCCAGGTCTTCCTGGGTCGAACATGACCGCAGAAACATTGACTCCGTAATATAAGTTGAGCAGGTCATTGCGCAGGTTTGCATAAAAGCGGATTTGCGTAGCTCGGCAAACACCGCACTCTCTTATTGAGAGTGCGGTGTTTGTATTTTTGCGGAAATCACCAAAAAGCCACCCCTGAAGGGTGGCTTTTTGGTTTTTGGTACTCTATAATATATGCATGCCACTCTCGTCTCAATGGAAGAAGGTTATTGGCGGCACAATACTCGCGGCGCTTCTTGTGGCTGGCGCATGGTATACCACAAGGCATATTTTCCCGGTCGCCAACGCCGCGGCGCTAAGCGAAGCGCAAATTAAATCGGTTCTTTCGGTACTCTCTGCATTCGGTGTTGACCCCACTATCGTGAAGGACATTGAAAGCGCACTTCGTGGTCAGAATGATGCGCGCATGACAACCGAGACCGCTCCTGCGGAAGAAACCGTAGTGAAATTGGATGAGAATTCTACCTCGACTTCCACCACACCCACTTCTGTGGTTGTTTCTGTCTCTGCGACGCCAGAGGCGGGGTATGTTCCGGTTGGCACCACCTATGTACCTGTTGGAAGTTTTATTTTTGATGCGCGCGGCGCAAGCGAGGACATACGCTTTTCAAAGCTCTCGTTTCTCTATACCGATGAGGCGAAATATGACCCATATAATTGCGCTATTTTTTCCGGGTCCGATGAATTTATGACTCGCTATACAAAAAATTATTTCAATCCTGACTGGGTACACCCGACAAGGACGGGTGACTATGAATTTGCGCTTACGAATCCCTTTGTTGTATTAAAGGGAACGATTCGTGTGGCGGAAATACGATGTACGATAAATCTTCAGGCGGTGAAGAGCACAGGCTCATTTAGCTGGGGGCTTTCCGAGGTTGACGGACGCGCAACCTTTGGCGGGACTGGTGTTACGAGTGGAGAAGCCGTTGTGCCGGTAGTCGTGCCGAATGTCGGGAACACAATGACCTTCAATTCCTAGTCTGTACGCTTAAGGCAGGTTTGGTGTCGGTCGTTGCCGCCCTTTTCTGTTTTTGCTACACTATTTTAGTTATGGGTATGAAAAGACAAAGTCTTTTTGGCGGGTTAATAACCACTTTTTTTGTTGCGCTTGGCGGCTATTATATCTATTGGGATACGCATAAAGCGCCGACCTCATCGGACTCCGCTCAAACAGAATCATCCGCGACCGCAAACACGGAAGGTTTAAACATCATTTCTCAAAATACACAGACCGTGGATATCCAGACGCCGCTTCTCACGGAGTCTTCAGGGAGCGGCACGGCGGGCGTTTCCGCGGTGCCGACCATACCCGTTCCCAGTCTGGAGAGACCGATTGTGTTTAGCGTAGCTTTTCCCGATGAAGCGCAGAAAATAATGCGCGACAAGATTGCGCAGACATCCGAAGCGCTTAAAGTGAACGAGACGTATTTCAACGACTGGCTGAATCTTGGCATCTATCGCAAGCAAATCGGCGACTACGAGGGTGCGCGGCAGGCGTGGGATTATGCGAGCGCGCTTCAACCGAACAACAACATCTCATTTTACAATCTCGGCGTGCTGTACCATTACTATCTGAAAGATTTTCCAAAAGCGGAAAGTAATTTTCTTACGTCAATTAAAAAAAATCCATCCTATCCACAAACATACGGGGAACTGCATGACCTCTATCAGTTCTCGTATAAACAGGATACGACCGCGGCGATTGATATTTTAAAACAAGGACTCAAGGCGGCTGACCATAATATCAATTTGCTCGTTAAGCTTGCGGTGTACTATCGGGATGTCAAGAAAGATAGTGTAAACGCGCGCCTATATTTCAGGCAAGCGAAAGAATCCGCAACAGCCGCAGGCGATGCTACAAGAGCCAATGCGCTTGATGCGGAAATAAAAGCCCTGCCGTAGACGTGTTCCAATAGTAACCGCGCGTGAATGAAAAAGCTCTTCACCCCGACATTCTATAAATTTTTCTTTAGCTTTTTGGCGATACTCGCGCTTAGCTTTTCGGTCATCGTGGGTGTTGGTCTTTTTACCAAAGACCCCTCTGCACAATCAGCGGCGCACCTTCCCGCCGAATCGGACGCGCAAAAATAAAGGGCATTAAACCCTTTA
The DNA here is from genome assembly GCA_964348955.1 of uncultured Candidatus Saccharibacteria bacterium. Lineage (GTDB taxonomy): Bacteria > Patescibacteriota > Minisyncoccia > Phycocordibacterales > 2-01-FULL-51-21 > 2-01-FULL-51-21. The sequence continues at coordinate 56 of CAYGEN010000021.1, read as the reverse complement.
TCAGGCTTCGACTCTTGCGCTGTGTACGAGCGTACTCGTCCACGCGCTCCTCGCTC
>CAYGEN010000020.1:13275-14041 GCA_964348955.1 uncultured Candidatus Saccharibacteria bacterium | reverse complement strand
ATGCGTGAGACAGGTTGGTCTCCTATCTACTGCAGGCGTTGATTCTTGAGGAGAGCTTTCGCTAGTACGAGAGGACCGCGAAGGACTGACCTCTGGTGTATCGGCTGTCGCGCCAGCGGCATCGCCGAGTAGCTATGTTGGGAATGGATAACCGCTGAAAGCATCTAAGCGGGAAGCCAACTCCAAGATTAGGAATCGTTTGAGACTCGTGGGAGATGACCACGTTGATAGGCTCTCGGTGTAAGCGCGGTAACGCGTTCAGCCATGGAGTACTAATGTCGTCGATTTTCCTATTAGGAAATCTGCAAATCGCATACCCTTGTTTCCTGCTTTGATTGATATATTTCTCCTTACCCTTCCAGCTTACGGGCAGGGTAGTTCAGAGGCGGACACGCTCTCCGGGGAAAGAGCATTGAGTTTTTTGTTTTGGTGATTTGTCGGTGGTCGGTGGGGTGAGGCGTGAGTGCACGCAGCGCCGCAAGACCGGAGCACGGCGGCGCGAGGTGAGGTCGCACGCGTTTTCAGCAGCGACCAAATTTTCTTGACGGTACTCCGTCCTAGAAAATCGAAGTGCCCTTGTGGTGAAAACGACGAGTGACAGACCCGCTTCTGCTCAAAAATTTGTTCTTTTGTTCCTTCTGTCCTGGTGATTTGTCGGTGGGGTCACACCCGTTCTCATTCCGAACACGGCAGTTAAGCCCACTTGAGGCGATGGTAGTCGCAAGGCGAGAGTAGCTAGTCGCCAGGACAGAAAGAAGAAATTGAG
>CAYGEN010000020.1:0-13175 GCA_964348955.1 uncultured Candidatus Saccharibacteria bacterium | reverse complement strand
CGCCAAAACACCCGTTCATTCCGTCAACCAATCACTTGGGCAGTTAAGCCCACTTTAGCGAATGGTAGTCGCAAGGCGAGAGTAGCTAGTCGCCAGGACAGAAAGAAGAAATTGAGCACACGCGCCAAAACACCCGTTCATTCCGTCAACCAATCACTTGGGCAGTTAAGCCCACTTGAGCGAATGGTAGTCGCAAGGCGAGAGTAGCTAGTCGCCAGGATAAAAAACTGAATCCTTCGTTCGTGTTTTCTATACACTGCGGTACAATTCATGTATGTCATGGGCAATGTGGAGGCGGTTGCAATACTTAGGTGGTGCGCTTTCCGTCGTGGTTGCAGTATCCACGCTCGTCTATTTTGGCATTATCTATAGGCCAGCATCATGCCAAGACGGCAGGCAAAATGGCAAGGAGAGTGGCGTTGACTGCGGCGGAGTATGTAACACTATGTGCCGCGAATATATCATGCCGCCCGCGATACTCTGGAGCCGCTCGTTTGAGGTGGCGCCCGGAGTTTGGAATGCGGTTGCGTATGTTGAAAATAAAAATGCTGAATCGGGCGCCGCGAGCATCGCCTACACATTCACGCTCTTTGAAGCGGGGAATATCCCAATTGTTGAACGGCGCGGCACAACCTCCCTTGCTCCGCACGACACGGCAATTATCGTTGAACCAAGTTTGCTCGTCGGCGCGCGCGTGCCGAATCGCACGCAGATTACTTTTGAACATAATCCGGCATGGCAGAGCTTCACCGCGGGGAGTATCCCCGTAGTTGCGGTGAAAGAGGTTCTCTTAACCAACCAAGATAGTGCGCCGCGCATCTCGGCCACAATCGTAAACGAGTCAGCGGGCGACCTCAAGGCGGTAGAGGCGACTGCCGTCGCGTTTGATGCGCAGGGTAACGCTTTAGCCGCCTCGCGCACCATTATTCCGAATTTGCCGCGCGGAGAAAAAAAGTCAATAGTATTTACGTGGCCGATGCCTTTTTCAGCCGAAGCGACACGCATTGAGGTGCATGCGCGCTCCCCTTTGAACACGCCATAGCGATGGATATGTTTGCGCCATTCCGGCGCCCCTCCGGCGCCACTGCCAAGTCCTCAATGCGTCACATTGATTGGATTTTGTTCGTCTCCACCATACCCTTGGTTGCCGCAGGTCTCGTGACGATAAACTCATTTACCGGTCAAAATTTGCTCTTTGAAAAACAGCTCTTTTGGGCGGCGATTGCTTTCGGCCTTTTCTTTTTATTGAGCCGTCTGGACTTTCGTTTTTTGCGTCGCACCGACGTGATTGTGGGCCTATTCTTTGTCGCCACTACTCTTCTTGCGGGTCTTTTTGTCGCCGGCAGTACCGTGAACGGGGCGCGGAGTTGGTACGATTTCGGCGCTTTTGCATTCCAGCCTTCAGACCCGGCAAAACTCGTCGTCATTCTCCTCTTGGCAAAATACTTTTCAAAACGGCACATTGAGATTGCGAATGTTCGTCACATAGTGATATCGGGTTTCTATGTCTTCGTAATCTCTCTTCTCATTTTTCTTGAGCCGGACTTCGGTTCCACTATTATTGTCGCACTCTTGTGGCTCGGCATGGTTTTAGTGTCAGGCATCTCAAAAAAACATATTTTTATGGTGGTCATTCTTTCCGCCGTCGCCTTGGGCGGGCTGTGGGTGTATGTTTTTGCGGACTATCAAAAGGAGCGGATTGTGACATTCATACATCCGCTTACGGATATTCAAGGCGCCGGCTACAATGCCTATCAGTCAACCATTGCGGTTGGCTCCGGCGAGCTCTATGGCAAGGGAGTTGGCTACGGAACGCAATCACGTTTGCGATTTCTTCCCGAATATCAAACCGATTTTATTTTCGCCGCATTTGCGGAGGAGTGGGGGTTTTTCGGCGTTCTCCTCCTCTTTTTCTGTTTTGGCGTTGTGGTGTGGAGGATTTTGGCAAATGCCATGCAAGGAGCGACCAATTTTGAGACTCTGTTTGGCATCGGACTCGCCATTCTTTTTATGAGCCATTTCACCATACATATCGGCATGAATATCGGTCTCTTGCCCGTGACCGGCACCACCATTCCTTTCTTGAGTTATGGCGGCTCGCACCTTATTACGGAGTATGTCGGACTGGGAATTCTTATGGGCATGCGCCGTTACGGACATTCTGCGCACCGCGACGCCCTTAAGAATGAATTTGTGGGGGTGTAAAACCGCAATCCTCTCGCCACCCTTTTCGTTTGACAATTGATTGGAGTATACTTAAGTAATTCTCATATATGGCAGTAATAGGCAGATTGGCTATTATATTTTTTGCGCTCATTCTTGTCATTGGCGTGATTTCTTTATTGCCCCAACCGAGTGGCACGCTTGTCGCCGCGACAACGAATGCGTTGACTCTTGGGAATGTCAGTGTAAACAACAGCCAGTTTGTCATCAAATCAAACAGCTGTGGGCAAAAAACTCTTTCCGCAGGGGAGTCATGCCAGCTCGGCATTGCCTTTAAACCGACTGCGTCTGGCGCGCAGGCGGGGATACTCACGGTAGAGCACAACGCACAAGGTTCTCCGCAACAGGTAACGCTTCGCGGTGCCGGCACAACATCTCAAACGACCCCAAATCCTCCTCCAACCTCGGTACCCTCCGTTACCCTAAGCGCCTCGGGGGTCACGGAGTCTTCTTCCGGCAACTTTGCCACACTCACGTGGGTATCAACAAACGCAACATCCTGCACCGCAAGCGGCGGCTGGAGTGGAAACAAGCCGATGTTCGGCAGTCAAACACTTGCCAATCTCACCGCAACCGCCACCTACACACTTCTCTGTACAGGAGCGGGAGGAAGTTCTTCAGCGAGCGTGGCGATTACGGTTACTGCGCCAACACCCGCACCCGCGCCACAGCCGCCATCCACAACAGGGACATCGCTTGCAAACTGCGTGACAAAACTCAATGCGCAGGGCAGCGGGTGGTGTGAAATAAATGGCTCAATCTCGGCAGTATGGCCGACTAAGGCTAACACACCGTATTATGATTCCCTGCAATTTCATGAAGGTGCGGGGGCGATATTGCGTGATTGGAATAGTATGGGATACGACCGTGCGCGCAACCTTTTATATTTCCATGGCGGTGGACATGCCGCATACGGTGGAAATGAGGTCTACGAATTTAACTTGAACACCGGAACATGGACACGGCTTAATAACCCTTGCCCGTTGTCGCTCGTCACATCTAACCCGCCTTACGGCTCTTCTCCTCCAGGCGGCGTTTCTCACGAAGGCCTTCCTCACGATGGCACAATAAAAATACCGCAGGTTTCCTGCGGTCCGGCATCTTCACATACCTATGGCGGTGTGGTGTTTTCTCACAAAACCGAAACACTGTTCACTCTTCCGGGAATCTATACTGCCGATCCAGGTGCTCATTGGCCACTCGCGGAAATATGGGAGTTTAATCCCTCTGGGACAGAAACGCGCGACGGAATTGCGCCGCTAAACTGGAGAATGCTTCCAGACATTCGCCGTGCAGAATTTTGCAACTGGGTTGAACCGGGCGCGGTTGAATTGCCGGATGGAAAAATTGTCATTATCAATCGCGACCTGTGCTCGGTGATGTTTGATCCGGTAACAAAAAAAGTCAACAGTTGGCGCGGTGCATTTGAAACACTCACTAATGATGTCGGGGCGCCGACTTTGGTGTGGGATGACGCGCGGCAAACAATTTGGGCCGCGGCCGGAGGTGTTCTTCAAGCGGTACTTCGAACCATTCCATTAGAGGTAAGTAAAAAAGTTGAAAATATCCCTACGATTGCGGGAATGGGGGTGTCAGTCGCTATTAAAGGAGGGTCCTTGTTTCATTGGAATGGCGGCTCCGAAATACGGACATATAATCCCAGCACGAAAATATGGCAGTCGCTGTCATGGCCGAATGTACCAGGAGCCACCGAAAATATTGGCTATATTTTCAACAAATGGGTGTACTTACCCGACAAAGATGTCTTTATTGGTATTTCTCACCATGGAACCGGTATGCTCGTCTATAAACATCCAAGCGGCTCGGGAACGACACCGGCACCGTCTCCCACCCCTCCCCCCACTCCTTCCGTCTCCTTGAGTGCCTCGGCAACGAGCGTTACATCAGGAGGTTCCGTCACCCTCACCTGGAGTTCAACAAACGCCGTTTCCTGCTCCGCAAGCGGTGGTTCAAACCAATGGTTTGGAAGCAAGGCAACTTCCGGAAGCCAAACTCTCACAAACATTACAACCACCGCTACCTACACACTCGCATGCACGGAGCAGACGCTTATCTCCTCCAGCACGGTAATTCCTTCGTCTAGCGTAACGGTAACGGTTACCGCACCTACGCCTACGCCTACCCCGACTCCAACTCCAACCCCTACACCAACCCCTACGCCAACGCCTACACCGATACCGCCTCCGACACTGCCGCCCGGAACCCCGTTCTTTTGGAATGGACCGGTGCCTACGACTGGTTATTTGAATAAAAAGACGGGGCTAATTGGGGAAATTAAATATGTTGAGCCGGACGTTACCGAAGGAGGACGGCTTTCGGGAAGCGTGACCATTACACCAGTAACGAGTTCTTACTACGGTCCTGTTCCATCGCGGATTATCGGGTTGCCACTGCGTTTGATTGTAGACGGCGTACCCCAGAGCGGGTGGACCATTGATACCACAAAGTGGGAGAATGGCACGCATGTCATTGGTGTGCAGGCAATGGATTCGGCGCTTGCGGAATCAAGAGAAATTCAGAACGGTTCAAAAGTTGTGGTTATAAACAATTCTGGCGTTCCCCTTACCTCAAAAGAGGGACAGGCAGTTACGGGAATTGCGTTTAGTTCGTACATTACCAAATCCCTCGCTTGGGGCAGGGTAAATGTGCTTCCGTCCATCGCATATCCGCTCGGTCATCCCCGCTCAACGCATCCGCTTCCGACCTCTACAGACGCCGATAAACTTGCGACCGGAGAGGTTTGGTGGATTGATGGGCTACAGCATCAAGGTACGCTCTTGTATTACAATTTCCCGCTTTTAGTGAAAAACGCCACGGGCGATTACTTTATCAGTCAATGGAATCCGCAAAGCAACCAGGAATCATCTCTCGCAAAAACATCTGTTGAGAGTTCGCCATCTTTTGACGGTTTGAGAGGTATTTCCATTCTCTCTCCCTTCGCAACGCTTGTCGCAGGCAGAAAAACATTAAATTCCGGATACCTAGGGTGGCTTGGCGTTGATATCGCGGGCCGTGTTGTGGACGCCGACCTCTCCGGAGAAGTTACCACTATTTTTGGTCCGCGTTCGCGTGCGGGCACAGTTCAGACCGACCCGCATTTAACTTCCTTTACGCTTGACCAGCGCATTGCGGCGGGTGAAAAAGAGTTTGTCGGCAACAAAGCTGACCAGTTGAGTCTGCCGCAAGACCTCTGGCCGCTGGACGACGACCTTATTCTCATTGCGGATACCGGCGCCAACAAAGTTAAGCGATTAAGCCGCTCGCAGGCGCGGATTATTTCAAGTAATACCTGTCTCTCCGCAACATCAGTGTGGCAGGGGTTCGGCTCTGAATGGTGGGTGTGCCAAGGAGGGTTGTACAAATTTGACGGTTCCACCTCCTCACTTCACGCGACTATTCCGGATGCATTCTGGGTGCGTGGCGACCCAACACTCGGCAAGCTCTATGTCTTGAGCAAGCGCATGGGTCTCTATGAAGTGGACCCGACAAATGGCACCGTAACTACCCGTCGAGATCCGGGAGCAGCGGGCTTGTCCGGCTTTGTCTTCTTTGATGTTGATATAAAGGGTAATGTTGGTCCTCGGGGAAGGATTTATTTCTCAATGGTTGGCTCGTTTGAATCAAACACCGGCATACACTATATGGACCCGGGTGTGTGGGTGGAGAAAACATGGAGGCCTGTTATTCAAAACCGCGGCAAACCGTACGGGTATGGTTCAATGCAAGCCAGCAACGATATATTCGGCCACTATCTATGGGGACTTTCCATACATCCAACAGAGGCAATATGGGTATCTTCGGGCACCTCGAACTCTTCTTGGAAAATAGCTACCGGTCATGCGGGTGCTCTGCCCATTACTGACCCTGAATTTCCTTCGGATTTATTCGGGTGGGGAAAGGCATTTATAGACGGGGGTGTTCGTGATGAGTCGGTAGGTCTTGGTCTTATATTCGGTCCTGCGGGAAGCGGTGGGCTCGGCTACAGTGTGGACGCTTTCAGGTCGGGGACTGTCTCGCAAGTGAGAACCTTCATTGACCCTTTTCTGTCTCCCAGCATTTCAGAAACTAATAGACAAAATATAGCAATCTTCCTCTGGGCACAGCGCACGCGGCCGCATTTCATTGTGCCACCGCCTCTTACCGCCTCTGCTGACACTTTTAATCCGAGCACACAAATCGCTTCTCTGTTCGGTGCATTTACTCGGTTGCTTTCGAATATTGCGGGTATTGCCGCGGGTCAAACACTACCGGTAAGCATATCACCAAGTACTATTGATTTCGGTTCTCAAGCTACTTTAAGCGAGAGCGCGGTGCGCACCATTACCATTACTTATTCTCCGGCACCAGGAGGAACTCCGCCGCCAGCACCACCGGTAGGTGGTGGAGGTGGAGGTGGCGGTGGAGGAAGCAGTTCTGTTCCAACACCGACCTCGCCTGTTGTGCCGTCTGTTCCCTCAAAAATCCCCCCGTTCTTTATCGTTGACCTGCGGGCGAAGGATGAAAACGCTATGGTGAAAGAATTGCAAAAAATGCTCTCTTCCGACCCCACCCTGTATCCGGAAGGGGTAATAACCGGATACTACGGAGAACAAACAACCGCCGCGGTCAAGCGATTGCAGAATAAATACCGTATACTTCCGACAGGTTCAACTTCGTACGGGACCGTGAACGCGGCTACCCGAGTGGTTCTAAATGAACTTCATAAATACTACGCGTCTAGCGGCAGTATTTTGCAACTGCAAGGAACTGCACCAATATCGGTTGCGCCGAGCATACCAAGTGTAGCCAGGGGAAATCTCTCTGGTTCGTTTGCGCGCCCGCTATCTCTCGGTAGTAACGGCGCTGATGTTTTGCGTTTGCAACAGCTGTTGAACCGCGACTCTGCGACGCGCGTTGCCGAAGTTGGTCTTGGTTCTCCGGGAAGCGAAACGAGCTACTATGGCATGTTCACGCTTGAAGCGGTCAAGCGTTTCCAGGTCAAACACGGCATTGTAAATAGCGGAACGTCCGCGACAACTGGCTATGGCACGCTTGGTCCAAAAACGCGCGCAAAGTTTGCCGAAGTGTTTGGCGGCGCATCGACGCCGACTGGCGGCGCAACGGTTGCCCCAACGCCCTCTCAAAGCGCTCCGGCCACCGTGCAATATTCTTCCGCGGAAATTCGTGCGCAGAAACTTTTTCCTCGCATATTGCGGCGTGGCATGAGCGGGGAAGACGTTATGACACTCCAGCGTCTTTTGTCGCGCAACTCTTTTATTTATCCGGAAGGGTCTATTACGGGTGAGTTTAATGCGCAAACCGAGCTTGCGGTACAACGTTTCCAACTTAAATATAGTATCGTACAGAGCGGTACACGGGAGTCAACTGGGTTTGGCCAGCTTGGGCCAAAAACCGCCGCGAAGGTTGTTGAGGTGCTTGACTAGCTCGTTTCACCATAGAGTTTTATAAGTCGCTTCATTTCTTGTGTGAGAGAAAAATTCTTCCGCACTTTCTCTTTCAGTGCCCCTGCGTAGCGCGTTCTTTTAGACGGCGAGTCGACAAGAAATTGCAAACACTCGGCAAGTGCGGCGGCATTTTTTGACGGGACGAGGAGCCCGCTTTTTTCATGCTCAATGATATCCGGAATGCCGCCGACCTCGGTGGCGATGATGGGGACGCCGGAGGCACCCGCTTCAAGGATTGCGTACGGCAATCCTTCTTTAAGCGAGGGAAGCGTGAATAGGTCAAATGCTTTAAGATAGCGTGCGGCATCTTGTACAACGCCAAGAAAAGAAACACGCGTTGCTATACCAAGTTCTTGAGCTTGTCTTTGGAGCGGTTCATGCTCGTCGCCCTCCTCGCCAATAATCACGAGCCGCACGCCGCTCGTGTCGTTTAGTGCCGCGAAGGCCTCAAGGAGAAAACGCAATCCCTTATTTTTGGTTGACTCCGCAATGGTTCCAATCCACATTTCCTCCTTTGGGGAATCTGGGAGGAGTGTTTCGCGCGCGGCGTCTCTTGATAGAAATGCTGGAGCTTCAATGCCGTTGTAAATGCGCGTTACTTTTTTTGATACAAAGGCAAGTTTAAACGCGAGTCGTTCATCGTGAGTTGAAACTACAATAATGCGGTCCACCAGAAGAAACGTCATCCACGTGAAAAGTAAAATTGCGAGCCGCGCAAGCGTCGGGCGAGGTTCTTCCGTTGGCATGCCGTGCACGGTAAAAATTGTGTGCATCTTGCGCCCGCTTCGCCAACCGACGAGGTGTGCAGAAAGCGCTCCGAGTCCACCCGCCTTTGAACTGTTTAGGTGCACTATGTCCGGCCGCTCGCGGCGGAAGACTCGGAATAGCTCCACACCGGCGCGAAGCTCACTAAAGAGGGAGACATCGCGCTCCAAGTGCTTTATGGAAATGGTTCTCACGCCCTCCTTTTGAAGCTTTGCCGCGAGCGTTCCGTGTCCGCCATGGGCGACCATTATCTCAAATTGCTCCTTTGAAAGATGTGTTGCCACATCAAAAACATAGCGTCCCGCCCCGCCCCAGTTTGATTTAGTTATGACCAATAGAACTTTCTTTTTCATGAAAAATTTTGGCGCGGGACTTGCAAATCGGGGAACTTGCGTGCAAGGGGCGCTGTTGTAGTATAAGCCACAAGAATAACCATGACGAACCGACGGGAGCCCCTCTTTCTCTTTGTAGTTGATATAGGCCTTTTCCTCGCGGCACTCTGGCTGACGCTCCTTTTGCGTTATCTCGTCGTACCGTCGTTCAACACTTGGTATAACCACTTCGTGCCGTTTTCGTTGCTTTTTCTTGTGTGGGTCCTTATTTTTTTTATCGCCGGTCTCTACGACAAGCACACGACACTCTTTCGCGGCAGAATGCCGACAATTATTTTGAATGCGCAGGCAATAAACATCACGATTGCCGCGCTCTTTTTCTTTTTTGTGCCGAATTTCGGTGTTGCGCCTAAAACATCCCTTGGCATTTATCTCATCGTTTCCTCCGCGCTCATTTTGTTTTGGCGGCTGTATATATTTCCACGGCTTGTGGTAAAAAAACAACAGCGAGCAATTCTCATTGCCGCGGGAGAAGAAATGGAAGAACTTCACGCCGAGGTGAATCGGGACGCACGCCACCCGTTCTTTTTTGTTGCGTTTATAAATCCGACCTCCAGACGGACCGCCGACCTTGTGCGAAAAATAAGGCATTTAGTTACGAAAGAGCGCATCACCATCGTCGTAATTGAAACCTTGGATGAAAAAGTGGTGAAAGCACTGCCGGAACTCTACGACCTTGTCTTTTCTGGGGTGCGTTTTATTGACGCGGGGCGCGCGTATGAAGAGGTGTTTGACCGCGAACCCCTTTCGCTCCTGAAGCATCAGTGGCTGGTGGAAAATATTTCAACGGCGCCGCAGGCGGCATACGACTTTGGCAAGCGCGTCATTGATATTACGGTGGCGAGTTTTCTCGGCTTGCTTACGCTCCTTGCGTATCCATTCATCGCGCTTGCCATCAAACTTGACGACCGTGGCACGGTGTTTATTTCTCAAGAGCGCATCGGCAAGGGCGGGGCGCTCATTCGGATTGTGAAATTCCGCAGTATGGAGGTAGAGGGAAGCGAAAAAGTAACGCGCGTGGGGCGCGCACTTCGAGCGTCGCGTCTCGATGAATTGCCGCAGCTCTTAAGCGTGGTGCAGGGGCGTCAGTCGCTCATCGGTCCCAGGCCCGAGCTTCCGAGGTATGCAGAGCTCTACGCGAAGCGAATTCCGTACTACCACATTCGGCACCTCATCAAACCGGGACTTTCCGGCTGGGCGCAGATTCAAGAAATTCGGCCGCCGAAATTTGGTGTGGAGTACGACGCCACCGAGCGAAAGCTTTCCTATGACCTGTTTTACATCAAGCATCGTTCTCTGTGGCTTGATATTAAAATAAGTCTGAAGACCGTGAGAATTTTGCTCTTAAGGAGCGGTATTTAATGCATCAGAATTTCCCGCTATCGGCCAAACTTGAGTTTACACTTCGACAAAGCGCGGAGGTTTACCTCCGCGTCTGGCGAGGTGCCCTGAGCGAGGAGTGAGACGACGAGTCGAAGGACATGCCGCTCAGTGTCTGCGCAAGCGCGGGGGCAAGCCCTCGCGTGCTTGACGAAAGTCGGCCGAGAAGCGCGCATAAGGGCGGCCTCATACCGAGGTTTGCCCTAGAGTAAATACCCTTTATACTACTCAATAATACATCGTAATATGTGGAAAATCAGAATTGCGGCGCTTCTTGTCTTTATTGCCGGCGTTGCCGTTGGCTATGGGGTATGGGCGTCGGAGCGCGCCCCGGATGCCTCGTTCCCGTTTCGTCTTGGGCTTGACCTCTCAAGCGGCGTTCATTTGGTATATCGCGCCGACACGTCAAGGATACCGGTCAATGAGGTTAAAGGCGCAATGAATTCTCTGCGCGATGTAATAGAGCGGCGCGTCAATCTTTTTGGTGTTTCCGAGCCTCTCGTGCAGGTGGAGCACCCGGGCGTACTCTCTAGCGCACCAGAGGAGCGGCTCATTGTGGAGTTGCCGGGAGTGACTGATGTCGCGAGTGCGGTTGCGACTATCGGCAAAACTCCCGAACTTGAATTTCAATTGCTTAAGAAAGATGTCGTATTGCCGGATGCGCCCGTCGTGGCGGGCGACGTGAGCCAATACTTTGAGCCGACCGGACTCACCGGAAGCTATGTGAAATCCGCCGAGCTTCAGTTTGGCGGCGGCTCCGGTCAGCTTTCCAACGAACCAATCGTCGTTCTCAATTTCAATAGCGACGGCGCAAAGCTTTTTGAGCAGATAACCGAGCAGAATGTCGGTCGGGTGCTTGCAATTTTTCTTGACGACGTACCCATCTCAACGCCGGTCATACAGGAAAAAATTCCAAACGGTCAAGCGACCATCACCGGCAATTTTACGCCTGAAGCCGCGCGCGATTTGGTGCGCAATCTAAACTTCGGCGCGTTGCCGGTCCCCATTTTGCTTATCTCAACTCAAACCATCGGGGCGTCTCTCGGCGCAGCCGCTCTTGCAAAAGGCGCGTACGCGAGTATTTTCGGTTTCGTTTTCGTGGCGCTTTTTCTCATCGGCTGGTATCGTCTTCCGGGGCTCGTTGCTTCGGTCTCGCTTTCCATGTACATCGCGCTTATACTCATGCTCTTCAAACTTATTCCCGTAACGCTTACGGCGGCGGGCATAGCGGGGTTTATTCTCTCTATCGGTATGGCCGTGGACGCGAATATCTTGATATTTGAACGCATGAAGGAGGAGTTGAACGAAGGCAAGACGCTTGCGGAGGCAATGCGCGAAGGGTTTGCCAGGGCATGGCCGTCCATTCGGGACAGCAACTCGTCAAGCATCATTACCGCCGTTATTCTCTTCTGGCTCGGTACCACTTCGGTTATCAAGGGTTTTGCGCTCGTCTTCGGTCTCGGCGTGGTCGTTTCTATGCTTACCGCCATTACCGTAACCCGCAGTTTCCTGCTGGCGCTCGGCTGGAGAGGGGAGGTGCGCGGCGCGGCGCGCTTTTTATTCGGCAACGGGTTCAGAAATTAAGCGGTTTGTGGTCATAATGCTATAAAACATGTTTATCGTCCGCAACAAAAAATGGTTTTATGTCTTTTCGGGACTTACCGTTGCCGCCGCGTTTCTCTCTCTTGCAATATGGGGGCTCACGCTCGGCATTGATTTTAAAGGCGGCTCGCTTCTTGAGGTTGCCTATCCGTCAAGTCAGCCGAGCTTGGAAGAGGTGAAGGTGAAAATCGCCGCATTGACAAGTGAAGATTTCTCCGTGCGTCCGACCGATGAGAGCGGCTTCATTATCCGTACCCATTTTCTCTCTGAAAATGAGCGCGTAGCGCTTATATCCTCGCTTTCCGACAACGGGCAAACACCATTGACCGAAAAGCGTTTTGATTCCATCGGGCCGACCTTGAGCTCGGAGCTCGCCAATAAAGCTCTTATATCAATCGGGCTTGTTATCCTGGCAATCGTTCTTTTTATCACTTTTGCCTTTCGGAAAGTGTCCGAACCCGTGCCGTCTTGGAAGTATGGCATCATAACCATCGTGGCGCTTGCGCACGATGTTATAGTGCCGGCCGGTGTGTTCGCCGTCCTCGGGCATTTTGCGGGATACGAGGTGGATGCGCTTTTTGTTACCGCGCTTCTCGTCATACTCGGATTTTCCGTACATGACACGATTGTGGTCTTTGACCGAGTACGCGAGAATTTAAGCCGCAAAGAGGAGAGCCGCTCGCAGGAAACATTTGAGGAAACCGTGGGGAAGAGCATAGCGCAGACATTCAATCGTTCCATCAACACCTCGCTCACCACGCTTCTTTCAATCGCCGCTCTTTATTTTCTTGGTCCTGATGCGACGCGGCACTTTGCCCTTGTGCTTCTCATTGGCATCACCGCCGGCACCTACTCGTCCATATTTTTGGCAAGTCCTCTGTTAGTAACCATGGAGAGGAAATTAAGGGCTTGACCCCCTTTTTGTTTCGTATATACTAGTCCCCACTACCGATGTCGGTAGTTTCGTTTTGATTGAACTAATCAAAACGCCCTGAGCAAAGTCGAAGGGTCCTGAACCTTGACAATTGAATATCGAGAATGTATCAAAATCAGCGCTTCTCTCAAGCCATAGGAAGCGTTGAACAAAAATGTGCGAATCCTTGGCCGAGCACCAAAAAGTGCCGGCCTTAAAATCCACTCCTAACAATGATGGGGGTGGTTTCGCGGGAAGGCGCCACTTCACGCGAACGAGCAGGCAAACTCTATGAGCGAGGGAATTGAGTCAGCTACGGTCTTTTCTCTTGTTCCATTCATCAAAAATGAGTCGGCTTTGCCGATTCTTAATTAGAGTTTGATCCTAGCTCAGGGTGAACGCTGGCGGCGTGGATAAGGCATGCAAGTCGAATGG
>CAYGEN010000019.1:0-14439 GCA_964348955.1 uncultured Candidatus Saccharibacteria bacterium | reverse complement strand
CGCAAGAGCCATATTTTGAATAAAAAAGAAAAAGAAATCACCGCGTATCATGAAGCGGGGCACGCGCTTATTGCCTCCGTCCTGCCGTATGCCGACCCCGTGCATAAAATCTCAATCGTTTCGCGCGGCCGCGCGGCGGGCTATACGCTTAAATTGCCCTTTGAAGACCGACGCATGCAGTCAAAGCGGGAATTTCTTGATGATATTTCAGTGAGCTTAGGTGGGTACGTCGCGGAGAAAATGGTGTTCGGCGACTTGACGACCGGCGCATCAAACGACTTGCAGGTGCTAACGGCGCTTGCCCGCGATATGGTAACGCGCTACGGCATGTCCGAGAAAATGGGACCTCTCGCGCTTGAAGGCGAGGGCGGCAGGGCGCTTTACGGGCGCGGCGTTGGAGAAAAAGAATATTCCGAACGCGTGTCAGCAGAGATTGATTCAGAGGTGTCCAGGATTGTGGACGAAGCGTACCGCAAAGCGGAAACGATTTTGAAAGAGCGCCGTGCGGCGCTTGACGCTATAGCCAGTCAGCTCATTGAAGTGGAGACTATTGAGCGTGAAGATTTTGAAAAACTACTCATTGCAAACGGCATTACGCCGAAGCAAAAGGAGGACATTGAGCATCAGAAGTAATGAAAATACCGCCGGCCACTTTGGGCCGGCGGTTTCGTCTCAGATAAGACGCGAAACGCTGAACTCCATCGTCTCGCCGGCAAACATCGGCTCAACCATAATGCGCCGCACATTGCCCTCGCTGTTGCAAGAGAAGAGCGTGGGTACTTGCCAAGATTTTTCCACGATGAGCATCTGGCCTTGAGGTGGGTCAAGCCGGTAGAACGCCGGGCCCTTGCGGCAGGCGAAGTCAACGAATTTCTCAAACCAATCGGCTCGCCCCGATTCCTTAAAGATTTTGAAGTACACGAAGAGCGCCACCGTCTCATTGAAGATGCCCCCCGGACACCTGTATCCTTGTTGCTTGGCTTTAAGGTCATGCGGCGCCGAATCGGTGCCGAGGAACCCGCCGCCCTCAAGTAAAAAAGTTATGAGTGCAAGCCGGTCCTCCTCCTCCTTTAATATTGGTATTGAGTAGTAAAGGGGATTCATGCCGCCCGCGAAGAGCTTGGTCGCGTTCCACAGAAGATACTGCGGTGCGATGGTTGCCTCCACCCGGCACCCCTTCCGTTGCCACTGCCTAATTGCCCGCGCGCCCGCGGCGGAACTTATGTGCTCAAAAACGACATGCAGGTTTGAATGTTTGCGTAGAATAGACCCAATCAGTCCGAGTGACGCCTGCTCACGCTTCCAGTTGACTATCCCGCTTCCGTCCTTGTGCTCTGTCGGCTCGGCGTGAATGAGAAGAAGCATACCAAGCTCTTCCATTGTTTTGAAAACCGGCTCAAGCTCACAGAGTTTTTGGAAATCAACGCCTTCCTCGCTGCCGTTTGTGCCACCGCGCGGATAGAGCTTCGCCGCAATCCACGCTCCAAGTTCAAACCCTTCGCGAACTGTGTCCGGACTCGTGTTCGGCTCCAGGTAGAGCGGAACGTTGAGATTGAAGTTGGGGTCGTACTTTCGGGCTATCGTGAGCACCCGTTCGCGATAGGCAATCGCTTGTTCGGGCATTCGGATACGGTCCTTGCCGAAGTTCGGCATTGCGGTTACGTACCTGTAGTGTTTTGCCGTCTCTTGTATAACAAGCTCCATCATCGCCGGGTCAAAACGGAAATGTACATGCATGTTGGACGGCACGGGGATGACGTATCCTCCAAACCGCTCATTCCATCCGAGTGGTTCTTCCACCGTACTTTCCTTTCATTTCTGGAACAAAATACTTGGGCAACTGTAGCAGAACGCTCCCTGTGTCGCAATCAAAAATTCCTGTGAGGGAAACCAAAACTCTGAACACCGGACGCTCAGGGACTTAGTATCCACAGAAAATATACAAGAGCGGCTTGGGGTACCCTCCAAGCCGCTCTTGTATTTAGCCCGCTCCCGCCGGTAGCCGGCAGGTGTGCCTGCCCGGACTCGAACCATGAGCCGCCAAGGTATACATTCGTGTAATTGGTTCACTTGGTCGCAAGACTATCAAATGCTGGTGCGCGCGCTTGGACTCGAACCAAGAACCGCCAAGGTATAAGCTTGGTGCTCTAACCATTGAGCTACGCGCGCATGTTATTGTTCTACTCCCTCACTGCCAATTATAAGCTTGGTTTTCTACCTCCGTCAGAGTGCGGAGAGCTGCACACCCGAGTTTTGACTATAGCGCACTCTTTACTCAAAATGAAGTTCTTGCGAGCGTTTTAGGGCACGCGCGGCAAGCGCCGAATGGTTTTGAAGCGACGGGTCTTTTGCAAGCAGTTTTTGCGCTTCATCACGCGCGGCTACCACCATTTTAAGATTTTGTATCGCTTCCATGCCAATGTCGGAGAGCCCCCACTGCTTGTCGCCCATGAGCTGTCCCGCGCCGCGCAATTTCAAATCCAGCTCGGCAAGCTCAAAGCCGTTTTTTGCGGTTTGGAATGCCTTGAGCCGCGGTACGCTCGCGCCGCTTTTTGAATCGGTAAATGCGTAGCAATATGCCTGATGAGAACTGCGCAGAACCCTACCGCGCAGTTGATGGAGCTGTGCCAGTCCGAAGCGCTGTGCGCCTTCAATAATGATACTGGTGGCGTTAGGAACGTTTACGCCGACTTCAACAACCGAGGTAGCGACAAGAATATGAATAGCGCCTGCGGCAAACTCTTGCATGACCCGTTCCTTTTCCTTTGGGGAAATCTTACTGTGCAGAATTCCGACTTCGTACTCGGGGAATACCTCTTTTTTCAGTCGCGCGGCCTCCGCTTTTACGGACTTCGCTTCTAATGCAAGTTCTTTTGTTGGGTCAGGTTCGTCAATGCGCGGGCAAATGACGTATGCCTGCCGTCCATTCTTTAGTTCTGCGCGAATTTTTTCATATACACTTTCGCGTCCCTCGGGAGAAACGATGTCCGTTTTAATCGGCTTCCGCCCCGTAGGCATTTCATCAAGGAGCGTTAAATCCAAGTCGCCGTAAATGGTAAGGGCAAGGGTGCGCGGAATGGGTGTCGCCGTCATGGAAAGCAGATGGGGGAGTATGCCGCTCTTGCGCGCAAGCAAGGAACGTTGCAGGGTGCCGAAACGGTGTTGCTCATCAATGATGACATACGCGAGATGCTTGAAGGTTACCGACTTTTGGATGAGCGCGTGCGTGCCGATGAGAATAGGAATCTCGCCGTTTGCCACCCATTTCAAAAGCTGGGCGCGGGAGATGTCCGTTGCGCGGTCTGCGGCGACTTTTGAGGGAAACTTCTTACAGCCGCTACCGGTAATGAGCGCGATGTTGATGGGAAGATATTTGAAATATTCAATGAACGAATCAAAGTGTTGTTTCGCGAGAATCTCTGTCGGCGCCATGTAGGCGATTTGAAGATTGCCGAAATCTTGCCCTTTCGGATAACTCACCGCCACCGTGTAAGCAGTAGCGGCCGCCACCGCCGTCTTGCCGCTTCCCACATCTCCTTCGAGAAGGCGCGACATGGCGTGGGGTTTTTGAAAATCGGTGAGAATTGCTTGTATGGCGCGCGTCTGCGCGCTTGTGAGCGCGAAGGGGAATCGCGCGGTAAATTTGTTGAGACCTCGTTCGTCAACGGCAATTGCCGTTGAAGGTGAGTGTTCGTAGCGCTTTCTAGCCTGCTCTTTGGCGAGTTGGATAAGAAAAACTTCCTCAAACGCAAAACGCTTGCGCGCCGCCGCGGCGTCTTTCGCGGCGCGCGGCGCGTGAATCCATACGAGTGCGGTCGTAAGTTTCGGCAGATGATAGCGTGCGAGAATTCTTTCGGGAATCGGGTCTTCAAGCGTCTCCAGTATGCCGCTCTTGAAAATCTTTTGGATAAGGTACTGGAACCATTTTGAACTGACACCGCGGCGCTCTGGATACACCGGCGTGAGTTCTCCTGTCGCTTTGTCTTGAAAAAGGGACGACGGATGAGCTGGGGGAGGCGAAGAAATTTCTGCGCTGTCGGGGTTGCTGAAGTACTTTTTATCTTCGCGACCGCTTACTTTCCCGGAGATTTTGACGGGGGCGCCATCTCGAAGCATTTTGGCGATGTAGGGTTGATGGAACCAGATAACTTTTATGCTCCCGGTTTCGTCCTTGAGCGTCCCTTCGGCGATTGGTGTCTTATTTCGAAACGCTTTACGCATTTTCAAATTGGCGATGGTGCCGTACACGGTCGCCCTTTCTCCCGCTTGAAGCTCGGCGACTCGCCGCACCTGTTCCATAGTTTCGTATCGAGAGGGGAAGTGCCGCAAGAGGTCGGTAACGGTCACAATGCCAAGTCGCGCGAGTGCTCTCTGGCGGGCTTCCTGCAAGCGGAAGTGTGCGGTTATGAGGTCGGTCGGTTGTGGCATACGTTCCAATAGTAGCATTGACGAGCCGGAGCGCAGGAGGACAGGAAACGGGAATGACACAGGCAACGGTTGTTTTGTCTAAAAGTAGACGGTGTCAGTAAATGGTGCCGATTCCCCGTATAGTTCTCGTATAGCGATAAGACGGCTATAGCCGTCTTATCGCTATACATGCGGTGTGGCAAGGTGACACCAGCTCACCTTGATTTTTTGCACCGGTTCTTGCATCGCAGTCTACTCCCGATTCTCTTCACAAAAGATCAATCTCTATGCTGGAATTCTCAAGAATTCCAGCATAGAGATTGTAAGTAATTATTGCAATTCTTTAATCTCTGTGCAGAATTCCCCAAAGCTCTGCTTTGGGGAATTCTGCACAGAGCGTGGAGTGGGTCGGGGAAACGCGCTCAGTTCCTCGTAGAGGAGAGCCGTGAACCCGCTCTTTCAGCAGAAAGAGCGGGTGAGCGTTTTGAACCTTCGGTTCTCAAAAATAAAATACCCCCTAAGCATAGCTTAGGGGGTATTTTATTATGTTCTAGACTTTCTTCTCGCGAGGTCGCATCTCTGACTTCACCACCGTGAGCGCGTGCGCGCCGATGGATTTCTCAAACGGCTTTTTTTGAGCGGCGCTATCCTTAGGCGCGTTCATTATGTCTGGCTCCGCGGAGCTATTTGAGCGAAGCGGCAGAAGAATGGTCGTGGTAGTGCCGGCATTTTCTTTAGAGACAAATGATATTTTACCGCCGTGCGTCATAATGATATTTTTGGAAATGAACATGCCGAGCCCCGAACCCTCCGTCTCCATGTTCACGGCATTTCTGCCCCTGAAGAATTTAGTGAAGATTCTCTCCTGCTGGTCGGCGGGAATTCCAACACCGTTGTCTGCCACCACTATGGCAAGTTCGTCGCTCCTTCGCTCCATGAGAACATCAATTCTCCCGCCCTCTTTGGTGTAGCGAACCGCGTTTTCAAGGAGGTTTTGGAATGCAAGCCCCATGCTTTCATCATCAAGTACCAAAAGCGGCAGGGGCTCTTTAGGCGGCGTGAATGTTATGACATGCTTTTTCTTTTCTACGGTGTCCTTCAGTGCGTCAATGGTGCTTTGCATGAGTTTTACCGCATCGGTCGGGCGGCGGGGACCGACGAGGCGGCCGTCTTCAATGCGCGCGGTATTCAAGAGGTCATTCACAAGCATAATCATCCGGTCGGTACTCTGGTGCGCTTTTTCAATGAGCGATTTTTGTTCAGCAGTCGGGATGCCGGCATAGCCGGTCAAAAACATATCGGTTGACCACTTGATAGCGGTGAGCGGCGTGCGCAGTTGGTGAGCGGCGATGGAAACAAATTCACGTTTTATACTTTCCGCCGCCTGCTCTTTGGTGAGGTCGTGGACGGTGATAATCCATCCAATGGGAACGCGCGGGCTTGCGTTTAGCGGCCGCACCAGCAGGGTGACGGACACAACTTTGCCGTTTCGGAGTACCACCTCCGCTAAGTCGTTTTGATAAGGTATCGCGTTACCGTCTTCCTCAAAGGTCGGAATGTAGCTCTTGTAGGGAGTAACCCGCTGTTTAATTTTTACCATAAAGACTTCGTCAATCGGTTTGCCGATTGCTCTATCTGCCGGGAAGTTCAACAGTTGCTCCGCGGCGGCATTAAAGGTGAGAATTTCACCCGATAGATTGATAGCGATAACCGCATCACTGATGCCGGAGAGCACGAGGGCGAGTTTGTTTCTCTCAACCGCGATGGTTTCGCGCTCCTCCTTAAGCTCGGCGACCGAGCGGCCGAGGTTTTCCGCCATGCTGTTAAAACCCTCGGCGAGGTCGCGCGTCTCGTCATTGCTTTTGATGTTTACGCGATAACGCAGATTGTTTTGTCCGAATTGCTGGAGTCCGTAGCGAATGAGCGTAATGGGATGGACAATGCGTCCGGCAACGATAACGGCGGCGAATGCGGCGATGATAAGCGCGAGCGTCAATAGTGCCAGCTCCAAACGCAGGAGGTCTTGTACCGGCTTGAGTGCCACATCGGCGCGCTGCTCCGTGACAACAACCCAGTTGGTTTTGAGTGGCGCGGGGGTGTTTAAGACGCCGACGTTGAGGTCAATCGGAATTACGGTACCGATTACCTCCTGCCCCTCGTCATTCCTATAACTTTTTAGTTGGTCTATTTTTATTCCGGTGATAAGCGCGGATACCGGCGGAACCGATGAAAAATCGGCGCCGCCAAGCACGAACGAAATATCAGGGTGCGCAATAACCGTGCCTTTTGTGTTCACGATGTAGGCGCGCCCAGATTCGCTCACGGTGGAGACTTTCTGCACGACCTCTTGCAGGGTACGCGCGTCTACTTCTGCGGCAACAACGCCGGAAAACGTGCCCGCATCGGTACGCAATGCTACCGCAAGCGTGAAGAACGGCTTGCCGGAGACAAGGTACAGCGGACCAATATAAGCGCCACTATCTCTCGCGCCCTGGTACTTGCTGGTTGTGGATTCATCCCGCAAATCTTGTGGCCGCACCACTTCAATTCTGTTCTTACGGACAATTTCTTTTCCAACGGAGTTTAGAATGGAGAGGTCGTCAAAGGTGTCGCTCAAAAACAAGACCTGTTCGGTTAGGTTTTGTCTCTGGGCATCGCTTAAGACCTGATAGGTAACTTGAATGTTTTCAAGGATGCCGAATTGAGAGATGATAAACGACTTAATTTCCTCGCTGGTTGTTTTGGCTATTTGGTTTGCATGCTGAAGCGCGTTTTGCCGCTCCGTTTGTTGCAGTTTGGTGATGGTTATCGCCGTAACGGCCAAGAGCGGCACGAGTGCTATAACGATAAAAAGCCCGATGAGCTTGGTACGCAACGGTATTCTCTTGGGCATTTTAAAAAACAAGAATCGCACACTGCAAGTATACTGTAAGTGTAAAATACTGTCTGCAAAAATAACGCACAGAAAAGAAAAAACCGATGCGCGGGTGCCCGCGCATCGGTTTTTTCTTTATGATGACCGGCTATTCGTTAATAATTTTTGCGATAGAGAGAATGTTTTGCGGAATGGTTACGCCGATTTCCTTCGCGGTTTTCAGATTGACTACCAGGTCGTTTTCTAGGTTGAATTCAACCGGTATTGAGGAGGGTGCGGTGCCTTTAATTATTTTGTCCGCTATCACGGAGGATTGCTTGCCCACGGAGTAAAGGTTGTGCGCGTAGGTAAAAAGGGCGCCTGCCCGCACTCGGGATTCAACCGTACCAATAACCGGTATCTTTAAACGCTTAGCCATCTGGTTGACCATTGCAAAATTGACCGGATTTGAGACTGCGTCGCCGCCTGGAATCTGAAACCACGCATCAACATCACCCGGCTTGAATGCTTCGGTTTTTTCCTTCACTTCCGCTGTCGCCGCCGCACCGCCCGGTGCTTCAATGGTTTGGATTACCAGCTCAAAGCCAAGCAGTTCCGCGTGTTTTTTCAGTTCCCTCAAAGTGATAGTGCTGGTTAAACTAGAATTGCGTTCAACAAACAAACCAATTTTCTTTGCGTCAGGTTTAATCTGTTTCAAAAATTCCAGTTTTTTTGCGGTGAGAAGCGACAAATCAATTGTGACGACTGCGACGTTATTGCCGGAAGACTGATAGCTTTTCACGAGTCCTTGCTCAATCGGCGCATCCGCGCCGGCAGCGACTATCGGTATGTCGGTTCTTAGGGCGGCGGCAGTCTCATGGAGCGCCGCAAGCGATGCTTCAATGGGAAAAGTGAACAGCACATCAACATCCTGCGCGATAAAGCGCTTCGCGATGTCGTTTAGTTTTGTTAGGTCAAGATTTCCCATAGAAGATTCCTCAAAGTACGTTACATCGCGCCCTTCCACATACCCGAGCTCCTTCATGCCGTCTTTGAAGCCCACCAGATACGGGTCAAGCGCTGGAATGTACTTTATGACGCCGATGGTTATCGGCAGGGTCATTGGCTGTGGTGTAGCGACCGCGCCTTCTTGTTGTTCACTGTAGCGTAAGGAGAGAAATCCGATTACTCCGACGGCTACTATAAGCGCGACTGCAAGAAGCAGTTTTTTTGAGAGTGAGAGTGGATTGGTCATGGCTGTGTTGGCGATTATTTTATTATTAATTACTCCTAATTCAGACTTACCCCATACATACCCTATGTGTTACTTGACTTTCCCAACCGCACGAGCATTTTACTTTGGAATTACTTTGTCAGCGATAGAGAGAATATTTTGTGGGATGGTTACGCCGATTTCCTGCGCAGTTTTCAGATTAATGACCAATTCGTTTTTCTTCACAAATTCAACGGGTATCTCGGATGGCGCCACTCCCTTGATTATTTTATCAGTTATGATAGCTGACTGCCTCCCTGCTTGATAAATATCAAAGCCATAGCTCAAGAGCCCCCCTGTTTGCACTTGGAAACCGTTTACCATAAGCGACGGGATTTTCAGTCGTTTCGTTGCTGAGTTGATTGCGTTAGAGGCGTCAGGAAGCGTCAAAATACCGCCAGGAATATGGAACCATGCGTCAATGTCGCCAGGTTTAAAGGCGTTAATTTTTGTTTTTACCTCCTCTATCGCCGTAGGGCCAGGCGCTGGCGACTCAATTGTTTGTACCACCAACTCAAAACCAAATTCTGGCGCATGCTTCTGGAGTTCTTGAAACATTAGTCCACTTGTGAGATTTGGTTTCCGTTCTATGAATACTCCTATTTTTTTGGCGGCGGGTGATAATTGTCTGAGAAATTCCAGTTTCTTTGCGGTTGTGACCGACAGGTCAATCGCGATTGCCGCGACATTATTACCGGATGATTTGTAGCTTTGCACAAGCCCCTGTTCAACCGGAGCGTTGGCGCCGACCGCGATAATTGGTATGTCAGTTCGTCCGGCGGCGATTGTTTCTTGAAGCGCCGCGAGTGACGCTTCAATAGGGAAAGGATATAGGATATCAGCGCCCTGTGCTATAAATTTTTTTGCAATAGCATTAAGTTTCGAGAGGTCAGGATTTCCCATAGAAGATTCTTCAAGGTACGTTACATCCCGCCCTTCTACATACCCGAACTCTTTCATACCGTCTTTCAACCCAGCGACATACGGGTCAAGCGGTGGAATGTACTTTATGATGCCGATAGTTATCGGCAGTTTCATTGGCTTCAGAGCCGTCTCTTGCGTATCAGACTTTTGCGGCTGACCTGAGTACTGCCAAGCGACAATACCCGCTATGCCGATGACTATTATGACAACGATACCGAACAGCGCTTTTCTTGAAAAAATTGCGTTCATAACATTTTTGTTAATTGTATTAAGCGTAGCATGAAGTTTCTCCGTGCCAATGCGAGACCTGTGGGTAATTGCACTGGTTGTGCGGAATGCCGTTGTTTCCTGATGTGTCGCCAAACTCCCCCGTAACTTTAGCCTGGGCCTATATACGCATACGTAAGAATCTGTGATGTGGGGATGTGGGCGAGATTAGTCAAAGTCAAAAATAATGTACGGTCGTACACTATTTTTGACCAGCACCTTCACACACCACTACATACCACCGCCTTACACCCTTGCATTTTTTGTGCCTCATGTGCTTGGTGAGGGTGTGTTTTGGTTTCTAGTACAAACTCCTCACTTATCCCCATTTTTTTAAAAATATCTTGCATTCCATGCACCTGAGCTAGTATAGTTACGGTGTGTGGGTTTACCATTAACCAAAAATTAATCTTCATGAAGCCACTATCTCAAAGAATCATCGTACCGGGTATTGTAATTATAGCGGTTATTGCGCTCGGGGCTTTCTTGTATTTTGGCGGGTTTACCGCCAAACAAGTTCAAGAAAAACCGAAAGTTATTGGCATTGTCGGACACTTGCCGATAATGGACCCGGTGTATAAAGGATTCGTGGAGGTTATGGGGGAGCTCGGGTATGTTGAGGGAAAGGACGTTGTGTATGAGTATTTGCGAGCCGAGGGCGATGTCAGCAAACTGCCCGAGTTCACGCGGCGCTTTGTCAATGAACGGGTGGATATCATTATGCCCACTTCGCTTACCTCAACAAAAGCAGTGTTGAAAACCGTTGAGGAAATGGGAGGTACGGATATCCCCATTGTGTTCACAAACGTCAATAATCCCGTTGAGCAGGGGATTGTGGCGAGCTTTCTGTCGTCCGGCAACAACCTGACCGGCGTGGTAACGGATTTCTCAAACGCCGTGCCTAAAAAACTGGAGTTTCTAAAAATGATTGACCCGAGCATCAAGAAAGTCGCTATCTTTCCCGCGAAGTTTTCCGACCCAGCCGCTGATTTTATGTTCGCGAAAATTCGCGAGGAAGCGCCCAAGTTTGACATTACACTCGTTGAGTATTATCTCAATCAGCCGCCGGGACCTCTTGGACTTGCAGAAATAAAGAGCGTTTTTGCGACCATAAAGCCGGGCGATATCGACGCGCTATTCCAGATGCCCGGTCCTGTGGTGAGCATTCCCCCGGCTCTTGACCTCTTTATTACATTCACAAAAGAGAGAAAAATACCGGGGGTTTTTCTCTTAGACCAGCAAACTGAAGCGGGAGGCCTCTTCAGTTACGGGTATTCTATGTATGACGTCGGACGGCAGGTTGCGCCCTATGTGGATAAAGTTTTGAAAGGAGCGCGTCCCACCGACCTTCCGCTTGAGTATCAAGCAAAAAATTGGCTCTATATCAATCTCAAAACTGCCGAGGAAAGTGGCGTGACCATTCCGCAGAGTCTCATTTCAATCGCCGATAAAGTCATTAGGTAGACCGATTCTCGCGTTAAGTGTCCGAGAATTGTGTTGTGGTTTCGGAGTGGAAACCGGCGGTTTGTGCATATCGGCGGCAGTCGCTATACTTCCAGTGCTTCTATCAAAACGGTATGGCAAAGAAACAATCGCCGCTCGCAGAGGCGGCAATGGCAAAACACCGCACCCTTGGAGGGAAAATTTCCGTGGTTTCCAAGGTGCCGCTCAAGACGCTTCGTGATTTGAGTTTGTACTACACGCCGGGCGTCGCGGAGGTTTCCACCTATCTCGCCAAACATAAAGAGAAGCTTCGTGAGTATACGATAAAAAAGAATTCAGTAGCCGTTGTCTCCGACGGCTCCGCGGTACTCGGGCTGGGCAACATCGGCCCCGAAGGGGCGCTTCCCGTCATGGAAGGGAAGGCGATGATTTTTAAAGAGTTCGCGGGCATTGATGCGTTTCCAATCGTGCTTGCGACGCAAGACGTTGAGGAAATCATTGAGACCGTCGTGCGCATCGCGCCTGTGTTCGGCGGCATAAATCTGGAAGACATTTCCGCGCCGCGCTGTTTCGCGATTGAAGGGGAGCTCAAGCGGCGGCTCACCATTCCGGTAATGCACGACGACCAGCACGGCACCGCTATCGTGGTGCTTGCCGCACTCATCAATGCGTTTAAGGTGGTGAAGAAGGATATACGTCGTGCCACGATCGTTATCGCCGGTGCAGGTGCCGCAGGCACGGCAACCGCAAAACTCATCAAGCAGTTTGGTGTTGGCGATATCATTATGCTCGACCGCGGGGGAATTCTCAGCAAACATCGGCATGGCCTTTCGCCGGAGAAAAAAGAGCTTGTCGGATTTACCAATCACGAGCACCGCATGGGAGGCATTGCTGAGGCGCTTTTCGGCGCCGATGCCGTTATCGGGGTATCCGGTCCGAACACCATCCATGAGCGCGATGTGCGCAAGATGGCGCGCCTTGCGATTGTGTTCGCCCTTGCCAACCCCGTGCCGGAAGTCATGCCGGAGGCGGCGAAGAAAGCAGGGGCGGCGGTTGTTGCCTCCGGCCGCTCTGATTTTCCGAACCAGGTAAACAACGCACTCGTATTTCCCGGCGTATTCCGCGGAGCGCTTGACCACGGGGTGCGGCAAATAACGGAAGAGATGAAACTAAAAGCCGCCAAGGCGCTCGCTGGCCTCATTAAAAGGCCGACGGCTGGAAACATTATTCCATCGGTTTTTGACAAACGGGTGGTTCGGGCGGTTGCGGGGGCTATTCGCTAGTGATTAAGACCCCACTCTTTTTTGGTTTTTTGGATAGTGCCAGAGTGCAAGCGCTACCGCGGTGAGTGCGAGGGAGAGGTCGCGAAATACGACATCTATGCTCGGGATATTGAATGCGACAACACCGAAAAGATACGCGGCGGCAAGCACGCTCGGAGTGAATATTTTTTTACCGGAGAGGAGCCAGAGCGCGATGAAGATTTCAGAGATGCCGAACGCGTGCAGAAGCACCAATTCGTTTTCTGCAAAAAGGTCAAGGAGAAACGGGGGGAAATAGCCAATCCAAGATGTCGGGGTAACAAAAGCTGAAACGGCTGGATAAAGGAACGCAAAAGCGAGACCAATGCGCAGAAGGAGGGGAATGTATGTTTGCAAAGGCATGCGTTTACGCCGCGGCTCCCATCACGCCTCCTTACTCTACCGTAATGCTTCCCCAGTCGCTTGCGCGCAGGTGGTTGTGATAACCCCAGGTACCTGTTTTGGTAAAGGTAAAGGTGAAGCTCATACCCGATTCACATTGGTCAAAAGCGGTGCCCGAGGTGTCGGGGCAGTGCGCGGCAAGCGTTGTTCCTGAATACACAATATGCGCCGGGTGTTGCGCGGAGGCGACCCACATTTTTGTGCCGCTACCGTTTACAAAAGTAATCAGCTCCCCCTTTTTTATGGTTATCGTTTTTGGCGTAAAACCGTCTGCCGTATAGCTTACGATCGTTCCTTCACGCACCACTTCACCCCCTTCGTCTATCATGGTCTCGCCGTTGCCGGTTGTTCCTCCGCCCTTTTCTACCTCACGTTGCACCGCATCGCCTTGCGGCGTTTTATCCGTTATCGCAGTCCGTTGCTCTGAACTTTGTTGCGCTCCTGTTACTTCAAGATTTTTTGAGCCTTTTGAGTCATTGCGTCCAACGAGAAAAAATCCTCCAACGACAAGTACGGCAAGAACAACGACGAGACCGATAACTGTTTTGGAACTCATAAATGGTATAGGTTACTTATTAAAAATCTTTTCGGATTCTCCTCCAGTATACACGATTTTGAAGAAAGTGAGTTTTTTTTCATCTTTTTTCAGAGCAAAACTTTGGCGGGGAGGAGGCAAGAAGATGTGGAGTAGTAAGGTGTCCACTACTACCTTGCCGATTTTCCGCCCGTAGCGGTTCTGCCTCCGGCGTGGCACGTTTTTCTTTGGCGGCATTCTTTTAATTCAAAATAGGGGTCAGGAATAAACTCAAAGATTAACCGTCATTCGCAAGAAAGTAGCAGGTATTGACGTGCCGCCATCTGTGCTCTTGCTTTGCGCTTTCGCCAGTTCCACAAGCTGGCTCTGCAACTCCTCCATTTTTCCGCTCTTTTCAGCCGCCTCATATGCGTTCATGGTCGGGCCATAGAAACGTCTAAAGGATTCTATTACCTCTGCGGGGCTTTTGTCAGGCGATATAAAGGAGTAGGTGTCCTTGACCATGGAGATTTTCTCCTTGGGCACGCCGGCCTGGCCAAACCGCTCGATGATGTTAGCTTCCACTCCCCACGTCATTGGACTGACGAAACCCTCTTGGGGCGGAGGTGTAAACGATGAGCTTATCTTCAACAGCTGGGACACGAATGAAGTTGGATCGTTTGGGATCCAGTTGCCCATCACGATACGACCGCCCAGCTTTGTGACCCGGACCATCTCCTTGGCTACGTCAAAAGGATTGGGGGCGAACATGGCGCCAAAAATTGAGAGCGTCAAATCAAACGAATGGTCGGCAACTCCCTGCAGATTGCTCGCGTCTCCCTCTTGAAATGTCAGATTTGTGAGACCCATCTCCTCGGCCCGTTTGTTCCCGGCGTCAACGAGGTTCTTGGCAATGTCTATCCCGACAACTTCAGCTCCCAAAAGGGCTAGAGGAACTGCCGTAGTGCCATCTCCGCAGCCGAGGTCTAAAACCCGCAGCGGTGTCGTTATCCCAAGAGATTTAACGACCGCTTCGCCAGATTCACGCATGAAG
>CAYGEN010000018.1:0-15607 GCA_964348955.1 uncultured Candidatus Saccharibacteria bacterium | reverse complement strand
TCCTTAAAGAGCTGCAGGCAATAAAACTTGACTCCTCAATTTTTCAGAACTCGGTATTTCGCAGTTTGAAAGATTTTGGGCAACCGATTCCGCCCGAGCCGGTTGGTCGAGCAAACCCTTTTGCGCCGCTTTGGTAGCGGGTAACAGAGAATGCCGCTCTTACCGAAATCAAAACAAGGGCGAAATCCATAATGAGCGACCATGATGAATGTCCTTACAGCGCTTGCTGAAAAAAAAATAATCAAGGAAAGCGATATTGCAGAGATTGAACGGGAGTCTCAAAATACCGGTGAAAGCATTGAAGCGCTGCTTATAAAACGCGGCGTAGACTCTGAAAAAATTTTGCAGGCGAAGGGCGCTTCGCTTGAAGTGCCGACGCGGACGGTGGGCGAGATGGATATTCCGTTTGAAACACTTGGGTTTATTCCCGAAGAGTCCGCGCTCCACTACCAGTTTGTACCGCTTGCTGTTTTGGACGGTGTGCTTGAGGTGGGCGCGGTGAATCCGAGCAATGCCGACGCGCTTGATGCGCTTAGCTTCATCGCCTCAAGGAGCGGTTTGCCCTACAAGGTCTATCTCATTACCGAAGACGATTTTAAAAAAGTGCTTGGAATGTACAAAGGACTGACCGGTGAGGTGAGCAAAGCGATTTCCGAGTTTGATACATCGCTTACCATTGAAATGTCCGCGGCGGAGGAAAAAGCCGAGAAGGGCAAACCGCATAAAGAGGAAAGGATAACTGAAGCGGCGCCGGTCACAAAAATCGTCGCCACCATTTTGCGTTATGCGGTTGAGGGGAATGCCTCCGACATCCACGTTGAACATCTGGGCAAGCAAGTCAGGGTGCGATTTCGCGTGGACGGACTCTTGTACACGAGTCTTCTCCTGCCGGCCTCGGTGCACGCTTCGGTGGTGGCGCGCATCAAAATTCTCTCCTCCATGCGCCTTGACGAGCATCGTAAGCCGCAAGACGGGCGTTTTTCCGCAACGGTGGAAGGCCGCCGGATAGACTTTCGCGTTTCAACTTTTCCCGCCTACTACGGCGAGAAGGTGGTTATGCGCATCCTTGACCCCTCAAAGGGTTTTATCAACCTTGATTCGGTGGGTCTCGGCGCGCGCGACCTCGTAACTATCCGCAAGCTCCTCAAACGACCTTATGGTCTCGTGCTCATCACGGGCCCGACCGGCTCGGGGAAATCTACCACGCTCTACGGAATGCTCAACGAGCTTGATCGCGAACAGTACAATGTCCTTTCGCTTGAGGACCCGGTTGAATACAATGTGGAGGGTATCAACCAGTCTCAAGTGCGCCCTGAAATCGGATACACCTTTGCGACCGGACTGCGCACCACGCTCCGTCAGGACCCCGATATCATTATGGTTGGAGAAATCCGCGATAAAGAAACCGCGCAGTTGGCGGTGCAGGCGGCGCTCACCGGACACCTGGTACTCTCCACGATTCACACCAACAATGCCATAGGGGTCATTCCGCGTCTTATTGACATGGGCGTTGAGCCCTACCTCATTGTGCCGACGCTCATTTTAACCATTGCCCAGCGGCTGGTGCGGACGCTATGTCCTGGCGCGGGGAAGGCGGTGCCGGTAACTGGTGCGATTAAAGATATGATTGACAAAGAATTTTCCGATTTACCCGAGGAATATCGCAAAGATTTGCCGAAAAGCGATACCATTTATGCCATTGAGCCGACCCCGGACTGCCCCAAAGGCACGCGCGGACAAACGGCGGTCTTTGAAGTGCTCACGATGGGACGGGAACTTGAAGCGGCGATTCTCAAAAACGCTTCTGAAGCAGAATTGTGGAAAATCTCACGGAAGCGGGGGATGTTGACCATGCGGGAAGACGCCATTCTTAAGTCCTATCAACGCATTATCCCTCTTGAAGAGATAAGCACGCTCGGCGGCGTGCCTGACGCATAAGGTGTGTAGTATACTATTGAATGAGTTCTAAAATATGGCAGACATCGCATATCGCATTCTCATAATTGACGACGATTCGTTTCTTCTGGATATGTACTCGCTCAAGTTTAAGAGCGTCGGGCACGCCGTTGAGGTGGCGCTTGGTTCGGAAGAAGGGCTCGCAAAATTGCGAGCCGGCTTTAAGCCCGACATCATTCTCTCC
This sequence comes from uncultured Candidatus Saccharibacteria bacterium, assembly GCA_964348955.1. GTDB lineage: Bacteria > Patescibacteriota > Minisyncoccia > Phycocordibacterales > 2-01-FULL-51-21 > 2-01-FULL-51-21. The sequence goes on along the minus strand of CAYGEN010000018.1, from coordinate 13,467 downwards.
GATATCGTGATGCCGGGAATGGACGGGTTCCAACTGCTTGAAGCCATACGCAATGAAAAACTTGCCGAGGGGGCGGTTATCATTATGCTTTCCAATCGCGGCGAGCGTGACGACACCGACCGCGCCAAGAGAAGCGGCGCGGACGCCTACATCGTAAAAGCGCGAACCATTCCTTCCGAGGTGCTTGAACAGGTGCTTGCCGTGGCGGGGACGCGTCATACATCCGTGGGCACTTCGCCGCAGACGACGTAATTATGGCTGGCATAGACTACAAAAAAGAGCTTGCGGACCTTGTTGAAATCGTCATACAGGAAGGCGGTTCCGACATCCACTTCTCGGTCGGCAGTCACCCGACCATTCGCATTTCAGGGTCACTTTTGCCGCTTACCAAGAAGCCAAAATTTACGCCGGGCGACATCATAAGCTTCATCTCGCTTATGCTTCGCCCCGAGCAGAAAGAATACTTCTTGCAAGAACACGAGGTTGATTTTTCCTACAGCCACAGCGAAGACGCGCGTTTTCGCGGGAACGGCTTTTTTCAGCAAGGCACCGCAAGTATCGCCCTGCGTTTTATTCCGCGAAACCTCCAGACCTTTGAAGAGCTCAATTTGCCGCCGACCCTTCAGGCATTTACGCAGAAAAAGCAAGGATTTTTTCTGGTGGTGGGACCGGTCGGGCAAGGGAAGTCAACGACGCTCGCCACGTTTATTGAGAGCATTAACACGTCGCGCTCCGAGCACATCATCACGATTGAAGACCCGATTGAATATCTCTTCACGCCGAAGAAATCCATGATTGAACAGCGGGAAGTCGGCATTGACACCAAAGACTTTTATACCGGCCTCAAGTATGCGTTTCGTCAGGATGTGGATGTCATCATGCTCGGCGAAATGCGCGACCCCTTGACTATCGCGGCGGCGGTAACCGCCGCTGAAACGGGACACCTCGTCCTCTCCACGCTCCACACCAACAACGCGGCGCAAACGATTGACCGCATCATTGACTCGTTCCAGGCGGAACAGCAGGACCAGATTCGTCTTCAGCTCGCCTCTTCGCTCACCGGCATTTTCTCCCAACGGCTCATTCCGCGCGTTTCCGGCGGTCTCATTCCTGCCTACGAGCTTCTCATCAACAACGCCGCCGTCTCAAACCTCATCCGCGAGAAACGCACGCATGAAATAAACACCGTCATTGAAACGCATCTTGAGGCGGGGATGGTTGATATGAATCGCTCGCTTGCCGACCTCGTGCGTCGCGGAGAAATTACCGTTGAGGAAGCGTTTTCCCGTTCTCTCAATCCGAAGATATTGGAGCGGCTTCTCTAGTTTCTGTCAGCTACCAGCTAATGGAATTGATGGCTTACGGAGCTAACGGCTAATGAAGTTACAACATGCTATTCAACTATAAAGCAATTGACTCCAGCGGAAACGAAAAATCCGGCAGTATTGACGCGATAAGCGAGACGGTGGCGGTAAGCGCGCTCCAGAGGCGAGGTCTCGTCATCTCATCCATTATTCAAGCGAATAAAGAAAATTCTTTTTTCGGCACGGGGCTCTCGCTTTTTAACCGCGTTTCGGTAAAAGACATCGTCATACTCTCGCGCCAAGTTGCCGTTCTCTTTGAGGCCGAGGTGTCGGCGCTTAGAGTGTTCCGTCTTCTGGCGCAAGAGACGCCGAAACCATTGCTTAGGGAAACGCTCACGCAAGTGGCGGACGATTTGCAAGGCGGCAGTTCTATCAATAAAGCGCTCCTAAAGCACCCCAAGATATTCTCGCCTTTCTATGTCAACATGGTGCGCGCCGGGGAAGAATCGGGTCGCTTGAGCGAAACGCTCCTCTATCTTGCCGATTACCTTGACCGCTCCTACGAGGTAACCAGCAAGGCAAGGAACGCGCTCATTTACCCCGCTTTTGTCATAACCGTTTTTATCGTGGTGTTGGTGCTCATGCTGACGCTCATTATTCCGAAGATAAGCCCGATACTCCTTGAAGCGGGAGAAAATATTCCCATTTACACGCGCGTGGTTATCGGCATTAGCGATTTCTTCGTCAATTACGGTCTCTTCCTCGCGGGACTTTTCGTCCTTGCGGGTTTTGGCGTTTGGCGTTTCTCCTTAACCTCCGAGGGCAAAGAAACGCTCTCGCGGCTCAAGCTTGAGGTGCCCTATATCGGCACGCTCTACCAGAAGCTGTATCTTTCGCGGCTGGCGGACAATTTAAGCACCATGCTTTCAAGCGGCATTGCAATGGTGGATGCCATAGAGGTTACTGCTTCGGTGGTTGACAACCGCACCTATGAGAAGCTTCTTATGGAAGCGGCCGAGTCGGTCAAGAACGGCAAATCGGTTTCCGACTCGCTTGGCAGCAGTCCTGAAATTCCAAGTATCATGGTGCAGATGATAAAAATCGGCGAGGAAACGGGGGAGTTGGGAAGTATTTTAAAAACGCTATCAAAGTTCTATCAGCGCGAGGTGACGAATGCGGTTGACTCGCTCGTAGACCTCATTGAGCCGGTTATGATTGTGGTTCTTGGTCTTGGCGTCGGGTTCCTCCTGATTTCCGTGCTCGGTCCCATCTATAGCCTTACTTCTGCGTTTTAGGAATGTGATGCGAGGCCTTGCGTCTGGTGCTCCTTTTGCAAGAGCGCGCCCGGCCTTCTGACCTTCCGAAAAAACCTCGGGCAGGCGCACGGCATCCTTTCCACCTAAGCGAGGACTTTCGGTTTGCAAAACATTGCGCATGGACGCACAGCAGGGTGCCCGCCTCTTCCACCCACCTAAGCGAGCCTGCTTACTTTCGGGAAACTCGCACAGCCACACGTAGCTCTGCGCGCGCCTTCCTCTCACCTAAGCGAGCCAAGTTCCTCGAGGAAAGCTCTCGGAGTCGCCCACAGCTCAAGTGTCTGCCAGTGTCTGCCAGTGTCTGCCACTCTTTTTGCGCGAGCACGCGCGGCGGCAGAACCGGGCGACGAGAGGCAAGAGCCGCGCGCGCCGGCGCGGGGGCTCTGGTTTCCGAGGGGAAGCTAGGCGAGCGGTTTTTTATCCACACCCTTGATTTTGAGCCCCCTTGTTTTGTGTATACTGTGTGAATGGCGTATCCATTTACGGGTTCACCATTTTTAGAGGTCGATTAATCAAATTGCTATAGCAATATATGTTTATAAACAAAGAAAAAGGATTTACGCTTATTGAGCTTTTGGTGGTTATCGCCATCATCGGTATTCTCTCATCGATAGTGTTGGTTTCACTCAACACGGCTCGCGACAAAGGAAATGACGCAAAGACCAAAGCGCAACTTTCCTCCGCTCGCGCTTCGGCAGAGATTTACTTTGACAACAACAGGCACTACACCGCCGCTGGTGTCGCCACTAATGACTGTGGTGTCGGAATGTTCGCTGATGTCCCCTCAAAAATGTCTACGTATACAAATGCTACCGCTAACTATCCGACGGGCACAGTTATTTCTTGCCAGCATAATGCAGGCGCGTTGGGCGGTGTTAACGCTACGGCCTATGCGATGTCTGCCACTCTATCTGCTGCAGCGCCAGCGGGGGGAACTAATTGGTGCATTGACAGTGCTGGAGTCTCAAAGGGAATTGCCGCTCCGTTGGGTGCAGGTGTAGTAGTCTGCCCATAAAGCAATAAAGCAAACGAAACACTTGTTTTCAAAAACAAAACCCCCGGTGCACCGGGGGTTTTGTTTTTGTGCATGGTTTAGCCCTTCCTTTAGTCTCATGTATCAAATATCAAACACCCCTTTATCAAACACCGAGTGTTTGATAAACACTGCTCCGACTTCTCAAACCCTCTATCAAACACCGAGTGTTTGATAAACTTTGTCTCCTTATCTTTCTTTAGTTTTGCTCGTCATCAGCTCTATCTTCTCCCTGTTTATCAAACACCGAGTGTTTGATAAATATTATCTTTTGCTGGGCTTGTGTCTACGAACTCCGAGTATTCCCTTATTGTTTTGAATTGTCCTAATACTACATCAGTTTTCAACAAATCATTCCATCGATTACTCTTGATATAATCCTGGTAGCTTGACCAAGGGTATTCGTGCTCTCGTTTCTCCCACCCTGCAAGCTCTTTGGGATTTCTGTGGAGGTATGCCGAAAGATGGAGTAGTTGACGGTCGTCTGCAACATGAACCGCTTGATAAGGACCCTGAAAGAGGTGGCCGGCCTTCTTGTACTTGGTATTAAAGTATTTCGTATAGCCGTTTTGAACTCGCTGCATATATCGCGCTATACCTCCCGCAACTTTTTCATACACAACTAGATGGAAATGATTAGGCATAAAACAAAACGCAACGAGTTCAACCTGCCTGTTGTTCAAAATATCTTCATACAATCGCATCGACACTTTATCAAACACCGAGTGTTTGATAAAGTGTTGCGCATGGTATCCAACATTCGATACCGTTGTTGTTGACTGCAAGTAGAGTAGTAGGAACAATAGTCGTGCGCGGTCTGAGTCATTTGAAAATATCGGTTGTTTTTGCATCCCACGGTTATAGAGATGGTAGTATTCACCGACTGAAATTTGTACTTTTCTCATAACCTAACTTTATCAAACACCGAGTGTTTGATAAAGAGAGTGCGTGTTTAATATACGTAATACTGATGTGATGAGGTGGTGTTGAGCCGAAGCGAATCTCGTGCCGTTAGAAAAAACACAAAAGCAATAGTGCGAGGCGGTGGTATACTTAAGAATATGTTTTTTTCCGCTTGGCTTGCAGGGATTGCATATTTTGTTTTTGGCGCGATTGTCGGCAGTTTTCTGAATGTCGTCGCGCTTCGCTATAATACGGGCCGCACGCTCGGTGGTCGCTCCTCCTGTTTTTCTTGCGGGCGGTCGCTCACCGCGCTTGACCTCGTGCCCCTTTTCTCTTTTCTGGCGCTTGCGGGGAAGTGCCGCTCTTGCGGCTCAAAGATTTCGTGGCAGTACCCTCTTGTTGAAGCGGGAACCGCCCTTCTGTTTCTCGGCGTTTACCTCACGGGGTTCGCGCTTGCCTACCAGATATATCTCCTGCCGCTCCTCTCTCTCCTGGCGGTTATTTTAATATATGACTTGCGCCATAAAATAATTCCCGATGCGCTCGTGTACCTCTTTGGCGCGCTCTCGCTCGTCTCGCTTTTCATTGATTTTCCGGCGCAAAGCTTGGCATATCCGACGCTCCAAGCACTTATGGCAGGTCCTCTACTCGCGTTTCCGTTTGCGTTTCTCTGGCTTGTCTCGCGCGGTCGCTGGATTGGACTTGGCGACGCCAAACTCGCGCTCGGGATGGGATGGCTTCTTGGCCTTGCCAAGGGAGCGACCGCCGTACTTTTTGCCGTTTGGATTGGCGCGGCCGTGAGTATCGCGCTTCTTCTCGCACAAAAATGGTTGTTTCGCGGCACAAACCGCCTTACAATGAAAAGTGAGATTCCCTTTGCGCCGTTCCTCATTCTCGGTCTTCTTATAGTGTTATTTTTCAACAGCAATTTTTTTCAACCGTCTCTTTTTTGAGGCACAAAACCCACCATGCTGTTTCGTTTTTTTGACAAATCCGCCGTGAAGTATGCAAGACCCGCGACCGGCGCGCGCGGCTTTACGCTGGTAGAAATGGTGATTGTTGCGGCAATTATTGTCGTTGTTACCGGAGTCTTGCTTACCAATAACAATACTTTCAGTGGTAGAATTTTACTAGGCAATCTTGCCTACGATGTTGCGCTTTCCATTCGTGAAGCCCAAGTCTACGGCATCGGTACCCGCGAAGCGGAGGGCACCTTTGAAGCCGCATATGGCGTCTTTATCTCTGTACCGGATGACTTCGGCGCCACATCCTACACGCTTTTTGCGGATAAAGATGGCTCCAAGTCCTATGACGCCGCCAGTGACCTCGTCGTCCAGAATTTTACGGTTGGAAATGGTTTTCGCATCAAAGATGTTTGCTATTTGGGCGCGGGGGGATACTCTTGTGAAAAGGGAACCCTCAATATCGCCTTCAAGCGGCCACAGCCTGACGCCCTCATTTACCACAGCAGCAAGTTGGACGTACCGCTCGGCGGAGCGGAGATTGTTCTTCAATCGCCGAAAGGGGAGACGCGAATCGTGCGGGTGCTCCAGAGCGGACAGATTTCAGTTGAATAGTTGCAGTTGCAGTTGCGTTGGTAAGTTCTCATCATGCGCATCAGACACAAACACAAAAAAAATACTCACGTGAAAGCGACGGTGGCCAACCGCGCGCTTCCTTTCCTAGGGGGCTTCACGCTCGTTGAGATTATCGTGTCCGTTGCCATTTTCACCATTGTGGTGCTTATAGCGGTAAGCGCGCTTCTCTCAATCGTTGACATTAACCGCAAAACGCAGGCGACTAAAGCAGTGATGGACAACATGAGTTTCGCCCTTGAGAGCATGACGCGGGAAATAAAAGTTGGTACGAATTACCAAGTATCTGGCGTCAACACTTTTAGCTATCTAAACAGCGCCGGCGATACGGTTGAATACCGTCTCAACGGAGAAGGACAGATTGAGCGTCTCATAAATGGCGTTGCGCCAATCACCATTACCTCTCCCGAAGTGACCATTAAAAATGCGGAAAAGGGCGTCCCTGTCTTCACCCTCTTCGGCGAATTGCCAACCGACAAGATTCAGCCATTTCTGCTTATTCGCATACTTGGTAGCGCAAACCTTGGAAGTACCGCAAAAACACAGTCCGATTTTAATTTACAGACAAGTGTTTCGCAACGCGTTCTTGATGTCAACCCATAATATGTTTCCTCTCAAACACCATTACCCTCGTCGCTCTGCCTTGAGAAAAACCACCGGCGGATTTACCCTTATTGAAACACTGGTTGCCATTGCCACGCTTCTCTTGGCTATCTCGGGACCGCTTACCGCCGCAAGCAGTGCTATTACTCAAGCGCTTTACGCGAAAGACCAGGTGGTCGCGATTGCGTTAGCTCAAGAGGCGATTGAAGGCGTGCGCAATGTTCGCGATACGAATGCGCTTGAGAATGTGCCGGGAAACTGGCTCAATAATCCGAGTGGCGGCGGCCCGCTTACCAACTGCAACAACGATTGCGGTATTGAGATAAGCCATACAACTTCCCCGTCGGCTGTCGCCGTAAAAAAATGCAACAGCTTTGCCCCCAAAGACTGTGTCCTAAATTACAACACGGCGCTCGGTTGGTACAACCACGAAGCAATAAGTGGTACCAACCAGCAAACTCGCTTTACGCGCACCATCGCGGTGAGTCCAATAGGCGGCAATGAGGTATCCGTCACGGCAACCGTTACATGGAAAACAAGCTCGCTTTACACCGAACGTTCCTTTACCGTGCACGAGAACCTGCTCAATTGGCAACAAGCGAGCGCCGCTCCATTGCCGCAAAGTGTTGTATTCGCCAGTCCTAAAAGGGGGTCTCCGGAGGAAATACTCTGCAGCAGCCGCGGTTTTGATAGTACGTCCAGAGCACAATTTTGTTCGGAAGAAGGGTATTCTTCCGTGGATAGCTTTTTTGAGGAGAGCGTAAGTGGCCGATGCTCTTATTTTGACGGCAGCGCTTGGCAGATTGACAACTCTCACTCAGTGAGACTGACCTCGCTTACGTGCATAAACCCATAATCATTATTGTGCCGACGGTACACACCCTAATGAAATACGTATACGGAAAAAATAATGGAGCACAGACAAGCACGGGCGGATTTGCCCTGCTCTATGCGGTTTTAATCGCGAGCGTTATGACCTCCATCGGCTTGGCGATTTTTAATATCACGACCAAAGAAATTATTCTTTCTTCCGCCGCGCGCGAGTCGCAGTTTGCTTTTTACGCGGCGGATACCGGTATTGAGTGCGGGCTCTTTTGGAATACTGCGCCGGATGAGAAATTTGTCATTGACCCGCCCTCGCCGAACAATATTGACTGCAATGGCGTCAGTATTATCGTGGTGCCGGGGGCTACTTTGGTAGAAGAAGACTCTGCTTACCGCACGACTACCAAAAATTACTCTTTCGCCATGCCGATTGACCTTGCGACAGGGTCGTGCAGTTCAGTTGAAGTTGAAAAGAAATTTCAGCAAACGCACACCGTGGGACCGCCGCCAGAATTGATACCAGGATTAACTGACCCGGTTGTTATCTCAACGGTCATAAAATCTCGCGGCTACAACACGGGTTATGTCGCCGGTCCTCCGTCAAACTGCGGCGGGCCGGGCGGCCGCAAGGTGGAGCGCGGTATCCAGGTGACCTTCTAGGATTTTTTTGGATTTTCCACCAAACAACCAAACAAAGAGTTTTCACTTCCGCAACTGCCGCGGGAAGCGGAATTTTGCTATATTTTACATATGAGCTCCACGATGCCACTGCCCCCCAAGGATGTGCGCGAGCGCTATCTAAAGCTCAAAGAGACGATTGACTACCATCGGCGACTCTATCATGTGGAGGACCGTCAGGACATCTCCGACGAGGCGCTTGACTCGCTCAAGTACGAGCTCGTGAAAATTGAAAAGAAGTATCCTTCGCTCGTAACGCCCGATTCGCCTTCACAGCGGGTGGCGGGCGAGGCCCTCAAAGCATTTAAAAAAGTGCCGCACAAAATACCGCAGTGGTCGTTTAACGATGCTTTTACCGAAGAGGATGTTGTAGCTTTTGATGAGCGGGTTAAGCGCGTACTTACAAGCGCGGGAGAAGAACCAAAGCCGACCTACACCTGCGAGCTCAAAATAGACGGGCTTAAAATTGTCTGCGAGTATGTTGCGGGCGTGCTTGTCGTGGCCGCGACGCGCGGAGACGGAGCGGTTGGCGAAGAGGTAACACAGAATGTCCGCACCATTGAATCGGTGCCGCTTTTGCTCACGCGCCCTGTTGATGTCATCGTGGAGGGAGAGATATGGATGAGCAAGGGAAATCTTAAAGCGCTCAATCGCGCGCGGCAGAAGCGCGGCGAGCCGCTCTTCGCCAATCCGCGCAATGTCGCCGCCGGCTCCATAAGACAGCTTGACCCGAAAGTAGCTGCGGCGCGCGCGCTCGACAACTTCATGTACGACATTGCGCGCGCAAGCGTGCCGATACCGGGCGCGCAGTACGAAGAGCTCGCGTTTCTGCGCTCGCTCGGCTTTAAAGTAAACAAGCACTTTGCGCAGGTGAAAGATATTGCGGGCGCGATAGCGTATTGGAGGCATTGGCAGAAGAAGAAAGACCGCGAGGACTACCTCATTGACGGCGTCGTCATCAAGGTAAATGAACGGCGCTATCAAGAGGCGCTCGGTTACACCGGCAAGGCGCCGCGGTTTGCGATTGCGTTTAAGTTTCCCCCTGAGCAAGTTACGACCGTGGTTGAGACCATATCATTTCAAGTCGGACGCACCGGTGTCGTAACGCCGGTCGCACACTTGAAACCGGTTATTGTTGCCGGCTCCACGGTCTCGCGCGCCACGCTCCACAATGAAGACCGAATAATGGCGCTTGATGTGCGCGTGGGCGATACGGTCGTTTTGCAGAAAGCGGGAGACGTTATACCGGAGATTGTCTCGGTGTTGAAAGAGATGCGCATCGGCAAAGAAAAGCTGTTCGCGTTTCCAAAATCCATCGCCCTGTGCGGAGGCGACGGGAAGATTGAGCGCGTGCCGGGGACCGCCGCGTGGCGTTGCGTCAATAAGCGTGGTTTCGCGCAACTGCGCCGCCGTCTCTATCACTTCGTCTCAAAGCGCGCCTTTGATATTGAGGGCCTTGGTCCGCGCGTCGTTGACGCGCTCATGGGAAAAAACCTCGTTGCAACCGCTGATGACTTTTTTACCCTCACGGCGGGCGACCTTGCGCAGTTGCCGCACTTCAAGGAAAAATCAATCAACAACTTGCTTCGCGCAATTGAACGGGCGCGCCGTGTGCCTCTGGAGCGTCTCTTGATTGCGCTTTCAATTGAGCATGTCGGCGAGGAAACCGCCCGCGATGTCGCGCTCCGTCTCGGCTCGCTCCACAACATACAAGCGGCGAGCACGGAAGATTTTGAGCGCATAGAGGGAGTCGGAGCGGTTGTTGCCGAGTCGCTCTATCGGTTCATGCACACCAAAGAAAACGAAGCGTTTCTCTCGCGGCTCATGAAAGAAATTCACCTTCAAAAGCCGAAAGCGCACAAGGGCGGAGCACTTGTCGGAGTGAAATTCGTGCTGACCGGAGTGCTGTCGCGCTTAAGCCGCGACGAAGCAAAGAAAAAAATCCGTGCCGAGGGAGGGGCAGTCTTAAGTGCCGTCTCAAAAGAAACCGACTATCTTGTGGCGGGCGAGCCTGCAAAGCCGGGAACTGCCAGTCGGGCAAGCAGTCGGGCAAGAGAGCGCGGTTCAAAATACGAGCGGGCGCAAGCGCTTGGTGTCGCCATCATCAATGAAGAAGAGTTTGAGCGGCTGTTTCAGTGAACTCGTTTTGCATGCCTGTGATAGTATTATTCCCATGATAGACCGAAATGACCTCATAAAGCTCACGGCGCTTTCCCGTATTGCCACGCCGGAAGAGGAGTACGATGCGCTTGTCAAAGATGTGGAAGCCATCGTGTCCTACATTTCAAAAATTGCCGCCGTGTCCACGGAAACAGCAGCTCTGCAAGGCGGCGATGGCTCGGTGCTTCGCAATGTCATGCGGGAAGACGGCGAGCCACACGAGACCGGTCGCTACACGGACGCGCTTCTTAAGGAAGCGCCGGGGAGTGAACGCGGGCTTGTTCGGGTGAAGAAAATCATTTCACAAGGGTAACATGGCGGTTGTTACCAAAAATATCACCATCGCGACTGCGCACGAGGCGCTCATGCGCAGAGAGTTTTCTGCCGTGGAGCTTACGGAAGCGTATCTAAAAAAGAGCGCCGAGCAAAACGAGCGGATACACGCCTATCTTGGAATGTTTGATACGGCGCTCGGGCAGGCGAGGCGCGCCGACCTGATGATTGCGAGAGGAAAGGCGGGTGCGCTCACCGGCATCCCAATTGCGATTAAAGACAATATTTTAGTTGAGGGTGAAATTGCTTCGGCGGCTTCAAAGATGTTGGCAAATTATCATGCGACTTACGATGCAACGGTCGTCATGCGGCTAAAGCGCGCGGGCGCGGTTTTTCTCGGTCGTACCAACATGGACGAGTTTGCGATGGGAAGTTCAACGGAGAACTCGGCGTTTGGCGCGGTCTTGAATCCGCACGACGAATCGCGCGTCGCCGGTGGCTCTTCCGGCGGCTCGGCGGCGGCGGTTGCGATGGGTGGTGCGCTCGCCGCGCTCGGCTCGGACACGGGCGGCTCCATCCGCCAGCCGGCAAGTTTTTGCGGCGTGGTGGGATTGAAGCCTACCTACGGGCGTGTCTCGCGTGTCGGGCTTATTGCCATGGGTTCTTCGCTTGACCAAATCGGCCCCATCACGAAAACCGTGTACGACGCCGAGCTGCTTTTCAATGCCATTGCCGGACACGACCCTATGGACAGCACGTCAATCAAAGACGAACAACCGACAACAAACAACAAACAACTGAAAACAATCGGGGTGCCGCGGCACATGCTGAAAGAAGGTATTGACCGGGGTGTGCAGAAAGCGTTTGAAGCGTCTCTTCAGAAATTTTCGGCGCTTGGCTATGAAATCCGCGATATTACTTTGCCGTATGCTGAGTACGCGCTTCCGTCGTATTACATCATTATGCCGGCGGAGTGCTCCACCAACCTCGCGCGTTATGATGGCGTGCGCTTCGGGCTTCATGTGGACGGTGAGAATCTCATGGGCGACTATGTTGCAACGCGCGGCGCGGGCTTCGGAGCGGAAGTGCGACGGCGCATTCTCATCGGCACCTACGTACTTTCTTCCGGGTACTACGAATCGTACTATCGCAAAGCGCAGGATGTGCGCAGGCTCATTACCGCCGATTTCACACGCGCTTTTCAAGACGTTTCGCTTGTGGCGACGCCGACCACGCCGACCCCGGCTTTTCGCGTGGGAGAAAAAGGCGACCCGCTTGCGATGTACCTCGCCGATATTTTCACCGTTTCTGCAAATTTGACGGGTATGCCGGCGCTCTCCATTCCGATGGGCTTGGCGCAGGTGGACGGCAAAGAGCTCCCGCTCGGGCTCCAGCTCACGGCGCCGCACATGCTTGAGTCGCGCTTGTTTTACGCCGGCAAAGAGTTTACGGGAGAAAGATAACGCGATATGGAATACATCAGATTTCTCAACCTTGACTACCTATTTCTTTTTATCTATCGTCTTCTGACGGGTCGCGTCTTTGCAACCATTCCAGAGGAGCTCATCTCGTTGTGGGCAACCATAAAAATTATTTCATTATTCGTCACGCTTTTTCTGCTCACGGGCATTATATACTCACTCATCAGAATTTATCGGATTCGCAAAGAAGAGCGGGAAGAGCTCGGCACGCTTTCGGTTCACGAAACGCCTGAAGAGCGCAAAAACACCCGCTTTGAGCGCATCAACGAGCTCCTCGCTTCGGAACATCCGAGTTCCTGGCGACAGGCGATTATTGATGCGGATGTACTTTTGGACGAGATGGTTACGGTTATGGGCTACCATGGTGAATCGCTCGGCGAAAAGTTGAAACAAATTGAACGGAGCGATTTCAAGACGCTTGACCAGGCGTGGGAAGCGCATAAGGTGAGGAATACGGTTGCCCACAGCGGGTCCGATTTTATTCTGACTCATCGCGAAGCGCGCCGCGTCATAGATTTATACAAGCAGGTTTTTGAAGAGTTTTTCTTCATTTGAGTTTGTGCTTTCCTTCTTTTTGCGTATAATAGCGAGTGTGATTTGGCACGCCGCAATTCGCCGTACCATAGCGGGGTAGAGGAAAAGTACCTCGGGAGGCTCATAACCTCCAGAAGCCGGAGCGTTACCGGCCCCCGCAACACGCGAGCAAAAAAGAGCGACCGCGCTCTTTTTTGCGTTGAATGGACTCGGTAAACATGCTACTGTTTTTTCTGTCGCCGGTGTAGTTCAATGGTAGAACGAAGGACTCATAAGCCTTAGACAGAGGTCCGATTCCTCTCACCGGCACAGATAGAAACTTCCCAGGTTTCCCCGCTGTTTCCAAGGATATATGGTGAAGCGGATAATGTTATCAATTTTTATCTTTTGCCTCTTTGCGTGCGCGACGCTTGTCCTCTTCATCGTGTGGCGGACGGCTCCGCAGGCGCCCGACCCTCACGCACTCTTCCAAGCCGCCGCAAGCTTTTTCATCGTCGGACTTTCCTCGTTTCTTCTGTGGTTTAGCAAGATGATGATAGAAATCAGACATGAGATTGCAGAACCGCGATAGTTGGCTATACTAAAAGCGGTTTTCATGTAATGGAAGCTGTTTGCGGTCGTAGCTCAACTGGTTAGAGCGCCGCCCTGTCACGGCGGAGGTTGCGGGTTCAAGTCCCGTCGATCGCGCAATATGCCAAAACCGAAGCGATAGCTTCGGTTTTGTTGCATATGCGACGAAGCGACGGGACTTGAACGGCGGAG
>CAYGEN010000017.1:287-16143 GCA_964348955.1 uncultured Candidatus Saccharibacteria bacterium | reverse complement strand
CGGTAATGTCTTCGGCGCGATAACTCCCCTTTTTCGTTTTTTCAGCTTCTTTTTTAACGGTCTTATCTGCCATAAATTAAAGAAAGTCCCCAAAAGGACACTTCTATTGTAACAAAAATGGCCTTTAATTACAAGCGATTTTCACCGCTATATCTCTCCTAAAAGGTTAAGGTTAAGTCCATTAAACGGCATGTTTGATTTGTCAGTTTGCCACCCGACCTATCTTACGCCATATTTCCAAATAGCGCGCAAAAGACGCATGAAATATCATGAAATACAAATCAAAAAATTATGATATATCATAATTTTCTCCCCAAGGTCCTTCTCCCCACAAAGTCTACGCGCAAAGTCTACAAGGTCCGACCTTGTAATTTTCTTGTAATTTCCGCTTGCTTTTTACAAGGTCCGACCTTGTAAGTTTTGGCGCTTTTAGCGCACCTCAAAGCCACGCGCGCCGAGCGCGGCTTCAATTTTTTTCATACGCTCGTTTACCTCTTCGTCGACGAGCGTGCGCTCCATGGACTGAAAGACTAAGCGAAAAGCGTAGGAAATTTTGCCATTCTTTTTGTATTCATCAAAAAGCGTTGCGCGAAGAAGAAGCTCCCCCGCTTCCTCGCGAATATATTTTTCTACCTCACCAGACGCCATTTCTTCTGGAACAAATAGTGCAATATCGCGCAGTACAAATGGGTATGAGGAAAAGGGGCGGTAGGTTGTTTCGGGAATGATGGGCGGCGCGTCGTAAGCGCTCGGCGCACGCAGTTTGGAAAGATGCGCCGTGAGATTTATCTGGCAAAATTCTTCCGTCATAATTTCCGGCTCAAACGCCCCGCCAAGCGCCTCGGAGAGCTTTTGCACGACTACCGGTAGCGCCGCGACACTGAAATTCTTCAATGGCTTTATCCCGATGCCGAGCGCGATGTATTCGTTGTTGGAAGTGAAAACCGTACCAATCTCAAATAGCCGTATATCAGCGAGACCGAGCAGTGCGCTCATGTGCGCGTTAAGCGTGAGACTCCGAAAAATACCCGTGCGTAAGTGCTTTCGAAGCGCGGGGCGATCGGCGGCGAGGGGGTTTGCCGTAGCCACTTCTCCCTCGCTTGCTTCAACAAAACTTGAAGTCAGTACTTCAGAAAATCCCTCCGCGATAAGCGTCTGTCGTATTTTTTCCTCGTAATAAAAAAGCTTGTTTACGGAAGGCGACTGGGCGGGTAGCAGTGCGTGCGCGATAATTTTTTCATAGCCGTATAACCGCCCGACCTCCTCAATAAGGTCTTCAGAGGTACGCAGGTCTAGCCGCAGAAAGGGTGCGGTGACAATAAAGCGGTCTCCTTCACGCTCAAACGGAAACGAGAGCCGATTAAAAATCGCTTCCACCTCGCTGACGGCGAGATTAGTCCCGAGCAGTTTGTTTACCTCACTCACATGCACCACGATGCGTGTTTCTTTTTGCGGGCTCGGATAAACATCAACAAAACCCTCCGCCACGCCGCCCGCGCATTTGATGATAATCTGAATGATTTCGGCAAGCCCATAGACGGTGAGCTCCGGCGAGAGTTCGTGTTCAAAACGCATCGAGGCATCGGTGCGCAGTTTGAGCCGCGCGGCGGTTTTGCGAATGGCGGTTGCATTGAAATGTGCCGATTCAATAACAATGTCGTTGGTCTTTTCCGATATCTCCACACGCTTGCCGCCCTTTACGCCCGCAATGCCGATGGGGAAGCCGCGGTTAGCGTCCGCAATGACGAGGTCCTCCGGCAAAAGCGAGTGGGTATTCCCATCAAGCGCCAGAATGGTCTCGCCTCTCTTCGCTGGCCGCACTTCAATGGTGTACAAGCCATCGCTTTGCACAAGACTCCCCATATCAAATGCGTGAAGCGGCTGACCGAGTTCAAACATCACATAGTTAGTCGCGTCAACAATGTTGTTGATGGAGCGCACGCCGATGCTAAGGAGTCGCTCTTTGAGCCACACGGGAGATTCGCCAACTGAAACGCCGCGGATGACCGCCGCGCTGTAGCGCGGACAGCGCGCGGTATCGGCAACCGTTACCGAAAGTATGTTTGAGTCCGGCGAGAGCGTGGGGCGCTCTTCAAGCGGGTCGCGCATGAGTGGGATGCCGCACAGTGCCGCCACTTCTTTTGCAATACCTACGTGTGAAAGGCAGTCGTGCCCGCGGTTTGGCAGAATCGCAATATCAAATACCGCGTCATCTTGCGTCTCCTCAATGCCCTCCACCTCAAAGGCGTTCATCGTGAGAAGCTCGGCAAGTTTGCGCGGCTCGGGAAGAGTCGCTTGCTCATCAAAAAAAGACTGAAGCCATCGGTAGCTTGCACGCATAATTAAAATTGGTTAACGAATCTTAAATCGCCGCTGTAGAAAAGCCGTATGTCGTCAATCCCCCATTTTAAAATTGCCAAGCGGTCAATGCCGGTGCCAAACGCAAACCCTTGGTAGCGCTCGGGCGAAACGCCGGCGTTTTTAAGAACCAGAGGATGCACCATGCCGGCGCCCATCACCTCTATCCAGCCGGTCTTCTTGCACAGCGCGCATCCGCCGGAGAGCGCCACACCCTCGCACTTGAAGCAGGAAATATCCACCTCAACACCCGGCTCCACGAACGGGAAAAATCCGGCGCGGAAACGTACGGAGAGTTTTTTGCCGAAAAGCGCCGCAAAAAATGTTTCAAGCACCGCTTTGAGGTTTGCAAGCGTTACCCCCTCGCCTACCACGAGTCCCTCAAGCTGATAAAACTGCGCTTCGTGCGTCGCATCGGTGGCTTCGTTTCTGAACACTCTGCCGGGAACAATGATGCGCACCTCATTCCCCGGAGTCGCCGGAGTCAGCGGATGCGCTTCAAGATAGCGCACCTGCACCGGCGAAGTATGCGTTCGCAGGAGCTCTTTGCGCTCTTTGCCTTCGCCCCACGGCTCCTTGAGGTAAAAGGTGTCCTGCATGTCGCGGGAAGGATGGTCCTGTGGGACATTGAGCGCATCAAAATTGTACCACTCGGATTCCAGCTCCGGACCTTCGGCTATAGAAAAACCCATCTTGTGGAAAATGGCGTGAACTTCGGCTATAAGCAGCGTAAGCGGGTGCCGATGACCGGGAGTCATAATATTAGCAGTATACCACGATGCCCTTATGCGCCGCTCGTCCATACGTCCCTCCCCAAAATGAGGTAAGTCAGCCATACATTATTGAGGACATGTCCGGCCGTCCGGCATGAGGGTAACGTGGTACTCGGTTGTCGTGATGCGCCCGCGGTCAATCGTCAAGAGAACCGCGAGCCCGCTCCTCACTTCCTCATTCCAATATTGGTCAAAGATAAAATTTCCGAGCGAGTAGTACACCGGCGCGCCCCCTACATCCGTGCGCGGGATAATTACATGTGGATGCGAACCAAAAATCGCATCCGCGCCTCTTTCAACAAACAACTCTGCGGCATCTTGCATCGTCGCCACGGAGCGCGAGTATTCTTCTCCCCAGTGGGCAAACACGATAACGATGCGCCCTTTCTCTTTTTCTTGCGCAATCACCGATGCCGTCTCGCTTTGCGACTGCCCGCCGAACTTATTGTAAGAGACGAAAGAAATGTTGCGGTCAGTCTGGTATACCGGCTCATTGCCCTCTACACCGCCGAAGTAGCCCACGCCAGCGTCATTTAAAAATTGTTTGGTCTTGTCTATGCCGCCTTGTCCAAAGTTATTGATATGATTGTTGCCGAGATTCACGACGCCAATGTGGTGGCGCAGGAGAAGTTCGGCGGTCGTGGTCGGGAAGGTAAATACAAAATTTTCAGGACTGCCAATTACCGTCCCCATACTCACTGAATCATATTCCGTAATCGGACCCTCCAGATTCCCCACCGCAAAATCAACGGTCTCGAGCAAATCGTCTATGCATGAGAAGACAAAATCACTTCCCTTCCGAGCGCTTACGTGCCGAATGTAGCGGTCAAAAAATATATCTCCCACGAAAAGTATCGTGGTCGGCTTTTCTTCTTTGGATGTAACCGGCGTAGTAGCCGTGCAGTCCTCACACGCTCCACGCTCCGAGGCAACGGGCGGGAGGAATATGGATTTGAAGATGAGCGGTCGCTTTAAAACTGCGAAGCCCGTCGCCAGCGCAGAAACAGCGAGCGCCGCTAAAACTACCCATACAAGAATGCACGCAAAAAACCGCTTCGGATTGGCGCCGGTGCCAGACTGGTCAGAAGGCGGGGGGGACGAAATGGGCGGATTCATTTAGAAAATGAGCCGGAGAGAGGAATCGAACCCCCAACCGACCGCTTACAAAGCGGTTGCTCTACCATTGAGCTACTCCGGCAGCTATTCTACAATTCGTCCTTTCTCTTTGCCTTTCTTTTTGTGTTCGCCGACACTTTTAAGATATTCGGAAACACCGTCTCCGCGAACAATCGTCCCTCGTCCCTTTATCATATTAACGAGTCCAAGTAAACGCTGTTCAAGTAATCGCACGCCGCGCAAGAGTAGAAGCGTTGCGGTGTGCGCACCGCTTCTAAGTATGCGCTTTAGCCAATCCGGATGCGGGCGGGGCAGATTCTGCGCTACCCGCCGTATGTTTTCAAGCACGAAGGCATCGGCCCGAGCTCGAAAATGAGGAGCGTGCACCATGCCGCGCTCAAGCTCTGCGCGCTTAAAAACCAATAATCCGCCGAGCGCCAAGAGTGAGAAGATAAAAGCAAGTACGGCTACCATACATTTCAAGCCTTCGTTGAGAGGCGAACAAATTTAGTTATGGCGATGCGTTCGCCGAACTTCTGTACCGCCGTATCAATAAGCATGCGCACGCTTACCTCAGGATTTTTTATGTAAGGTTGTTCGAGCAAAACCAACTCTTTAAAATAGGCGTCTAGTTTGCCGTTCAAAATTTTCTCCCGCAGGTCAGTAGGTTTGTCGGCGGCTTCCGCGGCAAATACTTCTTTGGCTTTCGCCTTTACCTCATCCGTTATTTCGGCAACGGAAAGATAGGTCGGGTTAGTCGCCGCCACCTGCATAGCGAGCTCACGCGCCAAGCGGATAAACTCCTCATTTTTTGCGACAAAATCGGTTTCGCAGGCGAGCACGACTAGCGTCGCAACCGCATTGGTGTTATGCACATATGCCTGCACCACGCCCGCGGCGAATTCGCGTCCCGCTTTCTTCTCGGCAAATGCGCCGCTTTGTTTTCTAAGGAGTATAAGCGCTTTTCCATGGTCGCCGCCCGCTTCCTCAAGCGCTTTCTTACACTGCATGATGGACACGCCCGTCTCGTCTCTTAATTTTTTAATGTGCTCTGTTGTAATCATACCGTCTTTCTTCGTGCACCTCAGCAACACCACGAAGCCGCGCACGGCGTTATCTTGTGGCTATCTCTTCGGCGACTGGTATTTTATTCTGGGCGAACCCCTCTTTTGCGCCCGATGTGTACGCGGTGATAATTTCATTTATGAAGTAGGTGATGCTTCCGCGAGTTGCGTCATTGCCGAGAATCGGATGAGTTACTTCGCGCATGTTGCAATCCGAGTTAAGAAGCGCTATGACCGGAATTCCCGCTTTACGCGCCTCGGCGACCGCCGAGTGTTCGGCGCGCGTATCTATCACGAAGAGCGCGTGCGGCAATTCCCGCACATCGCGAATGCCGGAAAAGCGCGCTTCAAGATTTTCAATCTCATGGTCAATCTCAAGACGCTCCCACTTCGTGTATTTTGCAAGTTCCCCTTTCTCGCGTTTCTCTACCAAATCAGCAAGGTGCAAAACGCGCTTTTTAATCTCATTCCAATTGGTAATCGTACCACCGATCCATCGTCCCGCGACATAGGGCATACCAAGTGAAACCGCCGCGCGCATAACCGCTTCCTGCGCTTCAGGCTTTCCGCCGACAAACAGAATCCGCTTTCCTTCCTTTCCAAGCGAAGCGGCAAACTCTTTTGCAACCATGAGCAGTTTCTCCGTCTCTTCCAAATCAAAAATCTCAACGCGATTTTTGACCCCAAAAATATAGGCCGCGGTGGAAGGATGCCGATGGGAACGTGCACAACCAAAATGCGCGCCCGCAATATGGAGTGACGCGATGCGGTTCGTCTTTTCTATGGCATCAATTACCTTCTCCGTCATATATCGTGTGAGTCTAGCAGAAGACGCTGTTTGAGGCAACAACGGGTGAGTAGCGGCCTCTCATGGAAGTTTTTGACCTTGAATTACGAAACTCGTCGAAGGTGCGGGTTTTGCGGAGACTTGCGCAAGGTGACGACCCACGCAGAGAGATTTTTCTGCAGAAAAATACGCGTGCTCCGAAAAACTCGCACCGAGTCAAGCACGCGAGGGCTTGCCTTCCGCGCTTGCGCAGATACTGAGTGGCATGCCCTTCGACTCGTCGTCTCACTCCTCGCTCAGGGCACTTCGCCAGACGCGGAGGTAAACCTCCGCGCTTTGTCGAAGTGTAAAAAGTTTTGTAATTCAAAGTTTTATGAAAGGCCGTCTGCCTCCTGCGATTCCCTCTCGAGAGTTTCATCCGACTCGGCAAGCTCATTCAACATCTCCCCGATGTTGCCCTCCAAAATGGCGCCTACATTGTGCCAGGAGCGCTTGATGCGGTGGTCGGTCACGCGGTCCTGAAGCATGTTATAGGTACGAATTTTTTCAAAACGTCCGCCGGTGCCGATTTGCGATTTTCTATTCGCCGCCACTTTTTGAGTAGCCGCTTCTTCTTGAAGCAGTGAGAGCTTCGCCTCAAGAATGGCCATGGCTTTTTCTCGATTTTGCGCCTGGCTGCGCTCTGAAGTGGAGCGCACATCAATGCCCGTCGGCGTATGAATGACGCGCACCGCTGTTTCTACCTTGTTGACATTCTGCCCGCCGGCTCCGCCTGAGCGGGAAAACTCAATTCGGATGTCGCTCGGATTGATATCAATTTTTTGCTGTTTGCGCATCGGAAGAATGACCACGGACGCGGTGGAAGTGTGGACGCGTCCGGATTTCTCCGTTGCCGGAACGCGCTGTACGCGATGCACGCCCGTTTCAAGACGAAGCGTCGCGTAAACATCTTTTCCGCGAATATCAAATACCGCTTCCTTGTAACCGTCCAAATCGCTCTTTGACTCGCTCACCGTTTGTACGTGCCAGCCGCGTTCATCAGCGTAGCGGCGATACATATGCGCCAACTGCCAGGCAAAAAGCGTCGCCTCCTCGCCGCCCGCGCCCGCACGCACCTCAAGGACAATTTCGTTTGGAAATGCCTGTTCAATCGCGTCTTCCTTAACGATACGCTCCATTTGCCGCCGAAGCGTGTCTTTTTGCGCGCGCAAACTTTTAAGTTCCTCTTCGGCGAGCGCTTTAAGTTCTTGCCCACCGCCAGAAAGACCGCTCGCATCCGCCTCTTCCCGCTCCAAACGCTCATACTCACTCGCGAGGAAACGAGTCTTCTGATTATTCTTGAATGTGGAAATGTCGATCATAGATATGCAAAAGAGCAGAAGCCAGTCCATCAGACCAGTTTCCAAACGCGCAAAACAAGTTACTTTTTTTTGCCGCCCGCGCTCGCTTTTTTGACCCGTACTTTAAATTTCTCCACCCGACCGGCGGTATCAATAATTTTTTCATTCCCCGTATAAAAAGGATGGCAGGCACTGCAAATTTCCACCGAGAGCTTTTCTTTCGTTGAGCCAATCGTGTAGGTTGCGCCGCAGGCGCACGCGACAATCGCGTTAGGAAAATATGTCGGGTGAATATCCGCCTTCATAATGCCGCTACTATACCAGAAAATAATCCCTATGCAATACACAGAACCCGCCTTGCAATTCCTCTAGCCACTACCGCACAACACTTACCTCGGGCAAGGCGCCGGTCGCGAGCAGAACATCAATTTGGCGCTGGTATTTATCCGCCAATTCCATCACATCATCGCCATAAAAAGCATAAGATTTTTTCGTGGCATTCACCCAGCCCGCAAAATACCGAAGTGCCGCGAGACGCTCCGCGGCCCTTGTCCCGCGGTCCGCGCCATTGTCCGCAAGCAAAATGGCAGATGCCATGAATGCATCGCCCGGGTCATACGGGTTTGGTGGCGTATGCCCGGTTACTTTGGCAATACGCTCTTCATACAATACCCATGTGGAAGGAATGAATTGCGCTGGTCCCATGGCGCCGCCCCAGCCGTACCATGGCTTTTTTGAAACCGGCATTTTGTCCGGGTCAAAACCGAGCCGCTGCATTATCTGCACGAAAATCGGGCGGTCGCGTGTGGGGTGCATATCTACCTGCCAACTGCCGGTTCCTACATTTTCACCAAGGTTGGATTCTTCCGCGATAACGCCGAGGATAAACGCGGGTCGCACGTTTGTCACTTTTGAAGCCGTGTTTGCCAAATCAAGCGCCTTGCCAAAAGGAATCGCGGTAGAGCCCCGAAGCGTAAAAAGTTCGCTTCGGATCTGCGCCGCGCTCTTTTCATTTTTTTGAATAAGCGTCTGGTACGCCTTCTCCTCGCCCTTGGTAATTTTTAAAATCTGTTTCTTTTCCTCTTTTTGGCTCTGGATCTTTTTTTCCTCAAGCACCTGCAACTGTTGCAATTGAACTTGTTCGGAACGCTCCTCTTCGAGCGCGTTCTTTTGCGACTCCGTTACCGCTTTTGTGTCTATAATTTCCACAAAAGAAACACGGAGCGCCTTTTGCACATCGGTAAATGTTTCTATGTCCTGAAACAACGACGAAAGGTCTCCATTGCCGAGAATCACCACGATATAGGGGTACGTATCTATGTCGTTTGTTTTCCGGAGCAGTTGAGCGAGAGATTGTTTTGCACGAGAAAGTTTATCCCCAAGACCTGTAATAGTCAATTCCTTTTCGGCAATGCCACTCGAGAGCTGCTGAATGGCAATGGTTCGCGCTCGAATAGAGAGTTCGGCGGTTTTAATTTTTGCATCTAAAATAGCGACGTCGCGTTCAAGCGACACGCGCCCTTGTTGCTTTGAAGTCAATATCGCCTTCTGCTGGTCAATCTTTACTTCAAGCTGGTCAAGCTCGGCTTGCAGTTGTGCTTTACGAGAGTCAACAACCGAGCTGTCGGGAGTTTGTGCTTGAGCGGAGACGGTCAGCAATAACAGTATCGCAATGGTCGCGAGCGAAAGAAACCGCGCTAGAGCTATGCTCTTGTGCCTTTTCATCTATACGTATTTTGTATACCAGGGCGCGAGCGGCTCATTCAATACACCACGAAAAAGTAAGGACGAGTTACTCCTCTGTTTTTTCAGCCGACAGACCGCCCTCCGGCTCGACTTCCTTGCCGCGTTTTTCAACTTCAATGGTCGAAAAATCCGGTGTCGCGACGCCTTCCAAACTCTCTGCCTCTGCTTCAGCGACAAGCGCAACCACCTCTTCAGGTTTTTCGGTAATAGCGACACCTGCGGGAAGTTTGATGTGTTGCACCAGAATGCGGTCGTCAAAACGTGCAAGCGAGGACACGTCCACCGCAATTTCGTGCGGCAAGTCTTTTGGCATCGCTTCCACTTCCACCTCATGGAGCACTTTCACGAGCGCGCCGCCAAGCTCTTTGACTGCCGGGGCAGTACCGATAAATACCAGCGGGACGGTTACCGTCACCTTTCGACCCTTTTCAATAATATAGAAATCCGCATGGCGCGGCTCACCGGTAACGGGTTCAAAATCAACCTCATGGATGAGCACCTCTTTTGTTTCTCCGAGTCCCAAGAGCGTAATAACGGTTGACTCTCCCGCCTGTTTTAAAACCTTTTTAAAGTCTGCGAGCGGGAGAAAAATTGGCGTAGACGGCTCTTTGCGGCCATAGCAAACCGCCGGCAGTTTTCCTGCCCTGCGAAGCATCTCGGCGCCACCCGTGTCTCTTTTCTGAATTGCGAGCGTAAGCATGATGTCAGTATACAAAAAATCTTTAAAAACGCAATTATGGAAGGCATGCACCGCCCCCGTATACGCACCCCGCACCATGCCTCTTCAGCACCGTATGTAGTACGGTATGAGAGGGCGAAAACATAAAGGAGGCACGCATGTTTAGGAGGATTATGGGTTATGCGGTCGGTTATCCGACCATGGGGCTCTGCATTTTTCTTCTTTGCGCATGTTGTTATGCAGGAAAATTAGCAGAAGCGCTCCATGCCCTGAAAAATCAGGGCGCAAAAATTTCAGCGAAAAAATAATTCTTTCACATAAGGCGGACGCATCTCTGCGAATGCCTTTTTTATTTCCCATTTGTAAAAACGTCAGGCAACCGCGTTTGGCGGCGCACCGTTTTCAAAAAAGGCGATGAGATTTTCAGCCGCAAGCGCCGACATCGCCGAGCGCGTCTCCAAGGTGGCCGAGGCGGTGTGTGGCGTTAAAATCACATTATCAAGTTCCGCGAGCCCTCGGGCAAGCTCGGGCTCTCGTTCAAAAACATCAAGCGCCGCGCCTCTAATTGTTTTTGCTTTGAGCGCGCTAACCAGCGCCGCCTCGTCAATTATCGGCCCACGCGAAGTATTGATGAGATACGCATTTTTTTTCATGAGCGCGAGACGCTCAGCATTTATGAGATGCCGCGTGGAATCAAGTAGCGGTACATGGACGGAGACGACATCCGCTTCTTTGAGCACCTCTTCCACGCGGTTGCAGAACCTTGCGTTAAAATCTTTTTCAATCTGCTCATTTCGTTTTGTATCATAATAGATGACGGACATATCGTAGCCGCGATGTGCCTGATACGCGACTCGCTGTCCTATCTTTCCGGCGCCCAAAATACCGAGGGTTTTGCCGTGCAAGTCGCTTCCGAGGAGAAGCATTGGCGCCCAACCGTCGTAGCGTCCTTGGCGCACAAAACGGTCCGCCTCAACCACGCGATGCGCGAGCGCCATCACAAGCGCGAAGGTGTGTTCCGCCACACAGTCGGTAAGAACGCCGGGCGTATTTGTAACGGTAACGCCCCTCGTTTTTGCAGCCTCTAAATCAATGTTGTCAAAACCGACGGCATAGTTTGCAAAGATTTTTGCCGAAGGCACGGCGTCAAAAATTTCCCCGTCAATTTTGTCGGTTAAAAGGGAAAGGACGCCGGTGTAGGGCTTCGTCTTGAGCGCCGCGATAAGCTCCTCCCGCGTGAGCACGCCGTCTTTCTCGCTCACCTCCACCTCATAACCACGCTCGCGGAGCATCGCGATGCCACTCTCTGGAATCCGTCGCGTAACATATATCGTTTGCATAAAAATAGCGGCGATTAAAAGACTTAAGAATTATATGGAATTAAACAATTTCAGCCGCGCATTGACGACTTTTTGCATTTCTTGCACCGAGCTTTTCATAAATTTATACGGAGCAATTTCATCCGGATTTTCCTGCAAAAACATCTGGAGCGCTTTGCGATAGGCGAGACGGACTTCCGTATTAATGTGCACAATCGCCATTCCAGCCGCAATGGCTCGTTTAAAATCATCGTCTGAAGTGCCTGACCCGCCGTGGAGCACCATAGGCACCCCCGCCGCTTCGCGAAGCTCGGCGATAAGCGGAATATTTAGCGCCGGCTCCTTCCCGCTTTTGAGCATCCCATGAAGATTCCCCACCGCCGGCGCCACGAGGTCAATGCCTGTCTCCTTCACAAAACGCTTGATTTCTTCGGGCTTTGTTAAATGTTCTGCCGAAATGGACACTCCTTCCGGAATAGCATCCAGCATTTTTGAAGAGGTCCCGATAAAACCTATTTCCGCTTCAACAAGCGCCTCGGGACGTGTCCTGCGGGCATATTCAACACACGCCTTTGTCGCCGCGATATTTTCTTCAAACGAGAGCTGAACGCCGTCAAAAATAACCGCATCGTACCCCGCGTCAATCGCTTCCTTCACCTTGTCAAACGAATACGTGTGGTCTGCATTCAGAAAAATAGGATAGTCATATTCTTCCCGCAAACTCAAAACCAGCGCCGCTACCTGCCTGACGCCGATGAACGAGCGTTCTCCCTCGGAAACGCCGATGATGACCGGCAGATTCAAATTCCGCGCGGCATTAAATACCGCCCACAATCCTTCCGAATCTGAAATATTAAAATGGCCGATGGCAACGTTACGCGCTTCCGCATCCGCAACGAGTTCCCGAAGTGTTTGCATATGAGAACCATTGTAGCACAGCCGTTTCTCTCTGCTATACTAATCGTATATGGAAAAAATGCTTGACTTCGTCGCGGTGGGCGACATTACGACTGACGCTTTTATCCGCATTAAAGACGCGAGCATTAATTGCGACGTGAATCGGGAAAACTGCATGCTGTGTATGCGCTTTGGCGACAAAATTCCTTATGAGTCCGTTACGATTGTGCGAGCCGTGGGAAACAGCCCGAATGCCGCCGTTTCCGCCGCGCGCCTCGGCCTCTCCTCGGCACTCGTTACCAATCTGGGACACGACCAAAACGGAGACGAGTGTTTAGAATCGCTACGGAAAGACGAGGTTATCACCAACTACATCCATACGCACGAGGATATGCCGACCAACTATCACTATGTGTTGTGGTATGAGAGTGAGCGCACCATTCTTATCAAACATCAAGAGTATGCGTACCGATTTCCGGAAAACCTACCGCCGCCGAAGTGGATGTATTTGAGCTCGCTTGCATCCAATTCGCTTCCCTACCACGAGCAAATTGTTTCGTTTCTCGCGGCGCATCCGGAGACCAAACTTTCACTCCAGCCAGGCACGTTCCAAATGAAGCTTGGGTATGACAAATTGAAATCGCTCTATGAGCGCACCGAGCTCTTTTTCTGCAATAAAGAGGAAGCGCAACGGATTTTGAATACCAAAGATGAAGACGTGGCGGAACTTGTAAAAAAAATCCGCGCACTCGGACCGCGTGTGGCAATCATAAGCGACGGGCCAAAGGGCGCGTACTCGGACGACGGCAATGAGCGGTGGTTCATTCCAATCTATCCCGACCCGAAGCCGCCCATTGACCGCACGGGCGCGGGCGACGCCTTTTCTTCAACCTTTACCGCCGCGCTCGCACTTGGCAAAACAATTCCCGAGGCGCTCTCGTGGGGGCCTATCAACTCCATGTCCGTCGTACAGTATGTGGGCGCCCAAGAAGGACTCCTCTCGCGCGAGAAGCTTGAAGGGTATCTCGCGCATGCTCCAGATGAATATCGGGTAAAACCATTTTGACCGTTTGACCGCCATTTATACATCCCGCGCTACTCGCGCAGCCGCCAACTGATTTTAAAGAGATACCACACCAAGGTCCCGAGCGAGATGATAAGGCCGATGATAAGCGTTGCGCCAATGGCGAGGTTTGATTCATGGTATCCGGTCATGGCGTAGCGCACGCCGTCAATAAAATAAAAAAACGGATTAAAATAAACGACCCTTTGCACCGCGCTCGGCAGCAAATCAACCGAGTAGAACATGCCGCCGAGGAATGAAAGCGGCATAATGATGAACGTGTTTAAGACATTCAACTGCTCAAACCCCTTGGCCCACAGCCCGATGATGATGCCGAAAAGCGCAAATATAACGGCGACGCCGAGCACATAAAAAAAGAAGAGGAGGATATGCGCGCCAGAGACGGCTCGAAACAAGAGTCCAATGGCGAGGATGCCCGCCGCAATAATAAGCGCCCGCACAATCGCGCTCGCAATAAAACCGATAATCATTTCAATGTAAGAGAATGGCGCGACCAGCATCTCGTCAATGGTTCGTATAAAACGCTGAAAATATACCGTGTTTGAACTGCTCAAAAAAGCCGCCGTAAGTACGCTCATGGTGAGAATGCCCGGGAATACAAACTGGATGTAGGGAATGTTGCCGATAAGGTCAATTCTCTTCCCCAAAACCGAACCGAAAATAAAAATAAAAAGGAGCGCCGAAACGAGCGGCGAAAGAATCGTCTGGCCAAGAACGCGGAAAATGGTGCGCTCCACTTCACGGCGCACCAGCGTGTAGAGGCCAATCGCGTTGAATCTTATTTTGTGCGTGTCGCCGTTTTCCATAAAGTATTGACGCGAGTTTACCACGCTTCCCCTTTCGTTATTTTCAAATATACGTCTTCAAGCTTCCGCCCTCCTTTCGTAAATTCCGATATTGTCCCTTGCGCCGCAATTTTTCCCTTATTGATAATCGCAATTCGGTTCGCGAGCAGTTCCACCTCTTCAAGATAGTGCGAGGTGAGAATAATCGTCTTGCCCTGTTCATTAAGCTCCCGCATGTACTGCCACAGGTCGTGCCGCAGCTCAACGTCAACGCCCGAGGTCGGCTCGTCAAATATGACGAGCTCCGGGTCGTGCACCATGGCGCGCGCAAGCATCAGCCTCCGCTTTAAACCGCCGGAGAGCTGATTGAACGGTTTGTCCGCATGCTCCTCAAGACCGAACCTCTTCAGAAGCGCCGCAATGCGCTTCTCGCGTAGTGCCTTCGGCAATCCATAATATCCTCCGACGTAATCAAGCGTATCTCGCACTTTGGCGAAAAAATCCGCATTGAAGTCCTGCGGTGAAAGGCCGATTTTCCTGCGTGCTTCACGGTAATCAAGAACCACATCATTGCCGAAAATTTTTATCGTACCGGAGGTCGGTACCGAGATGCCGGTAATGCAACTGATGGTTGAAGACTTTCCCGCGCCGTTAGGTCCCAAGAAGCCAAAAAATTCTCCCTTTTGTACGGAGAGTGAGATGTCGTCCACGGCAATTGTGCCGCTTCGGTACGTCTTTACAAGATGTTCAATGGAGAGCGCGAGCTCGTCATGCATGTTGAAGAAGAATACACTATGCGCAAGGCGGAAACAATATTCCGAATGTGAACTATTGACGCAAGTCAGACTTGCATCAATTTCATGCCGATTTCTTGAGACGGAAGCGAACGCAAACGCACAAAATCACTCATGCCGTACCCGTTATTACGATATACCGTAATGATGGGTGGCGGCAGAGACCCGCGCGGTTATTTCCGGCCAATACTTTTTTGCACCGCCCGCTTGATGGCAGATGCGCCCAATGAATAATGTTCAATAAGTTCTTCGGGTTTTCCCGATTGGCCAAACTCATCGTGCATACCGATAAACTCAATCGGCACCGGGCATTCTTGCGCAAGCATCTCCGCAACCGCGCTACCCATGCCGCCCATAATTTGATGCTCCTCTACCGTAACAACCGCACCCGCTCTGCGCGCCGCTTCCACAAGCGTATCCTTATCAAGCGGTTTAATGGTGTGATTGTTGATGACCAGCGTTTCCACACCTTCTCCAGCAAGTTCCTTTGCGGCAATAAGCGCCTGATACACCAGCGGACCGCAGGCAATAATCACCGCCTGTGGATTGCTTCCCTCCCATAACACAAGCGCTTTCCCGATTTCAAACGGCGTCTCTACCGTCGTCATAATCGGCGTTTTTTCACGCGCGAAGCGCAGGTAGGTCGGCTTGCCGTTAAACGCCGCGACAACTGTAGCCTTTCGCGCTTCTTCGGCATCACAAGGATAAACCACCGTCATGTTCGGCTGGACGCGCATAAGTGCGATGTCTTCAAGCGCTTGGTGTGTCGCGCCGTCAGGACCAACCGAAACGCCCGCGTGCGCGCCGGCTATTTTAACCGGCACATTATTGAGCGAAATCGTCGTGCGAATCTGCTCGTTATTGCGCCCCGGACTGAAGGTTGCGTAGGAAGTAATGAAAGGAATTTTGCCGTAAATAGCGAGTCCGCTCGCGACCGTCGCGAGGTTTTGCTCGGCGACGCCCACTTCAATATAGCGCTCGGGAAATTTTTCTTTAAACGCCAAGACCCGCGTGCTCTCCGCCAAATCAGCGCACAGCACCACCACGCGGCTATCCTTCTCCCCCGACTCAATCAACCCCTTCCCAAACCCGTCCCGCGTCGCCGCCTGCCCAA
>CAYGEN010000017.1:0-277 GCA_964348955.1 uncultured Candidatus Saccharibacteria bacterium | reverse complement strand
TTCTCGACTAGTTTTAAATCTGCATGAATCATTTCAGAAAATGTTTACGGGCATAAATATTTACTGCAAGACTAATAAAAATAATCGCAATGACAGGCGCCCAGTTCGTTTCGTCGTGACAATTTTTTGAAAGCGGTATTTGTATAATATATCGAACACATTCCGTGAAAAAATATTTTGATAAAATAAATACACCAACTTGAAACATCAAATCAAGATAATATTTTGTCAAAAAAATTATACTCTTTTCTTTATTCATATTCGCTTTTTTTATTTT
>CAYGEN010000016.1:0-16292 GCA_964348955.1 uncultured Candidatus Saccharibacteria bacterium | reverse complement strand
GAAATATAACTGGGTACAATGTTTCGATGGATTCGGCGGGCTCACCACAGGCTTCTACTCGGACGCTGTGTACGAGCGTACTCGTCCACGCGCTCCTCGCTCGTCGAAATAAATTATGATATATCATAATATTATCATTACGCCGTATGATTACCGTATGATTATTTGCAATTTATTCTATCATGCCGGTATACCGACATTATGTATTCACTGCTTGCTTCACATCGGTACTGACGTATTATGATATATCATAATACTATCGCATGGTAGTTTTGCGATGGACTTTGGGTCTGCGGCAAGGGAAGCGGCAAGGCTAGCTTGCGTTGGTGAAGATTCCCTGCGTGTCGTCATGTTCTTCAAGTTCATCGGTAAGTTTCTCAAGTTTTTCAATATCTGTGTCTGAAAGTTTAACGGTAGTGTGGGGCGCGAAGCCCTCAGCGCTTTTTGTAAATGCCCACACAGCGGCGCCTTTTGCGGCAAACGCCGCCTTGTGTTTGGAAAGGATATGTTTTATCTCCGCGGCGGTACGGTTGCGATTATCGGTAAGACCGGTCACGATAAGCGCCACTCCGCCCGGACCGTACCCCTCATAGAGCACTTCTTCCATCGCCGTACCAGTGTCGCCGCGCCCCTTTTCTACGCTCCGGTCAATGTTCTCACTTGGCATGTTTACCGCTTTTGCGCGCTCTATGGCAAGACGAAGACCTGGCGATGAACGGTCGCCTTTCGCCTTTTTTGATTCAGCGGCAACAAGCCGCGCAAACTTTGAAAACACCCGACTTTTCTTCACATCCGTCGTTTCTTTCTTTCGCTTTATCTGTGCCCATTTAGAGTGACCAGCCATAGGAGTAGCTTATGAGCTCATAGCTTGTGAGCTTTTAAGATACTTTGAGTAACTAATAAGCCAGAAGCCCGTAAGTTACTACAAAAGTTTTTCCTGCAAAGAAGCGGGGACGGAAAGTCCCAAGTGCTCATACGCCCGCGCCGTCGCGATGCGCCCGCGCGGCGTGCGCTCCAGAAGGCCGAGCTGAATGAGATAGGGTTCGTGCACCTCCTCAATGGTTGCTTCTTCTTCGGCGGTTGCCGCCGCGAGTGTGTTTAAGCCAACCGGTCCGCCGCCGAATTTTGAAATGAGCGCGGAGAGGATGGCGCGGTCGGCGGAGGTCAAGCCCAGTTCATCAATCGCAAGGAGGGCGAGCGCTTCCTGCACTGCCTGCCGGTCAAGCTCGCGACGATGGACTTGCGCGAAGTCGCGGCAGCGTTTCAGGAGAAAGTTTGCGGTTCTCGGCGTCTGGCGGCTTCGCGTTGCAATTTCTTTAAGCGCCTCGGCATTGACGGCGGTGCCTAAAATCTCCGCGGAGCGGGATAAAATTTTTTCAATTTCCTTTTGCGTATAAAAATCAAGACGGAAGGTTCCGCCGGAGAAGCGTGAGCGAAGGGGCGAGGAGAGAAGCGCGATGCGCGTCGTCGCGGCAATAAGCGTAAAGGGTGGCAGTTCAAGCTGAATGGTGCGTGCGGAAGGCCCTTTGCCAATAATGATGTCCAAATGCCCCGACTCCATTGCCGGATACAGTACCTCCTCAATGGTTTTAGAAAGGCGGTGTATCTCGTCAATAAAAAGAATGTCGCCCGCACTAAGGTTGGTGATAATCGCCGCGAGGTCGCCCACCTTTTCAATCACCGGTCCGGCGGTCACTTTTATCTGCGCGCCGATTTCTTTGGCGATGAGATAGGCGAGCGTGGTCTTCCCGAGCCCGGGAGGGCCGTAAAAAAGGAGGTGCTCGGGAGGATGCGCGCGCTCCTTGGCGGCGGTGAGGAGAATGCGCAGGTTTTCTTTGATGTTTTCCTGCCCTACATACTCATCCCAGTGAGCCGGCCGCAAGGTCTGGTCGAGAAACGATTCGTCCTTCGGCGCTCGCTCGTGGGAAGCAGGTAATGGAGAAATGCTTGACATAGAGTATTTTTCGTGCTAGGTTTATTTATACCCTTGTTCGAGGGTTTTTGTGTGGCCGCTTTGGTCGCACCGAGCGAGGATTGTTTCTTTCCAACCCATACATCTCTAAACGACGCAGGCCTCCCTGGCTTGAGAGCGCTTTTCAGGGACATTCTGGCGACCCACTTGTGGGAAACGCTGGGGTTATCCCGAGAGAATGAGCTCAACTTCTATTGTTTATAAAAGTGTCGTTTAGAGATTTATAGGTTGGATTTCTCTGTTATAGCAGGGTCGGCGGACTCCTCCAAATCCGTTAGGTCAATAACGCGCTCAAGCTCCGAAAGCGAGGTTATTCCCTTCAAGACTTTTAGGACACCGTCTTGTTGCATCGTCAAAATGCCCTGGCTTTTCGCGGCGGCCCACAGCTCGCGCTCGCTTGGATTTTCATTCACCACCCGCTCTATTTCTCGGTCCATCACAATCGCCTCAAAAATGCCGACGCGCCCTTTGTAGCCGCTTCCCCCGCACGTTGGACAGCCGACCGCTTCCCACGCGCTACCGTACGCGTGAGGCGTTTGGCTCTCGTCCGTAATGCTCGCGAGCACCCGCGCAATTCTTTTTCTCTCCTCTTCAGAGAGCGGCACGGGTCGCCGGCATTCACCACAGAGTTTGCGCACGAGGCGCTGTGCCAGCACGATGGAAATTGCCGAGCTCATTACTTTCGGATTTACGCCGAGGTCAATGAGGCGGGGGAACGCGCCGGCGGCATTATTGGTGTGGAGTGTGGAGAACACGAGGTGTCCCGTGAGCGCCGCGTTCACCGCAGTCTCGGCGACATCCGAGTCGCGGATTTCTCCCACCATAATGACGTCCGGGTCTTGCCGGAGTACCGAGCGGAGTCCCTCCGCAAAAGTATAGGATTTTTCCACTTGTGTTTGCACGATGCCCGGCAGGTGATACTCAACAGGGTCTTCAATCGTGATGATTTTTATCTGCGGCGTATGAATGCGTTTCATGAAAGCGTAGAGCGTTGTCGTTTTTCCCGAGCCAGTCGGACCGGTCGTGATAATCATCCCGTTTGGTTTTTTGATTTCGCGCTCAAGGAACGCGAAAAGCTTCGGCGGAATTCCAAGCTCCTCCATGGAACGGGCAATCGTATCGGGGTTCAAGACCCGCATGACGATTGACTCGCCGTAGGCGCCGGGGATGACGGAGGTACGAATTTCAATATCCGCTTCGTTGATGGCGATACTGAAACGCCCGTCTTGCGCTTGGTCTTTGATGTTTAATTTAAGCCCCGAGAGGAGTTTGATGCGCGAGAGAAGTAGGTGATAGGTGTCGGCGTCAAAATCAAGAACATCGGTCAAGACGCCGTCCAGCCGGTAGCGCAGACGCACATAGGATTCTTCCGGCTCCACGTGAATGTCGGAAGCCGCCGCGGCAAGAGAGCCCGCAAGCACGGTCTCAAGAATCCGTGAAATGCGGTACGCTTTTTTCATTTTAATAACTTCGCCTATCTCCGCTTTGATGTCCTCAATCGTTAAAAGTTTCTCAAGAAGGCGTTTGATTTCCTCTCCGGAAATATCAAGCACGCCGGCTTTCGTTTCCATGGCGAACGAGAGGTCTTTGTAGCGCTCCCACGCCCGATTCAGGTTAGGCTCTGAAACCATGACGATGGTCGGGAGATAGCCGCGTTTTTTGAGGTCTGCCACAATCGCCGCTACGTTGTCTGTTTCAGGATTGCGCACGGCGACCGAGAGTTCTTTGCCAATCATGCCGAATACCGCGAGCTCGGCTTCTCTTGCCGCCGCTTCAGGCACGAGACGCAGGCCGTCAGTGTTGATGGACACGCGCGAGAGGTCAAGGTAGCCGACCCCGTATTTATGGGAGAGCATTTCCGCCAAACCCTCCTCCTCTTTTTTTCGAAGTTCGGCGAGCTTCTGATTCTGCTTGTCTTCGTTGAAATCCATTTCCTGTAAGTCTAACGCGGTTTTTAGCTTGAAACAACGCGGTTTTCCGCCTATGTGAGGGCTATTGACAAAAGCTTTGTTTTTTGCTATCATTGAAAGTAGGACAATCACAAATAGGAGGCCGACCATGCGCTCTTTTAAAATTTTCTTGGTTTTGTTCTTTGGTATCAGTCTGGCCGCGTGCGCCGGGCCAAATGCCGGCCCGAACGCATCGTTCGGTTCGCTCGCCGGCGGAGTGCTCGGCGGACTCGCCGGCAACACCATCGGCGGCGGCAAGGGAAACGTTCTTGCCACCGCTCTCGGCACGGTGTTCGGCATCGTCGCCGGGCACGAAGCGGGTCGCGCTGTTGACGTAACGCGGCCCCAGCAAAACGGGGCATACGGCGTCGCGCCGCCGTCAGGGCAGTCGGTGCAACCGCCATGGCGGTGCAGTGAGTCATATTCGTCCTATGGCGGGACGAACAGGAACTGCCACCGCGAGACCTATCGGGCAACCCCATGGGGCCCGTACAATTAGCCGCGAGCCGCTCATCTTATTGCGGGTTTGGGAACTTACGAAATATTTCGTGAGCCCCGGACCCGCTTTTCTTTTTCTCGGCTTTTGCCACGAGTATCGCCGGCAGAGGCGGGTGGTACAATAGGGTATGCCGCGTATTCAAAACCTTGAGGAGCTCAAGTCCTTCACGCGAGAGTTTTTAGCGGGGCTTCAACCCGGCCGCGCGGCGACGGTCGTCGCGCTCTACGGGGATTTAGGCGCGGGGAAGACGGCGTTTGTGAAGGCGCTCGCAAAAGAGCTCGGCGTGGAAGACACCGTTTCAAGCCCAACCTTTGTGCTTCAAAAAATCTACGCGCTCCCCAAGCAAAAATTAGGGCAGAAGTTTACACATTTAATACACTTTGATGCCTACCGCCTTCTGCGCTCGGAGGAACTCCAAGCGCTCTCGTGGAAGGAGCTCATCGCGGAGCCGGGCAACCTCATTTGCATTGAGTGGGCGGAGCGCGTGGAGGAGCTTCTGCCGAAGGGCGCGAAGCGCATCCGATTTACTCACCTTGATGAGACGACCAGGGAAATTCGGGTAGAAGTTTGAAGTACGAATTAAGAATTACGAGAGCGGTTTCCATAATTTGTACTTCTTAA
The DNA here is from genome assembly GCA_964348955.1 of uncultured Candidatus Saccharibacteria bacterium. Taxonomy (GTDB): domain Bacteria; phylum Patescibacteriota; class Minisyncoccia; order Phycocordibacterales; family 2-01-FULL-51-21; genus 2-01-FULL-51-21. The sequence goes on along the minus strand of CAYGEN010000016.1, from coordinate 11,251 downwards.
TTCTATACGTACATCCGACATGGCACCAAAATCCAAAACAGCAAAAAAATCAGTGTCATCGCAAAAGCGGCTCGTGCTTCTTGATGCGCACGCAATTATTCATCGCGCGTATCATGCGCTTCCCGATTTTGTTTCCGCGACCGGCGAGCCGACCGGCGCGCTTTACGGCCTCTCGGCAATGCTTCTTAAAATTATTAACGACCTCAAGCCCGACTACCTTGCCGCCTGCTACGACCTTCAGGGGCCAACCTTCCGACACGAAGCGTACGAGGAGTACAAAGCGAAGCGCCCCCAGCTTGAAAGCGATTTGGCGGCACAGCTCACGCGCTCGCGGGATATCTTTAAGGCGTTCAACATTCCCATCTACGAATGCCCAGGGTTTGAGGCGGACGACATTCTCGGGACGATTGTTGAAAAAATGGAAAAGAACCCGCCGATTGGCGGCGCGCCGGATATTATCATCGCCTCGGGCGACATGGACACGCTCCAGCTCGTGGACGGCGCGCGCGTGCAGGTGTATACCCTCAAAAAGGGCATTCAAGACACGGTGCTCTATGACGAAAAGGCGGTGGTTGCACGTTTCGGATTCAAGCCGAAATCGCTTCCCGATTTCAAAGGGTTGCGCGGCGACCCGTCCGACAATATCGTTGGCGTGAAAGGCATCGGAGAAAAAACCGCCACGACGCTCATCAAGGAGTTTGGCACGATTGAGGCGCTCTACAAGGTGCTTAAAAAAGATTCAGCTCGACTTCTGAAGATTGGCGTTACCAAGCGCGTTGTGGCAATCCTCATAGAGCGTGAGGAGGAAGCCGTGTTCAGTAAAATGCTTGCCGAGATTCGACGCGACGCGCCCATTATTTTCGCGCTTCCACAAAAGCGGTGGCGGGAAACGGTTGACCGTGAGGCGACTCTCGCGCTTTTCAACGAATTAAGTTTTCGCGCGCTTACCTCGCGCGCTCGCGCGCTCTTCGGCGCGCAGGTGTCGGAAACGGAGGAGCCGGAAGCCGAGGAAGAACATGTGAATCCGCGCGAACTTAAAGAAGCGGCCGTGGCGCTTTGGCTTCTCCATTCCGACACCACCAACCCTTCGCTTGAAGACGTACTCCATTACACTAAGGAGTCCTCGTTTATCAAAGCAAAAGAAGCGCTCGTTGCCGCCATAAAGAAAGAAAAACTTGACCGCGTGTATTTTGACATTGAACTGCCGCTCATTCCTATCATTGAAAAAATGGAAATGCGCGGCATCAAAATTGACACGGAGTATCTCGCCTTGCTCGCCAAAGGGTACCACCTTGAGCTCGCGGTGCTTGAGAAAAAAATTCATCAAAGTGCGGGCGTGGATTTCAACATCAATTCGCCGAAACAACTTGGAGAAGTTCTTTTTGAAAAACTCGGGCTTTCCGTGAAAAATCACAAAAAGACAAGCACCGGACTTAAATCCACTAAAGAATCGGAGCTGGAAAAAATGAAAGACGCACACCCCATCATCCCGCACATCTTGGAGCATCGGGAGCTTCAGAAACTGCTCTCAACCTACATAGATAATTTGCCGCGAATGGTGGATACCGACTTGCGACTGCACGCGAAGTTTGAGCAAACGGGGACAACGACGGGGCGTCTTTCATCTTCAAGTCCGAATTTGCAAAACATTCCCGTCCACACCGAGCGTGGACGAGCCATTAGAAATGCATTTGTCGCCGATGACGGATACCTGCTGGTCGCGTTTGATTATGCGCAGATAGAGCTCAAAATTGCCGCCGTGTTGAGCGGGGATGAAAAACTTATTGAAATTTTCAAAAGCGGCGGGGATGCGCACACCGCCGTTGCCGCCGCGGTGTTTGGGGTGCCGCAAGAAATGGTAGACCGCGAAATGCGCCGCCGTGCCAAGGTCATCAACTTCGGCATCCTCTACGGCATGGGCATTAATGCGCTTCGGGCGAACCTCGGCACCTCGCGCGCCGAGGCGGAGCAATTCTATCGCGAGTACTTCAAGAATTTTTCTGGACTGGCGCACTACCTTGAGCGCTCAAAAGCCACTGCCGCGCACCAGGGCTACACCGAGACTTACTTCGGCCGTCGCCGCTATTTTGAGGGCATTCGCTCGTCTATTCCCTATGTGCGGGCGGCGGCGGAGCGCATGGCGATAAACGCGCCGATTCAAGGGACGCAGGCGGACATCATCAAGCTCGCTATGGTGCAGATTGACGAGTTCCTCGGGAAAAACAACTTTTCAAAGGACGCCTATCTTTTGCTCCAAGTGCACGACGAGCTGGTGTATGAAATTAGAGAATCGCGGTTTGAAGCCATTGCGCCGCACATTCGCACCATTATGGAGTCCACGCTACCGACGAGCGAAACCCGCGGCATCGCATTCTCCGCCACGGCGTCCGCCGGCAAGACGTGGGGAACGCTTAAACGTGTGTAAATAGCATTTCAATTTCACCGATATGTTGTATTTTTTCCACGGCACCGATGCCATCCGCTCGCGCAAAAAGCTTCACGTGCTTGTGGATGACGAACTCGCGGCGCACCCCGGTGCGGGGGTCATTTTTCTTGCGCGCGAGGAGTTTCTTTTGGAAGAATTGTCGAATTACGGCGCACAGCAGGGGCTTTTTGCTGAAACGCAGGTGGTGGTGTTTGACCATGTGCTTGATAGGGAGACGAAAGACGAAGGGTTATTCGCGCATCTCCCTGACCTTGCAGAATCGCAAAATCTTATTATCTTTCTTGAAACCGAGGCGACACCTGCATTGGCGCAAGGGTTTAAAAAAGCGGGCGCCGAGGTGCTATCCTTTGCACAACCCACAAGCCGGCCGCAGTTTAATGTGTTTCAGTTGACGGACGCGTTTGGCGCGCGGGACAAAAAGCGCGCGTGGATTCTTTTTCGCAAAGGCGTTTTTAGCGAAGGCGGGGACGAAAAGTTTCTCTCCCACCTCGCCGCACTGTTACACTGGCAGGTGAAGAACATGCTCTTTGCCGGCTCGGCAAAGAGCGCGGAGGCGGCGGGCATGAAACCCTTCGTGTTTCAGAAGTCAAAAAGTTTTTTATCTCATTACTCGCGCAAAGAGCTTCTCACCCTCTCTGCCGCGCTTGTTTGTCTCACGCACGATGCGAGGCGCGGACTCACAGACCTTGAGGCGGGACTTGAACGTCTCATTTTATCACTTTAACGCAGAGGGCATGGACTATGTGCATATTGATAATCTGTTTTTCTCGGGAAAGCACGGCGTGTATGTGCGAGAGAGGCGTGTTGAACAGGAGTTTTTAATTTCAATTCGGCTGGAGCTTGATACGAATGCGGCGGGGAAGAGCGATAAACTCGCCGACACGGTGGATTACCAGCGCATAAAAAGCGTCATTTCCGATGTCATTACCGGGGAGAGCTGTTACCTTATAGAGAAACTGGCGGAAGATATCGCGGCGCAAATTTTGGAGGACCCGCGCATCAAATCGGTTGACGTCACCATCAAAAAACCCGCCGTGTGGGACAACGGGACTCCGGGGGTAACCGTTTCGCGGCGTGCCGATACGTAAAGTCCGCAAGGCAGGATTAGAACCTGCTCGGTAGGTACCATTTTTTAAAAAAGAAGTCCGGGCTGGTTCCACCAGCTCGAACTCTTGGTATGTTGTGCGCGCGCTCCATGCACGACGACGTCATGCGCCTATTGAGTTGTCAGGTAGGGGAGTGATTTTCCCGTTACGCAACAAAGCGCGAAACGCAATCTCGCGAGAATTTTGAGAATCCTTGCCGATAACCGTCTTCCCTTCAATTATGACAGACGGGTTTACGGCGTCGTCCAAATAGGTAATTTCCACGACCGCAATAGCGCTCGGGTGCATGCCGTAGATGTTCGGCCCGTATGCATACTTGAGTATCTTCTCGGGGTCTGCGCGAAGCGCGGAGCACAGCGGAGCGGCGAGCGAACACTTGCGCAATTCTCTCTGGTCCGCCCAGCAGGATTCGAACCTGCGACCTTCTCCTTAAAAGGGAGCCGCTCTACCAACTGAGCTATGGGCGGGAATGGCAACTGACAATGTCAAGAGCATAATCCAAAAAAGCTATGGCGTCCACGCGTGGTTGCAGGTGGTCGGTTGCTTGTTTCAAGTTCTACAGTGGCGAGTCAACGGCAAATGCGCCCGCGCCGGTGAGGAGAAGCGAGAGGGCGACGATGAACACCAATAAATAGAACATTCTTGACTGCGGCGCGAGAAGTGGCGCAGATTTTTTGAAATAGAGGAGCTTCAGTGTGTAGAGCGCGGCGAACAGCGCGGCGACTTGCGTCCACATACCCGCAATAAAAAGTGCGCCGAGCGCCACTTCTAACATAATGAGAGGCCAAAGAGCATAACGACCAATTTTTCCAAACCGGGCCGCGAGCGCCCCTCCAAGCGCCTCTTTTGTTCGGAGGTTGCGATATCCGATAAACAAAAACCAAGCGCCGAGAGCTAGGCGAAGTAAGAGGGGAGCGAAAAAGCTGAAGGTAAGAAAGTCTGGAAAGGGATTAAGCATTACAAAAGAGTATACCTCGCTAAGGGAAGCTTTGCACTCTCTGTTCAATCTAAAAAGCTCATACGCTAAAAAACTGTTAAGCTATCCGCAATGGCTCAACATGCGAGTGAAGCGGCAGTGCTTCTCCACAATCTGCGAAGCGCGCACAACGTCGGCGCCATATTTCGCACCGCCGAGGCGGCGGGCGTTTCAAAAATATATCTTACGGGCTATACGTCGATCCCCATTGACCGCTTTGGGAGAAAAAGGAAAGACATTGCTAAAGTGGCGCTTGGCGCGGAAGAGTTATTGCCATGGGAGTATGTGAAGAACCCGCAAGCGCTCATAAGGCGACTGCGGGCGGAGGGATTTAGAATTGTCGCGGTTGAGCAAGCAGTGGACGCGGTTGATTATCGCGCACTCAAGCCGAAATTCCCCGCCGCATTTCTCTTTGGTAATGAAGTGCGAGGTCTCTCGCCTTCACTTTTGCGCTCGGTGGATGTCATTGCGGAGATTCCTCTGCGAGGCAAAAAAGAATCGCTCAATGTTTCTGTCGCCGCCGGCGTGTTTCTTTTTCGCACGCTTGGCCGCTCGTGATTAGTAAGAGAAAGAATCAACCACGACGCCGCTCTTATCAATGAGCTCTATGGTCTCGCGTTTTTGTTTCCAAAGCTCTTGGTCGCGATTGAGAAAGATGCGCCACTCGCGTCCGTTTCCCGGATACCCGTAAAAATCATCATCACCTTTGTGGTTTTGAACGCAGGAGTTGTAGTTGATGTTTTCCGTAATGAAGCTGTTGCATACGGGCGGCAGGTCTGTCGGCGGCGATAGTATCATCTGGCAGTTCTGCGTGCGCTCAAGGTAGTCAATGCACACGTCGGGCAGATTGCGCGGCCCGAAGTCGTTTAACTCATCTGCCGGACGCGGGCACAGTGTGTAAAGTGAGGGGGTAAAATTTTGGAATTGTTCAAAATATCCCGAGCATTTATTTACGAGAAACGAGACGCCGACCGGCGAACGCCCGGTCACCACAATTGCGCGGTCTCCTGACTCAAGCATCACATTCCCCTCAATATTTATTTGCGCGGAGTACGCGAGCTTTGCCCCTTTTCCGATGCTTGCGCCGCCGCCCGTGACGCTACTTCGGAGTTTCCAGCCGGTAATGTCAATCGGCGCATTGCCGCGTGTTTCAAGCGTTACATATTCTTCACTCGGTTTGTTGGCTTCAGCGCCATATGCATTGCGAAGCTCTACCTTGCCTTGACGAGAGGATGTGTCGCTCATAGCGCCGCCGCCTGTTTCTTTGGCGTTGCCGCCGCCGCTACCGCCGATTGTCTCTTGAAACGGCCACCAAAAGTTGGCGCCCGGCGTGCCGTAGGTTCCGCCCGTGCCGAGGGGCGGCGGGGGATTAAGAAAAGGGAGCGTTGTCCCCGCGCGCTCCGGCCCGCCACTTACAAACCACGCGATACCGAGTACAAAGAGTATAAGAAGCACAAACAGCAGGTCTTTTTTTGCGTCCATAGTATCTCTATACTAGCCCGTCCTTCGCTTGCTGTTAAGGATTTTTTTCAGAATTCATTTCAGCGCCAGCCATTTTCCCTATACTTCTCCACACCTTGCTTTTGCATTTGTGCCATGGTGTGTTTATATAAAAGTAACAAGGTGTCGCAATTTACTTCACAAACACAGCCATGAATATAGATAACACTGCAGAAGAAGTGCAAAAAAGCCCTCATCACACATCATTCAAACGCGCGATGTGGATAGTGGCGCTCGCGGTCGTTGTCGGCGGTGTTTTGTATGCGCTTTACCTCACCGGTGTGATTAAGCAAGATGACTCTAGTGCGTTGACTGACGAGGAGAAAGCCGCGATTGTGGAGGAGTATCGGGAAAACGCTCCGCCGCCGCTCTCTGAAGAAGAAAAAGCCGCGATTGTAGAAGAGTATCGCAAAAGTATTGCACCCGCATCGTTTCCCATTCCCAACCTGCGCAGATAAGCAGTATACTACCTACCATAGGTTACTATCCCTATATCCTTATCAAATATGCAAAAATCACTGAACGGTCTCAAAATACTCATACTCGCGCTCGTACTCTCTTTTGGTACTTCGTACGCGCTAGCCGCGTGGACTGGCCCTACCGCAAATCCGCCGGGCGGGAACACTCCCGCGCCGATCAATGTAAGCGGTGTGACGCAGACAAAGGCGGGACCGTTTATCGCGGGCCTCCTGCGCTCGTTCACTGACGTTTATGTTGACGGCAGGCTCGGAGTCGGGACGACTGACCCACAGCGGCTCGTTCATCTTGCCGAAAATTATCCCGGCGGAACGCCGTCAATGCTCTCTCTTGAAAACACGAGCGGCACAAACAATAGCGGTGCCAATCTTTCTTTCCGTTCTACGGTTAAGGGTACCAATTTTAGTTCTGGCTTCAATGAGATGGCGGCGATTAGGAGTGTATATCAAGGTGTTGAAGGTGTTTCAACAGAAGCGGGTAGGAAAGGCACGTTGAAATTTTATACCGCCAATGGCATTGGACTGCCGCCAGGAAGTCTAGAAGACTCCCATGAACGTATGCGCATCACTTCCGACGGCAAGGTTGGTATCGGAACATATCCCGATGACCCTTCACAAAAACTTGAGGTGAGGGGAAATGTTCTGGCGGACAACTTTCAGCAGCCTTCGGACCGGCGCTTAAAAGAAAACATTCGTCCGCTACAAACGTCGCTTCCCGATATCAACAAACTGTTGCCGGCGCGCTACACGCTCATAAGTACGGGGGAAGAAAATATCGGCCTCATTGCGCAAGATGTTGAAGCGGTGTTTCCTGAAGCGGTCAAGACGAGCAAAACGACCGGCTATAAATCTATTGAATACTCACAGCTCACTGCCGCGCTCATAAAAGCGACTCAAGAACTCTCGGCAGAAAACGACGCGCTCAAAGCTCAACTCTCAAATCTTGAAGCTCGGGTAAGAGTGCTAGAGGCGAGGTAGGAGCGCAAGCTCTTCGCGTGCGACTGCCGCGTCGCTCCACGGCAGCTTCTCTCCGTACGCTTTCATAATATATGGGTCGGTGCCTTTGCCGGTAATAAGCACCGCGTCGCCCTTTTTTGCAATGGTGAGCGCACGACGAATCGCCGCGCGACGGTCAATAATGATTTCAGGCTTCAGTTTTGAAAATCCTTTTGCGACATCCATAGTAATCGTCGAAGGGTCTTCGTCATAAGGGTCCTCGTCGGTTACTATCGCGTGCGCGCAGTACTGGTCGGCGACTTTGCCCATCAGTGAGCGTTTCCATTGGTCGCGTCCGCCGCCGGTCGCGCCGAGAACGCAAATTTTCTTTATGTTCGGGAATGCCTCATAGAGCGCGCGAAGTGAATCGGCGGTGTGCGCGTAGTCCACGATGATGGAAAATGCTCGGTCGTTTGCAATATACTCCACGCGCCCGGGGATGCGTGCAACTTTTTTAAATGCGCGAACTATTGTTTCAGTCCCGATGCCGAAGCTCTCTGCGAGCGAGGCGGCGGCGAGCAGATTGTAGAGATTGAAGGCGCCGATAAGCGGGGAGTGCATTTCCGCACCGGCAAACTGGAAGTCAATGCCGTCGCCCCCAAGCGTGAACGGATTGGCGTCCTCCAAGCGGAAGGGGTGTTTTTCGGCGGGGGATGCCTCCGCGAGGAAGCGCTCCCCAAAAGGGTCGTCGGCATTTGCGACTATGACGCGCTTGCGCTTAGGCGAGCGCGCAAGTGCTTGGGCGAGCTTGAGTTTCGCCGCCGCGTAGTTTTCAAACGAGCCGTGCGACTCAATGTGCTCCGGCGAGAGATTGGTAAAGACGAGCGCGTCAAGTGCTATAAATTTGTGTCGCGATTGCTTCACGCCCTCCGAGGTCATTTCAAGTATGGCAACGGAGCATGATGCATCTACCGCTTGACGAAGAAATTTCTGCAAGAAAAAACGCCCAGGCATCGTCATTTTAAAGCGGTTTTGCCGCGATTCTACGCCTATTTTAAATCGAATGGTGTTTGCGAGCGCGGTGGAGAATCCCGCCTCTTCAAAAGTGGCATTGATGAGCTCCGCGGTGGTTGATTTTCCTTTCGTGCCGGTTACGCCGATGACGAGCATTCTGCGAGAAGGAAAACGGTACCAAAGCGCTCCAAAGAGCGCGAGCAAAAAGTGGTAGGGGCTCTGGAGGGCGCGGAAAATGCTGGGGGGTATGAGCTCCAAGATGAGTTGGCGGAGTTGGCGCATTATTTTCTTACTTTCCTAGAATTTTAAGCGCGGCTTTGAGGCGCCCGCCTGCGCCCTCTGTTTCGCGCGGAACCTGCTTGAGCGCTTCACGGGACTCTCCCGTCTGGTAGCCAAGCGACTTAAGCGCTTCAAGGACATCGGCATCATGCTGGCCCGCCGCGCTTATTGTTTCCGTCGGAGCGCCTATTTTATCCCGTAATTCCAGCACAATTTTACCCGCCATTTTTTTGCCGATGCCAGCGACCTTGGTAAGGTACGCGCTGTTGCCTTCAGCGATGGCGGAGAAAAGCGTACCGGTGTCGGCGATACTTAATATGGCGATAGCGCTTTTCGGTCCGATACCGGACACTGAGAGGAGAAGTTCAAAAAAGGTCAATTCTTCCCTTTCAAGAAATCCATAGAGGTCAAGCGTATTTTCCCTAACCACCAAGTGGGTAAGGAGCGCTACCTCCTTCTTCGCTGTTTTTAGTTTTTGCATCGTGTCGGTTGTGACCCGCATCAGATAACCGACGCCATTGACATCAAGTATCACAAAGCCGTCCTGGTACTCCACAACCGAGCCAACCAATCTTCCAATCATGCATCTATCATACCCGAACTCGTCGCAAGGTGGGAGCTGTATGCGGCAGGGGAAACGGCTGCAAACAGCGCATGTCGCCATCAGTTTGTTAGTTTGTTTCGTTTCTTCATGTTCAAATCTCAAAGACAATCTGCCGCACTTGCGTGCATCAATCAGAGTATTAGTTTGTCTGCGTGCTAAGTTTGCCTGTTTGCTAAACTAAGGAACTAAGGAACTAAGGAACGGTCAAAAATAGTACACGGTCGTGTACTATTTTTGACCGCGCATGCATTATCTGTGTATACTTTATATGCAAGTCTGCCAAGTAATGATTTTTTATGGGAATACTTGAACATGAAGCGCGGCGGACGCGGAGAAATAAGAATGTTCAACGCGCGGTACTTCTTACCGTCGGCGCCGTAGGCATAATTGCAGTAGCCGCAATGGCGCCGAATGCTTTGCAGTTGCTCGGCTATGGTCGCAAGAAAGGAAAGTTCACATATCAAGCAAAAACTGCCGCCGGCCGCCTTGCAGAGAAAGGGTATATTGTTTTTGTGGAATCCGGCGGAAAGAAATATATTCGCATCACACCGCTTGGTGAACGGGCGCTCATGCTTGTACAAGGGCAAATGCAGTCTCGCCGTAAACGCAGGTGGGATAAGCGCTGGCGACTCGTTATTTTTGATGTACCGGAGTATCGCAGAAGGATTCGTGACAAATTACGCCGACAAATGAGCTCATTTGGTTTTGTGAGACTCCAGAACAGCGTTTGGGTATATCCCTACGACTGCGAGGAGCTTGTCGCACTTCTTAAGGCCGATTTGCACATCGGCAAGGACGTACTCTATGTCATTGTTGAAAAGATTGAAAATGACTTGCAGATACGGAAACTTTTCGGTTTGTCGCGGTAGATGCAGATATACATAAGTAAGAATCAGTGATGTGGGGATGTGGGCGAGATTAGTCAAAGTCAAAAATAGTGTACGGTCGTACACTATTTTTGACTAGCACCCTCATACACCCTCACACACCACTACATGCCGCCACCTTACACTGCCTTACACCCTTACATTTTTTGTGCCCCATGTGCTTGATAAAGGTGTGTTTTTGTTTCTACTACAAACTCATCACTTTCTCTCCTTTTCTTTCAGAAGTTGCTTTTTTTGAGACCTTGAGTAAGATATTATCCATGGCAATAAAGAAATCCGCAAAGGAGGCAATTGGAAACTCCGCGCGCAAGCGCGTGTATAATCTGCGCCGCAAAGCGGCAATGCAGGATGTCGTCAAGCAGATAAAAAAGCTCCTTGCCGCAGGGAAGAAGGAGGAAGCCGCGGCACTTCTGCCGAAGGCGTATCAGGTGTTTGATAAAGCGGCGAAGACAAACTACTTGAAGAAAAATACCGCTTCGCGGAAGAAATCCCGTCTCGCCGCTTTCATTAAAAAGGCGGTATAGTTGGTTGCGCAATCAGAAAAGTAAAAGTAGCAAGGTGAAACCTTGCTACTTTTACTTTTCATTATGCTTCCAGATGCCTCCAGCAGGAATCGGCTACAATTCTCGGCTCGCCGTCGCTCGCCTCGGTCGCAGCCCCAGCTCGCGTTTTTGTCTGCTGACAAAATAACGCTCCGCTTTTCGATTCCTGACGCACGCCAAACAGTTGGCGTGCTCCGGGGACATTGCTTTGCAATGCCTCCAGCAGGAATCGAACCCGCATCGCAAGCTCCGGAAGCTTGTGTTCTATCCGTTGAACTATGGAGGCCATTAAATTTGTGCATTGGTCAGCGAAAGCTTATCGGTTCGCAAAATACCCCACGCTTTATGGTCACACGTCGTTTTCTGCTGAAAACGCGCGCGACCCCGCCTCGCGCCGCCCTGCTCCGGCTGGCAAAAGCGTCCCACGCTTTATGGTCACACGTCGTTTTCTGCTGAAAACGCGCGCGACCCCGCCTCGCGCCGCC
>CAYGEN010000015.1:3935-16844 GCA_964348955.1 uncultured Candidatus Saccharibacteria bacterium | reverse complement strand
ATACTCGCCTCCAAAGGGCGATGTCCTACCATTAGACGACCCGGCAATGCCTACACTTGCATAATACTGAAAAAGTGAGGAAATGTGAAGAAGAAGAAAATAAAGAGGGCGCGCGCTTGCGCGCGCGCCCGTGTTGTCCCTTTCGTATTTGCAAAAGGAAATAAGTTATCACGCCCGCACTGCGGACACTCAAACCAGCGAGAGGCGCCGGGGTGTGGCAGAAGTACGGTTCCACAATGCGAGCAAATATATGCCCTCATCTGTTCCTCCTCTTTTCTACTAGGTCCAAAGTAAAAGTATAGCACAAAATAAAATATCTCGCCGTTAGAGCGAATGCGGGGGTGTATGGGTAGTATTATGATATATCATAATTTATTTCGACGAGCGAGGAGCGCGTGGACGAGTACGCTCGTACACAGCGTCCGAGTGAAGTTGAAACATTGTACCCAGTTATATTTCGACGAGCGAGGAGCGCGTGGACGAGTACGCTCGTACACAGCGTGCGAGTAGAAGCCTGTGGTGAGCCCGCCGAATCCATCGAAACATTGTACCTAGTTATATTTCGAGAGTGAGGTGAGCGAGGTGAGAAGCGAATACGTGGTACGACCTGTGGTGAGCGAGCCGAATCCACTTTGTTTTCTTAGACCCTAGGGAATTAGAAAACAAGAAGTGCCTGTGTGGTGCATTCAAAACAAAAAACACAAAAAAACCCCACTTCGGTGAGATAGCTTCTTTCACGGCTATCTCACCGAAACAAGGTTGCTGGAATTACTGGAAGGAGGGTTAGCTCATTTGCTCATCAGTTTTCGGTTTTGGCTGTGTGCCGACAACATCAAAGTCGAGCTTTAAAGCGAATTGACGCGCATATTCTTGACGCGCATGAATCTTTTCGGCTTGGAGAATAATTGATGGCACAATTGGTCTTCCGGAAGCGACATAGGATGCGTGCATCTCGGGAGTTACTACCCCCGAATAGCCGCACGAGTTGCATCCGCGATCTGGTTGTATGCCTCCGCATTCCGGACACGGCACCAACTGGCTTTTTGCCGCACGGTCGTTTCGCTCTTTATTCTCGTTCTCGTTCTTTGCCACGACTTCCCCCATTGAAAATTGAAATAAGAACAACTCCTTCCTTAATCTGCCACAACGGGCGCCTCTTTGTCCAGTGGAAAACTATATAGGCGACAGGGGGCAGACTACTCTCCACCTTTTCCTTTGCAAATTTTTACGAGCGCGAGCTCTAGCGGAAGCTGCGGAATGTATGAGCGACCGATGGCATCATACGCACCAAGAAGCTCGTAGAGCGCGGACGAGGAGATGTTAACGCCCTCCTTGCCCGAAAGCCCTTTGAGAAATTTAAAATCTTCGCCGCCAAATTGTTCGGCAAATCCTTTCTCCATTTCTGGAGCGAAACGTAAAAGTAACACCGCGCGCACTTTATGGAGAAGCAACTTCATGAGCGTTTTCATCTCCGCATTTTGCGTTACCGCTTCCTCTATCGCAAAAAGCGCCGAAGGGAGATCGCTCTTCGCAATCCCCTCCACAATCGCGTTTACAAGCGCGCCCTTGGGCGCGCCTGCCACCTCCTCCACCTCCGCCGCGCTTATCTTTTTGTCTTTAGAAGAAAAAATAACCTTCTGCAAAATTCCCTGCGTATCGCGAAACGAGCCTTCACCCAAAAGTGCAATGAGGTCGGCGGAAGAAGGTTCAAGCGTAAACCCTTCGGTGCGGGCAATTTTCAGCACCAATTCCTTCAAAAGCTCATGCGAGGGTTTGCGAAAAATGAATGTCTGGCAACGCGACACAATCGTATCAGGAACTTTCTCAAGCTCGGTCGTGGCAAGTACGAATACCGCATACGGCGGCGGTTCTTCAAGTGTTTTCAAGAGCGCATTCCATGCTTCCTTGGTGAGCATGTGCGCTTCGTCAATGATGTACACTTTGTAGGGAGACTCAAGCGGCAACATGGCTACGCCCTCGCGCAGTTCGCGTATGTCATCAATGCCGCGATTTGACGCGGCATCTATTTCATAAATATCGTTTTGCGAACAGCCGATATCGCGCGCGAGAATGCGCGCCACCGATGTCTTCCCCGTACCGCGCGAGCCGGCAAAGAGATATGCGTGCGCGATATTTTTCTGCTGGAGCGAGCCCTCAAGCACTTTAACGATATGCTCCTGTCCGAGCACTTCTTTGAAATTTTGGGGGCGATACTTGCGATAGAGTGCGGCTTCAGACATGGCACCCATTATACGCGCAAGGAAGCGGGAGACAAAGCAAAAAAATTACCCCGCCAGCTCGAGCTGGCGAGGTTGTGTGAGTGTTAATGCCCTATAGCGGAAGCAGAAAATGCTGAAACAATCTCGGCGACCTCTTTCGCGTCTTGTGCTTCCATGAGCCGCATCCGCAGTTCTTTGGCGCCATCAAAACCCTGCACATACGCCTTATAGTGCTTTTTCATAAGGGCAAAGTTTTTGACATCTCCTAGAAGCTCCTCAAAAATTTTCGTGTGCTCCACCATAACCCGCAGTCGTCGCCCCACCTCTTCCAAACTATTCTGGTATTCTTGAGAATTTAAGAATAGAAATGGATTGCCAAAAATAGCGCGCCCGAGCATCACGCCGTCGCAATCGGTCTCGGCGGCTTTCTTTTTTGCGTCCGCAAGGTCCACCACATCACCGTTGCCGATAATGAGTGTCTCACTTCCACGCGCATTGCGAAGATTAACCGCGCGCGCTACGGCGCCCCACTGTGCGGGCACTTTGGACATCTCCCTTCGCGTGCGCGCGTGGAGCGCAATGGCGGCGGGCTTCGCCTCAAGAAGCTTTTCCAACCATTCTTCAAGTGTGTCGTGATGGTAGCCAATGCGTGTTTTGATGGAAACTGGTATGTGCCTGCCGCCCCGCATCGCGCCTTGCATTGCGGCGGCAATAATCTCCTGGGCGTGCTCCGGGCTTTTTATGTGCGCCGCGCCCGCGCCCTGTTTCTCAACCGACCGGTCGGGGCACCCCATATTGATATCAACACCATCAAATCCGAGCTCTGCGGCAAGGCGCGCGGCCTCCTCCATACACCTTGGTGTTGCGCTAAAAAACTGCGCGACAATCGGCCGCTCGGCTTCGCTAAACGCTAAATCTCGTAAAAGGAGCTCGCGATTCCCAAGCGCCAGCCCGTCCGCAGAAACAAATTCCGTATAAAAGACATCCGGTCCGTCCGGTTTGGAATATTTTGCGATAATGCGGCGAAAAGCCGCGTCCGTCACATTAGCAAGCGGCGCAAGCGCAAAAAAGGGCTTCGGCAACGTTTTCCAGAAGTTTTGAGTAATCATTGTATTGACTTTTTGTAAACCATTTGATTCAGTAAGTCCAGTATTTCCTGAACCTGATTAGGGAGAATGCTGTGACGTCACTCATGGAACTATTTTCAGACGCGCTTGCGAAGGACCCGCCCCGCAATGACGAAACGCCAAGGGAATTTCGAAGGGCGATATGGCATGCGCTTTGCCATAAGCTCATATTGCTCTATAAAAGGATGCTAGGAGAAGGATGAATGTTCACTTAAACGGGCGCACCGGGCGCCCGTTTTTTCTGTTTTCTTACTTCTCCTTGAAATATATTTTGTTGCCGAAGCGTAAGTCAAAGTATTCAATGCTCTCAAGCGAGACACCCTGAAATTCCGGAGACTGCAGAACCGACTGCAGATTGCTGAACTCTTCCGCCAAGTTATCATCCTTATTGACGAGAATGGCTGGGCCACCCTGAAGCATTATTGAAATATCACCATCACCCCTCAACTCTAGTGTTGAGGGAGAAAGCGAAAGTGAGTCGAGCGAGCCCATAAAGCTTGTGAGATTTCTGAACTCCTCTGCGGCAAGCAATTGCGCGCCGATTGAATTGGTGGTCGTCCCAATGCCACCAGAGAAGCGCGCTAACCCTTCTCCTTCAATCAGCGCCCTGCCGTATATAAAGCCATTCGCATCAATATAGTAACACTGCTCGGGAATATCCGGACGCTCCGCGGAAGCACGCGCGCGACACCACCGCGCGTAGGGCACCCGCTCCACCACGGCGAGATGCGCTTTGGTTGAAGACGTGAGAGAAAGCGATGCTTCCTTAAGACGCGGAAACGCTTTGAGCAATGCTGCCTCTGCTTCGGTGCGAGGGTAAAGGAGCGCGTTTGATTTTGGAATGAAAAACCCGTAGGCGCCACTTAATTGCCATTCTACAAATGACGCAAGTTCCTCTGCGGTCAAGACGCGATTGCCGGAGACCGTAACCGAAGAAACGGTCAAGTCGGGGAGATGCGCAAGCACGGCGACTCCCGCAAAAGAAAGCGTAAACGCAAAAAGCGCAAAGAGCATTTTATGCATCAAAAGTTTGCGCCGCCTCTGCGAAGTACGCGGGGAGATGAGAGTGTGTCTGCTTTCAGGCATACGGAAAAACGCTTCCTCACGATTCTTACAGGGCGGCGGTTATTTCTTTTTTGCCAAAATATTTTTGAAGCGCGGAGGGTATTGCGATGGAGCCATCCTCACGCTGAAAGTTTTCAATGAGCGAGATGAGTATGCGTGGCGTGGCAATGGCGGTGTTATTGAGCGAGTGAGCGAATTTAATTTTGCCATCGTGGTCGCGATAGCGAATGTTCAAGCGCCTCGTTTGAAAATCGTGGAAATACGATGCCGAGTGCGTCTCGCGATATCGCTCTTCCGACGGCACCCATGTTTCAATATCGTACTTCTTCACCTGCCCGAGACCGAGGTCTCCCCCGCAGTTCACTACGACGCGGTAAGGAAGCTCAAGCTCCTGCAAGAGTTTTTCCGCGTTTTGTGTAAGCTCTTCGTGCCGACGTACCGATTCTTCGTGGCTCGCCTCACACAAGACCACCTGTTCAAACTTAAAGAATTCGTGGACGCGCATGAGCCCTTTGGTGTCTTTGCCGTGGCTCCCCGCTTCGCGGCGAAAACACGGGGAAAATGAGGAAAATTGAAGCGGGAGCTTAGCGACATCAATAACCTCATCCATGTAATACGCCATCGTCGCGACCTCGGCCGTGCCTGAAAGGTATTGCCCATCCTGCGTTATGTAGAGGTCTTCCTTCCCCTGCGGAAGATACCCGGTCCCGAGAAGCGACTCTCGGTTGAGAAGCGAAGGAACCATCATGGGCGTAAATCCCCTTTCTTGGAAGAACCCGCTCACAAATTGCCAGACCGCAAAATTGAGCATAGCGCCGTCATTTTTCAAAAAATATCCGCGAAAACCGGAAACTTTCACACCGCGCTCGAAATCCGCGAGGTCAAGAGTCTGCATTAGCTCCAAATGACTCTTCGCGCCAAAGGGAAATGCGGGCTTTTCGCCCCAAACGCGCTCTTCGCGATTCTCGGTATCATCTCTTCCTTCCGGCACAGACATGTCCGGGATATTGGGCACCGCTACCATAAGGCGCTGCCATTCTCCCATCATCTCTTTAAGCGTCGCCTCGTCTTTTTCAAGTGCATTCTTTAGGCGACGCATTCCTGCGAATTCCATATCGTCCAAGCCACGGTCGTTTTTTTTAAACGTTAGACTGAACGCGTTTTGCTTCGCGCGTTTCTCCTCAATGGAGGCGAGAAGCCCCCTGCGCATGTCGTCCATCTCAACAAGGCGGTTCATGTCTATCTCAATGTGTTTCCTCCGCGCACCCTCTTTTACGAGCTCCAGATTGTCGCGGATAAATTTGATATCAAGCATGGCCTTTAGCTTCTTTTAGCGAATCGTTTTTACCTTCATTAACATACATAAAATAACGCGGGAATAATGTGTGCAAAATAAAGCGTGGTAAGATGAATAATACCGTGGATTTTCCTATCAAACAACTTACGCGCGAAGAATTTCCGCCGCTTCTCAATGAAATACCGGATGCGCCAAAGACGCTATACCTGCGCGGGAAACTGCCCCCAAAAGAAACGCGCCTCCTCGCCGTGGTCGGCTCGCGCAAATACAGCGCCTACGGCAAAGCCGCAGTATCCACGCTCATTGGCGGACTTGCGGGCTACCCTATCGCTATCGTCTCCGGGCTCGCGCTTGGCATTGATGCGCTTGCCCATGAGGCGGCGCTTGCCGCGAGGTTGCCAGCCATCGCCGTGCCAGGATCGGGGCTTAGCGACCACGTGCTCTATCCAAGCACCAACCGCCCGCTCGCGAGAAAAATTCTCTCTGCCGGCGGCGCACTTCTTTCGGAATTTGCGCCGGATTTCCGCGCGACGCCATTCAGTTTTCCTGAGCGCAATCGCATCATGGCGGGACTTTCCCATGCCGTCCTTGTAATTGAGGCAACACAAAAATCCGGAACGCTTATCACGGCGAGGCTTACCGCCGAATACAACCGAGAGCTTCTTGTTGTGCCGGGCTCCATCTTCTCCCCCGGTTCCTTCGGGCCGCACCTCTTTCTTTCGCTTGGCGCCACGCCCGCACGGTCAAGTTCAGACATTTTGCGCGCGCTCGGCATCGCCTTTGAGCGCCCGCCACTTGCACAGCGCGCGGATGTGTCGGACACTGAAGGGCGTGCGCTCGCGCTTCTTGAAACACCAAAAACGCGCGACGAACTCATTGCCTCTCTTGCGCTTCCCACACGCGACGCACAAGTGCTTCTCTCGGCGATGGAACTCAAGGGATTCATTACGGAGCGCCTCGGAAAAATTTGCCGCGCATAAACATGTCTTTCGGCAGACGATTTGACAAAAAACTTAAACCATTATATCTAGAACCTATCTCAAAAATAATCGCTATGCATATATCACCCGCAATCGCTTGGCTGGGGCGACCGACCGCTTTCGGCTACGACTCGCCGCTTGGTCTTGCCGTATCGGTTTACGGCGGAACCTTCGCGTCTTCGTCTCGCACGAATGCGGTCTGCCTCGTAACGCCATTATTTTTAAGATAAGTTCTCATTATCTCCATGCCAACCGCGAAAACAAGGAAAACAGGAAAAATTTTGCTTATCGTTGAGTCACCAGCGAAAGCGAAAACTATTTCAAAATATCTCGGTAGCGGCTACCTCGTGAAAGCGTCAGTGGGGCATGTGCGCGACTTGCCGAAAAGCAACAAACAGGCGATTGATATCGCGGGCGGTTTTGTGCCGCATTACGAGGTGGTCAAGGGCAAGGAAAAAGTCATTGGCGAACTGAAGCGCGCCGCGAAGGACGCGAGCGAAGTGCTTCTCGCTACCGACCCCGACCGTGAAGGCGAGGCCATCGCATGGCATTTGAAAGAGCTTGTCGGCTTAAAAAAGCCGAAACGCGTCGTCTTTCATGAAATTACCAAACGGGCGATTGAGGAGGCGCTCACGCACCCGCGCGTCATTGATGAAAATCTGCGCCGCGCGCAGGAAGCGCGGCGTGTGCTTGACCGCCTGGTCGGCTACGACCTCTCCGGCCTCATCTGGAAAAAAGTGCGCTATGGGCTCTCCGCCGGGCGCGTGCAGTCACCCGCACTGCGCATTCTTATGGAACGCGAACGAGAAATACGCGCCTTTGTGCCGGAAGATTTTTTTGTCATTTCAGCCGATACCAAGACTCTGCGAAGTGAGGCGCTTCTGCTCACGTGCGCCGTAGAGCCGAAAGTGCGCGAACAAGCACAGCGCATTGTTGCAGACGGCGAGCAAAAGCCATGGGAGGTTGAAGATGTTGTCGAATCGGAAATGAGACGCCAACCGCGCGCGCCCTTTACCACCTCCACGCTCCAGCAAGCCGCAAGCTCACGGCTCGGGTTCGCCCCCTCGCGCACCATGCGCCTCGCCCAGCGCCTCTACGAAGCTGGACACATTACCTACATGCGTACCGACTCCACGCAGATAAGCGCGGAGGCAGAGGGGCACCTACGCGCACTCGTCCAGAAAAAATTTGGCGAAAAATATGTACAGGCGCGCCAATATAAAACAAAAAGCAAGGCGGCACAGGAGGCGCACGAAGCGATCCGTCCCACCAATGCGGCGAATGAAACTGCGGGTACGAACGATGACGAAAAGCGTCTCTATCAGCTTATCGTGCGACGCATCATTTCCTCTCAAATGGCTGATGCGGTGCTTCTCAAAACAAAAATCACGGCGCGCATCATGGGAAGCGATGCACCGAACTTTGCGGCACATGGCTCACGCGTAGTCTTTGAGGGATGGTTGGCCGCCGATCGCGCTTCGCGCGGGGAAGAAGTTGAGTTGCCGAAAGTGAGCGCCGGCGAAGCGTTAAAACTCATCGCCATGCACACCGAGGCAAAGCAGACACAGCCACCTTCGCGTTACACGGAAGCCGGCCTCATCAAGGAGCTTGAAAAGCGAGGTATCGGACGGCCCTCAACGTATGCAAGCATTATGAAAACGCTTGCCGACCGCGGCTATGTGGAGAAACAGGGGCGCACGCTCTTCCCGACGGATACGGGCGATGTGGTCAGCACCTTTTTGGAAAAAAACTTTGAGAACTACATCAGTGACGACTTTACCGCGCAAATGGAAAATGAACTTGACGAGATCGCGACCGGCACGCGCAAATATGAAAAAACGCTTGCAGATTTCTACACTCCCTTTTCCAAAGAGGTGCACGCAAAAGAGCATATTGAAAAGCTCACCAATCTAGGCGATGCGCCGAAAGAATTTCCCTGCCCCGAGTGTGGCGCACCCATGATTATCAAGCTTGGAAAAAGCGGCAAATTTATGAGCTGTTCGCGTTTCCCCGAGTGCGTCGGCGCGCGCATGATTGACGGAAAGGAACTGGAGGGACCGAGGGAAACGGGCGAAATGTGCCCCCTGTGCGGCGGCAAACTCATAGAACGCGACGGGAAATTCGGACGTTTTGTCGCCTGCAGTAACTACCCTAAATGTAAATTCATTAAGCGTGATGAAAATAATATGGCGGGGGCGACGGGGGTCAAATGCCCTCTCTGCAATGAGGGCGAAATGGTGGAGCGCCGCGGACGGTTTGGGCTTTTTTACAGTTGCAGTAACTACCCCAAATGCAAAAACGCTATCAAGGCAAAACCGACTGGCGCACTATGCCCCTTGTGCGGCGCACTCATGATGGAAGGCACAAAAACAATCCCCGAGCGCTGCAGCAACAAGGCGTGCCCTAACCATAATCCGCATAAACTTGCAAAGTAGCGCATCCGTGCGTGCAATCTTCATTGCACGCACCGATTGTTTTTGTGAGGCGCAGCGATGTTTTTGTTTGCCGAAGGCAAGGCAAAAACCGCGAGCCGGGGTCGCGAAATTTTTCCGTCAGGAAAAATATTCGTGACCAAAGACCATACCGGTGCGGTGTAGTAATAAAACGTGCCCAAACCACGACCCGCAGAAACACAATATTGAAGAATGACTATTGAAAAATGGCACCGCAGTCCCGCTGCCAAACAAGGTGTAAAAACGTCCACCTGTTCAATACATCGCCTTATTCAACACCGAGTGCTTAACAAAGTGGTGGCGCAGAAATATGACAAAAAAAGCTGCCGTCACTTAAGTGACGGCAGTTAGAGTTTACGGAACCGAAAGATGGTAGGACGGAATGGGACAACATTTGAATTTGAGTCTGTCTCGATCTGGAGCCCCGACTGCGGCGGCCCATCAAATACGAGCACCATGTCGGAACCTGGAGGGAAAATATCAATGTGCGTTAGCGCGACGGGCACGCTTTCTTGTGCACTTTGTTTTTCCAGTTCTTCCGTGGACAAAAGTTGCTTTAGAGGGTTTGGGAACGGCAACTTCTCAGTCTTAAACGGAACAAAAGACCGCCCGCGATCATCGTCCATGATGCGAACGGTGAGACTGCCATCCGGAGTACGAGGATTAAGCGCGAGTTCATCGAGAAGTGCGCGATGAAAGTTACAGTGCGTATGGTCGGCACCGGTCTCTTGGCACCCCTGCTCTTTCTGAACGAAAAGTATGCAGAAACCGCACCATTCGCAGTGAATCCTTAGTTCAAGTACGCCACCCGGAGCTTCCGTCGAACCGCCCCTATTTCTTCTCATGGTTCTTCTCCTGCTTGTCAAGCATTCTAATTTACAGTATGATGTATCTTATGCAAGATGTCAAGGATATTTTGAACTTGATGCACTCCCCCACGAAAGAGGAGAGCGAGTTGGTCACAAAGGCCTATTGCTTTGCTGAAAAAATCCACACGGGTCATATGCGATTTTCTGGTGAACCATTTACGGTTCACCTTTTTGAAACGGCGCGCGAACTCGCAGAGCTCGGTATGGGCGCGGAAACCATTGCCGCGGGGCTCCTCCACGACTCCATTGAAGACAATCGCGCGAAAGATGAAGACATTCAAAAAGAGTTCGGCGATGAAATTCTTTTCCTCGTGCAAGGCGTGACAAAGCTCGGCAAGCTGAAATATCATGGCGTTGAACGTCATATGGAAAGTTTGCGAAAATTATTTGTCGCCACTTCGCAGGACATTCGTGTGGTCATTGTGAAGCTCATGGATCGGCTCCATAACATGCGCACCTTGCAATATGTCCCGAAAGAAAAACAACGGAGAATTGCTCAAGAGACGCTGGAAATTTATGTACCTATTGCGGACCGGCTCGGTATGGGCAATATAAAACAAGAACTGGAAGACCTCGCTTTCCCGTATGTCTACTCTAAGGAGTACGATGCGACAAAACAACTGGTGAAGCACATGCGTAACGAAACCGAGAAGCATTTACAAAAGATTCACAAATCAATCAAGAAGGAGCTCGCGCGCCATGGTATAACTCAATTCCGCACCGAGTATCGACTCAAGGGTCTCTACAGTCTGTACCGCAAATACGAACGCAAGGGGCGCGATATTGACAAGATTCACGATGTGCTCGCGCTTCGCATCATCGTGCCTGCCCTAAGCGACTGTTACCGTGTACTCGGTATTGTCCATGGACTTTGGCGCCCGCTCCCGGGCGAAATAAAAGATTACATTGCGTTTCCAAAGCCAAACGGCTATCAGAGTCTGCACACAAAAGTCCTCATCGGCGAAAATCGCATTGTTGAATTTCAAATCCGCACCGAGGAAATGCACCGCACGGCGCAGTACGGCATCGCCTCGCACGGAATTTACAAAGAGCGCGCGGAGGGAAAGCTCAAGGGTCCGGAGGACGAGCGACGTTCATATTTTCAGTGGGTGCGACATATTCTCCCGATTTTGACGCGCGTGCCGTCGCGCGAGAGTGGCCAAAAAAACGCCCCGCCACTTCAAAAACAGAGTCCCCCGGAGTGGCTCAAAGAAATCGCCGAAACACACAGCGCTGTTTCCGGCTCGCAAGAATTCCTTGAAAATCTCAAGAGCGACTTTTTCAGCTATCGCGTTTTTGTATTTACCCCGCAGGGCGATGTCATTGATTTGCCGATTGACTCAAGCCCGATTGATTTCGCCTACGCCATTCACTCCGACATCGGCGACCACATCGGGGGAGTAAAAGTAAACCAGAAAATGGTGTCGCTTGATACTCAACTGCGAAACGGAGACATTGTTGAGATTATTTCAAAATCCTCGGCACACCCAACCGCGAAATGGTTAGAAATTGCAAAGACGGCGCTCGCCCGCCGACACATACGCCTCTATATGGAAAAACAGCTTTCCCACAGAACTAAATTGAGAAATCTTTAATTGAGTATAACTCGTTGTCATCTGACTCTTTTTCTTCTTTTGAACGGTCGTCGGTTACTGACGCATTATTTGAAGAAGCGGCATCCGCATCTGGCAGTGGCTCCACGTGCTCATTATTTTGTTCCCTCATACTCTCTTTGGCAATATGTTTGTCAAGCAGATTGCCGGAGTTTTTTGACTCATTGCTGTGCAGAAGCGCCAAAATGCTGTGCAAATCGTCCGGTGAAAAGTAGTCTATCACGATCTTTCCGCCGCGTTCTTTTTTTTCAATCTGAACGCGCGTGCCGAGGGATTCAGTGAATTGTTGTTCAAGCTCCACGATTTCCGGATCAATAAGGTATTCCTTGCGACGAACTTTTTCAAACGCAATACGCCTCGCGATACCTTCGGCTTCGCGCACCGTAAGTTTTTTATATAGAATTTCCTTAAAAAGCACCTGTTGCTGTTCGGGCCGGTCTCCCAACATGAGAAGCGGCCGTGTGTGTCCTTCACTCACGCGCCCGCCTTCCACGGCCGACTGCATCTCCTCTGGCAGTCCAAGAAGACGAATGGTGTTTGAAACATAGACGCGGCTCATGCCAATTTTTTTGCCGATTTCTATGTGCTTGAAACCAAACTCGTCGGCAAGACGCTGAAAGGCCCGTGCGCGATCCATGGGGTTCAAGTCTTCTCGCTGAAGATTTTCAATGATGGCGAGCTCAAGCTTTACGCGGTCATCCTGTTCGCCGCTCCGGATAAT
The DNA here is from genome assembly GCA_964348955.1 of uncultured Candidatus Saccharibacteria bacterium. Lineage (GTDB taxonomy): Bacteria > Patescibacteriota > Minisyncoccia > Phycocordibacterales > 2-01-FULL-51-21 > 2-01-FULL-51-21. Next base: position 4,500 of record CAYGEN010000015.1, on the reverse strand, counting down.
GACCGGCACCTGCAAGAGCCCCGCGACGCGCGAGGCGCGCAGGCGCCGCTCACCGGCAATGAGCTCATATTCCACCGCAAGCCCTCCGTCGTCCTTCGGCACCTCTTTGCGGGTTACGGTCAGGGGCTGGAGAATACCGTACTGGCGGATGGAGTCTGCGAGCTCATTTAATTTTGCCGCGTCAAACTCTCGACGCGGCTGAAAAGGATTCGGGTGTATCTTATCAACCTCAATCCAAAAAATTGAATCGCCGTAAAACGATGACATGATGCAATTATTTTAACATGCACCGAACGGGTGCACCAAATTGCTTTTCACCACGCGTAGGGTACGATGGGCACTATGCCGGGATGGCGGAATTGGTAGACGCGCACGACTCAAAATCGTGTGGGGCAACCCATGAGAGTTCGATTCTCTCTCCCGGCACCACGATGAAGCATAGAGTAATAGTAATCCTCGGCCCCACAGCCTCTGGTAAGAGTGCTTTGGGTATACACCTAGCGCGCAAGTTGGGTGGAGAGATTATATCTGCTGACTCCAGACAGGTTTACAAGGGCCTTAATAT
>CAYGEN010000015.1:0-3925 GCA_964348955.1 uncultured Candidatus Saccharibacteria bacterium | reverse complement strand
GTGTGGGGCAACCCATGAGAGTTCGATTCTCTCTCCCGGCACCATGTAGGAAAAGTCAAAGAGTTTTGGCTCGCCTCGTTTCAAAGTTGAGGTCAAGGAAGGGCATCTCCACTGTTCGGAACGGCCGAGAAAGAGGTTGGGTTGGAGGTCTCCATTACAAGCCATGAGTGGTGCGCTTGCAGGTTGAATTCGCCATTCCCTTATTTTTCATACAATACGTTTGGTGTTTGCTCCGCAAACTCAAATTAGTTGCCGCCAAAGAAAAACTTGTCCCGCCCTTTCTGCAGAAAGGGCGGGATGTCAGCGGTGCGGCTTCGCCGCGCCTACATTTTCTTGCGGGGGTAGTGCGCCGCCCCTCGCCGCGCGGCGAGGGGCGGCGCCGAATTCGGTTCGCACTAATTCAAGAATACGACACCAGACAATTGATTTTTCTGCCCGTTCCGCTAGGATAGGAGCGGCTTAGACCTTTACATTCGGAGAAGTGAACAATGACCCAAATCATCTTGGCGTATGACTTGAGTGTGTTTGAGGCTCGTCAAAAGAGTTTACTGCACAACATTCTCACCGAGGTGGGTCTGATAAAGCTCGGGCTTGAAACCATTACCGCAGGGGGACAGACCGGCCCGACACTTGCCGACCGCATCCGAACATTCACCGTATCTCTGCATAACGCGCCGAAAGTTATGTGGGACGCAAAACTCGCAGACATTGAAAACACCGTGCGGAAAGCGGCAAGAAATATTGTGGAGCGCGAGGGTGTGGGGATGCTTACCATCATGGCAAGCGTGAGTTCCGGTGCTCTTCGCGCCGGAGCGGATACCTGCCAAAAAGCGGGTGTGCTCGCGCTCGGCGTAACGGTGCTCACGGATATCAACGAAGAGTGCGAATCAATTTTCGGCGACACGCCAAGCAACAAGGTGCTACAGTTTGCTCTGCGCGCGAAAGAATGCGGCTTGGGCGGTATTGTTTGTTCTCCTCAAGAGCTCCGTTTTCTTCGGGAGCGCGGCGTAACGGGCTTATCGTTCGTAACGCCGGGCATACGCCCTAAGGGCACAGATTCTGGAGATCAAAAACGCGTTATGACGCCCGGCGAGGCGGCAAAGCTCGGCGCCGATTACATCGTCGTCGGCAGGCCCATCATGGAGGCACCTGACCCGTTTATGGCGGCACGCCGCATTCGTGAAGAAGCCAATGGATGAGAGCAAAGGAGGACTCTGATGAGCAAACCGCTTCTAACTCTTCCGTCAGGAAGAGTGTTACATGACTATGAGTGTGACCTCGTGGACATGATGCACGAAGTTGGATTTATAACATTCCGAGAGAAGCCGTTTCAACTTCGCTCCGACAGGGAAAGTCACGTGTACGTCAGCGGCCGCGAAGATCTGACCGACAATCCCGAGTTCGGCATCCTTGTCGGCGAGGCAATAATAGATGCCGTGATGCAGAAGGAGGAGCGCAATCAGAAATCTATCTGCTGCATCGGTGTTACGACCGCCGGTACAGCGTTTGCCGCCGCCGCTTCGTTCGTTTCGGCTTACGCGCCAAGTACCCCGACGTTTGGGTACCGCATCATGCGGGAAGTAAAAAAGGGGCATGGCAAGCACACCAAGTGGGTAAACGGCATTCCGGACGGCGAACACCAGTATTGGCTTGTGGAGAATGTGACCACGAGCGCTAGCTCGTTGCTCGACGCGCTCAAGAAACTCAAGGAAGACGAGTACCCGACCCACGAGATGGGCATTCTCATCTTTGTGGACCGCGGGCAAAAAACGCGCAATGTGCTTGCGGCACAAGGGTACACCAATGTCGTGATTCTTTACCACCTCGCTGACATTATCTCCGCGTTCGGTGCACTCGAACACTGGCCGAAATCTCAAGTTCAGGAGGCGCTCAAGGAATTCAGTATATCGCCTCCTGCCTAAAATTGGCGCGGCGGCTCCGAATCGGAGCCGCCGCTTTTTTTTGTTTTTTGCTTGCGGTTAAATCTTCCCTACCAAATCCATTCCGGGTGCAAGGGTGTCGTCTCCCGGGTGCCAGTTTGCGGGGCACACGCGGTCGCCATGCTCATGGACGAACTTTGCGGCTTGAAGTTTCCGCAGAAGCTCCGCTGCGTTCCGCCCGATGCCGTCGGCATGCACTTCGTAGGCCTGGAGTACCCCATTCGGGTCAATAATGAACGAACCGCGTAAAGAATTGCCTTCGTCCTCCAGATGTACGCCGAACAAGTGTGAGAGATGATGTTGGCGATCTGCCGCCATCGGAAACTCAATCTTTTTTATAGAGGGCGAGGTGTCGTGCCACGCCTTGTGCACATACACGCTATCGGTGGAAACACTCACCACTTCCGCGCCTTCATCGCGAAACTTTGAGTACAGGTTTGCCATCTCTTCAAGCTCGGTCGGGCAAACGAAAGTAAAATCAGACGGGTAAAAAAAGAGTACGAGCCATCCTCCCTTAAAATCACCGATACTCATTTTTACCTCTTTATTCTTATGGTAGGCTTCAAACTGCAGATTCGGCACCGCCTCCCCTATTTTGACCGAGGCACCGTGCCCACAACAGTCGCATACACATGTGGTTCCTTTTGTCATAGTGTTGATTTGCTTATTATTGACGATTATACACCCCAGTGTAGCACTTCTTCGCGCATGAAGAAAATAGAACAACCGCTCCCAAAACTCATCGTGGTCGTCGGACAAACCGCCTCCGGTAAAAGCGCGCTTGCGGTCTTGCTTGCGAGGCGTTTTGACGGCGAGATTATCTCTGCCGATTCGCGACAAGTCTACCGAGGACTCAATATCGGCACGGGGAAAATCACGAAACGTGAAATGCGCGGGGTTCCCCATCACCTGCTCGATGTTGCCGACCCACGCATATCATATTCGGCAGGTCAGTACAAAAAAGACGCGGAAAAAATATTACGATATATCGTAATAAAAGGGAAATTGCCAATCATTGTCGGCGGAACGGGTTTTTATATTGACGCGCTTCTCGGCACCGTTTCCCTTCCCGAGGTGCAAAGGGACACCGCGCTCCGCCGCCGACTTTCAAAAAAGTCGGCGGCGGAGCTTTTCATCATGCTTAAAAAACTAGATGCAAAACGAGCGCGCGACATTGACCGCAATAACCCCGTTCGTCTCATCCGTGCGATTGAAATTGCCAAGATGCTTGGCGCCACGCCAAAAATAAAACCGCAGAGCCACTACGAGGTGCTGAAGATAGGACTCAAAATTTCTGACGCTAAACTTGAGAAAAACATTCATACGCGCCTTACGGCTCGTATGCGAGCCGGTATGATTGCCGAAGTAAAACGCCTCCACGCCAACGGACTTTCATGGAAACGCATGGAGGCGCTTGGTTTGGAATACCGCTATCTCGCCCGCTATCTGCAAGGAAAAAACACCCGCGAAGAATTATTACGATGTATTGCAACGGAATCAGTTCGCTATGCCAAGCGCCAAATGCGCTGGTTTAAGCGCGACCTTTCAATCATCTGGATTGACTCCGCGCACAAAGCAGAAGCCGAAAGAAAAGTAAAAGAGTTTTTAACATAGGCTTTGAGAACTGCTGGGTTTTCATTCTACACATGAAAGCACTACGCCTTTTTAAGGTTTTGAACCATCATTCCATCATTCAACAAACAAGGAAAAGTGTACGATATATCGTACACTTTTCCTTCCGACCTTCATACATAAAGTGTATTAATCTTTGATTCTATGGATTCGGCGGGCTCACCACAGGCTTCGACTTGGACGCCGTGTACGAGCGTACTCGTCCACGCGCTCTTGCAGCAAACTGCAACAAAAATTAAACTACCAACTAAACTGCCAGGTTGTTCCTTAAGTTAAACGGTCGTAAGAACAAGGAACACTCCTCGCTCGTCGAAATATAACTGGGTACAATGTTTCGATGGATTCGGCGGGCT
>CAYGEN010000014.1:0-16873 GCA_964348955.1 uncultured Candidatus Saccharibacteria bacterium | reverse complement strand
TTATTATGATATATCATAATAATAGTGTAGAGATAGAGAATGAAAAACGAGGGGGATTTTTGAGGAGGATTTTGAATGAACGAACCACGAATATGGAAAAGAAAAAATCACTCGGCCAGCACTTTCTCACCTCTCGTGCGGTTGCTTCACACATCGCCGATTCGGCAGAGCTTACTTCCGCCGATACCGTACTTGAAGTAGGGCCGGGCGGAGGCATCCTCACCAAGGAGCTTCTCTTGCGCGCCGGAGAAATTATTGCGGTTGAAAAAGACCGACGGCTCCTGCCACCCCTTCAAGAAGCATTCGCCGCGGAGCTTGCCGCTGGACGCCTCAAGCTCATTGAAAACGACATACTAGAAACGTCGCTTGAAACGCTTGGTCTTGCCGCGGGCTCCTACGCCGTCGTGGCAAATATTCCGTACTATATTACCGGCGCGCTTCTGCGAAAACTTCTTCAAAATCCCGTTCATCCGAATCGTATGGTCTTGCTGGTGCAAAAAGAGGTTGCCGAGCGAATCGTCAGGAGCAAGAAAGAAAGCCTGCTGTCACTTTCCGTCAAGGCCTATGGCACTCCAAAAATCGTTAAGTTCGTCAAAGCGGGGAGTTTCACCCCGCCACCCGCCGTTGATTCCGCCATACTTCTTATTGAAAATATCAGCAAAAAAAACTTTGCGGCGGTATCGGAATCGGTGTTTTTCACGGCACTCCATGCCGGATTCGCCCACAAACGCAAGTTTTTGAGGAGCAACCTCGCACAGATGTTCGGCGCTGAAGCGGTCAGAGAAGTATTTTCCGCACTTTCCCTTCCGGAAAAAATCCGCGCCGAGGATGTATCTATGCCCATATGGCTTGCGCTCGCCGAGAGATTCTCCTAAATGAGTTCCGATGTTAAACACCAAGTGTTTAACAAAAGAAGTGGAACGCCAAAGCACGCCAGTAAGAGCCCCGCCTCGCGGGAGGCGGGGCTCTGGTTCCTGAAAGTAAATGGGCGCGCGTTCTCTATCCACAAAAAGACATGTCCTTAAGCTCTCATGCACCGCGTGTCTGTTATAATAAATGAGGGAATCTGTTCATAATCCAAACGCATACGCGAGGGCTTTGATGATGAAGAGATTCTGACAATTTAATACGACATTTTGAACTTTTTACCAAGCAAAAAGTGGGCCATTGCTGTTTTTGCGTTTGTGATAATCATAACGCTCGGACTCATTATAGTGAGCCGATACCAAGGTGATGGAACAAAAAATAACCCGTCCGGATTAAATGCAGAACCGGGCGCTCTTTCGGAGGCAATCGCGCAGAAGGACACGGACGGCGATGGTCTTAGGGATTGGGAGGAAAACCTCTGGCACACCAACCTGAACAACTCGGATACTGACCATGACGGGACTCCGGACGGCGAAGAAGTGCAGGCGGGCAGGGACCCGCTTGTGAAGGGACCCAAAGACGCGCTTCTAAAAAGCGCCCAAAAAAGCAACTCCTTCGGCGAAAACGGCGAAAAAACAAACGCCACCGATACCCTCGCACAAAATGTGTTCGGCAATTATCTCTCGCTCCGGCAGTCGGGCGTTGTTATTGATGCCAACACAAGCGCGGCAATCGTAGAAGCCGCACTTAAAAATTTCTCCGATTATCCTGCGGGGAAGACGTACGAGATGAAAGATATTTCCATTTCAAACGATGAGAGTATTGAGGCGGTGCGTCGCTATGGCAATCTGCTCGGAGAAAGCATCATCCGTGACGGAAAACCAAACGTGGACAACGAGATGATTACGCTCTACTACGCGCTTGAGACTAACGACGCAAAAAAACTGAACGACCTTTCGGTTATCGTCAAGAGCTACCAAAAAATTATTGGCGACTTTCTGAAAATGCCGGTGCCCGCAGGCGCCGCGCGGGCGCACCTCGCGCTCATAAACAGCGCCTCACGCATTGCCGCGGAGATTGACGCGATGCGCCTTACCTTCAGCGACCCCGTAACCGCTATCGCCGCCCTGCGTGACTATCAGAGTGACGGGAAAAAACTTGCCGCGGCGCAAGACACGGTGCGCTTCTATATCCAAAATCATGGCGTGATATTTTCCGCGCGTGAGCCGGGCGCGCAATTTTTCAGAACTGCTAAACTGCCATGACAAACCACCTGCCGCGCACCATGCTCTCGCTCGCTCTGGTAATCGCGATTGTCGCCGCGCCGGCGGCTATGCTGCCCAAGCGCGCGCAGGCATTCGGGGAAGCGGTGGTGGTGGTCGGCAGTTTGCTTGAGCCGATAGAACTCGGCATTCTCTCGAGCACCGTCGCTTCAACCCAAGCGCAACTTTCACTCCAATACAAAGAATTTTTTGGCGACCACCTCGCGTACCAGATTGCACAGATTGTCATACGCTCCATTACCTCTAGCATTATCCGCTGGGCAAATAACGGTTTTCAGGGCAACCCATCGTTTGTAACCGACATCAACGGCTTTCTCCAAAATGTCGCCGACCAGGCCTTTGGCGCATTTTTGGACAGCCAAGGGCTGGCATCACTATGCTCCGCATTTAGGCGTCCTATTATTCGCGGCCTGCAGTTCTATTTCCAAGCGCCGTACCAGCGTCAATTCGCCTGCACCTTGAGCGAGCTGACGCGCACCGTTACCACCTTCGTGCAAGGCGGCACGTTGGTTACGAAGACGGTAACGATAAATGTGGATGATTTTTTGGGCGGCAATTTCTCCGCCGGCGGCTGGGACGGTTGGTACTCTCTCGTATCCGAACCGCAAAACAACCCCTATGGCGCGTACCTCCTTTCCGTTGAAGAGGCGCAGAAAAAAATTGACGAGGCAAAAAGCGTCAAACAGCAGGAGTTGAGTTTCGGCAGAGGTTTCCTCTCTTTTGAAAATTGCAGTGACGGCTCAAGCAGTAACTATAATATAGAGCTAAGCGAGCCGGAGTTTAACGACTCTCCCCGCACCTGCAAAATCACCACCCCGGGCGCCATTATTGCCGAGCAGGTAAACAGTGCGGTAAATTCGCCGCTTGTTTCTCTACAAAATGCGGATGAGATAAACGAGCTCATCGGCGCCGTCGCAATAAATCTCGTGCCGGAAATTTTGGGCGCGGGCGGCTTGCTCGGCGTGAGTAATCAAAGCGGCGGCAAGTCTTCCTACATTGACCAGTACGCCACTGCCGACCAGCTCACCGGAAACACAAAAGGAGAAGCCGTAAGCCAGGTACGCCGGACGCTTCAGGACGAAAATGATTTCCTTGCGGCCGTACAAAGTTTGTCCGCTCCCGTCGCCGCCGCAAAACAAAATCTGGAGTCGCTTAAAATCTGTTACACGGAAAAATTAAGCGCCTCAAACGCGCCCGGCTACCGCACTCAAGTCGCCGGGTTTCTTGCCGACACCGATACCGCCATTGAAACGCGGTTAGCGCCGACCGAGCGGGATGTTTCCGCAAAAATCGTCGCCGCAAATACGAATATCGCCACGCTCAACAACGTGATCGCTTTGGCGACAAACGCAAAAAGCGCGGACGACCTTACGCGCGTGTCGCAGATTTACACGGACCTCCTGCTCAACAGATCATTTCACACGATTTCGGATACAGTCGTGGCACAGCGGGAGCAGGGCAAGATACAAAGCCAGATGGATGCGCTGAACCAAGATACCGCCGGAAAGAAAGCGGAGTGCGAGGCATTGCCATTTCAGCAGACATTCTAGAGAGATATGTTGCGTATGAAAAAAATTACGTTAAAACTGAATGCGCGGCTTGCAAGAGCTGTTTCTGCAATCGGCATTGTGGTGCTTACCGCCCTCGTGCCGCTTCACACGGCACATGCGTTCCTTGGGTGGTTTAATGAGACCTTTTCATCAGCTTTGGCATCGATTGTTAACGGGGTATTAAGTCTCATGGGAGTCATCCTGTGGACGGCGGGAGTCTTCTTAAACTTTGTGGTAAGCGAAACGGTCATTAATATGGCATCCTGGGTGAAAGACATTAACGGAATCAATGTCGCGTGGGGGGTACTGCGAGACATTGCCAACATAGGATTCATTTTCGCACTTCTCTTTATTGGCGTTGCGACCATCCTGCGGCTGGAGAACTATAACATGAAGCGTCTTCTCTCGGGACTTATCGTCGCCGCGCTTCTCATTAACTTCAGCATGTTTTTCACCAAAGTGGTAATTGATACTTCAAACATTCTCGCCGTCCAGTTTTATAAGGCAATGGCCATTCCTAACTGCACCAATAATCTCGGCGGGGGCGTTACCACTACCGTGTGCGATGGGGGACTTTCTGACCAGTTTATGAATGCGCTCAAGGTGACGACCCTCTACGACGCGGAAGGAAAAAACAATGATATTGGTGAAGATAGCAAGAAGCTAAAAAAGAAGGAAAAAGGAATGTCTGCATGGAATATATTTTTTACCGGCGTTTTCGGCTCCATTTATATTCTGGTAGTTGCATTTATTTTCTTCGCGGCGGCGATACTTCTCTCCATTCGCTTTGTGATACTCATCATTCTTATGGTGCTCTCCCCGATTGGCTTTGCCGCGAGCGTGCTCCCCGCAACCTCCGGCTATGCCAAGCAGTGGTGGAGCACGCTTTTCAGGCAGGCATTTTTCGCGCCCGCGTACTTTCTTTTAACCTACATATCGCTCCTCATTATCACCAGTTCCAAATTTATCCCAAAAGGTGATGCGCATATCGCGAGCGCGGCGAGTGGGGACGCTTCTGCGCTTGGCACGACTTTGTTTAACTTTCTTATCATAACCACCTTTATGGTCGCCTCGCTTATCATTGCCAATAAGCTCGGCGTGTCGGGCGCAGGCTCAATGATGAAAATAGGTAACAACCTCCGCAAGTGGGGCCAGGGGGTTGCGGGCGGTGCAACGTTTAGAAATGCAGTCGCGCGCCCGCTCGGTGCAACATCGCGGGCATACAGCCAAATTGATACCGCGCTTGAAAAAACACGCCGCGGGCGCAACGCAAAACGTGTTATTAGCGCACTAACCTTTGGCGCAATCGGCGGGAAACGCCCTCTTATTCCTGCTATTGCAAAAGCGGCCGCCGAGAAACAGTTCCTTGGCGGCACTTCCCTCGTCGGAGCAAAAAAAGAAGCGCATGAATACAAACAGGCATCAGGAGTGGTGGAACGGGAGGACGTGCTCAAGGGCATAATGAAAAAACTTGCCAATGGATTAGCACTTAACTCAAATGAGTTACGGGCTTTCCGCCAAAGCACCATTAAAGAACTTGAGAAAATAAAGGCTGGCAGTTTGGCGACCCGTACCGCCGCCGGTCAATTTACTGAAAAACAAATTGACGATATTGGTAAGAGCGAGGTCTTCACCGAGCAGGAGAAAAAGAAGATCAAAGATGAGCGCCGAGAGTACTTCAGAGATGAAGCGGGCGTGGGTCGAATTGGAGCAATCATTATAAATATGAAAGCTGCTGATGTCGCCAAACTCCCTGCAGACGTTCTGACGCAATACAACACTACTGAACACCTACGTCCGGGGCACTTATCTGAAATGACGCGCGAGCTGAGCGATGTTGACCGCGCCACTATCCGCGCCAACATAGTAGCCGCTGTAGCAGCCGGCGGACCAGCTGCAGTTGCTGGTGGCTGGGCGGATCGCTTGGCTACTTGGTTGAAAACCCCCGCCGGGCAAACGTTCTAATCTGGAAGCACTTAAAAAAAAATTATGACATTCTCACGAGAACAGAGAAATAAGGCATTACGGCAACTGCCAAAAGAAATGCAGGATGCTATTCTCTCCATGGAGATGTTTAAGGTCTTTGAAAATTTGATGCAGAAGCATGGCCTCCACGTAGATCAAGCAGGGGCTCTCGGAGACGAAATAAATCTTGCACTTCTCGGGCTTTCTCCGCGCAGTGAATTTCAGAAAAAGCTGGCAAGTAGAATGCCACTGCCGGAAAGCAAAATTACTGAGATTGTTAAAGACGTTGATGAGCAGATTTTCAAAAAAATTCGCTCGGTGATGCAACAAATACCCGCACCAACGGAATCTTTGGTAAAAGAAACTCCATTGTCAACTCCTGCGGCAAGCCAGCAAAAGCCGCCGCTACGGGACGTGCTCCAAAAAACTCCCAAACTGGACATTCCTGTGGAAGTTCCTGTGGAGCCGGTGCAAGAAACCTCTGCAGAACCGCCGGCCTCGCTTAAAGTGGCTACTCAAGAAAATCAAGCAATGTCGGAGCCCACTGCTACGCAAACTCCTCTATATCTTGAGAAAGGACAGTCGCCACGGGAAGAGGTCCAACCGCAGGAAACGCCACCAACCGCGCGAGAGGCGCCCGACGAACACCTGGACCGCCTTGCGCTTCTGAAAGAAATTGAAACCATCTCAACGCCGCGGCAGGGAACGGCTGAAAAAACTGAGCCGTCTGACGGCGCCGCGGCAAAGGACAATGCATCGGAGACGCCGATAAATCTGCCGACCGGCGGCATTGCTGAGGCGAAGCTGGAAAAAATGTTCCAAATCCCGCACGAAGAAAAAGTCTTACCGGCGACTCCAAAGGAAGAGGAGTCAAAACCGGCGGCGGAAAAAACAAGGCCCTACTCGGTTGACCCCTACAGGGAACCGACCGTATAGCTTTTTAGCTTATAGCGTATGAGCTTATTAGTGAAAGAAAAAATGCAGTCGTACAAAAATCTAATCGTCTGGCAACGGGCGATGAACCTTGTTATATCCGTCTATGCGGTTACGTCCCGTTTTCCAAAAGAGGAACTTCCGCCTGTGGTGAGCGAGCCGAATCCACTAACCAGCCAGACCCGTAGAGCCATTGTTTCCTTTGTGGCAAATAGTGCAACGGGGCGCAACCGCAGTACTAAAAAAGATTGCATTCAATTTTTATACCTCGCATGCAGTTTTGGAGCAGAGCTTGAAACACGTCTTAATATCGCAAAAAGGTTACAATGTACCGATGCGACCGAGGTGCGTAAAGCGGAGATGTCGCTTCTTGAAGCAATGAAGATGTTGAGCCGTATGATTTCCAAGCTAAGAAGCTCGGAAGCTGTAAGCTAATAAGCTACCCATGCAGTTTCAAGTCCCACAATTTATAGAAGTAGAGGATAAGATTTTCGGGCCGCTCACCTTTCGGCAGTTTGCGTATCTTGCCGGTGCGGCGGGCGCCACGGTGGCGCTTTACAGCTTCCTGCCGCTCTTCTTCGCCCTACTCTTTGCCGCGCCCATCGTGGTGCTCGCGCTTGCGCTTGCGTTCTACAAAGTCAACAACCGCCCTTTCATCTATGTCCTTGAAGCCGCGCTCCGCTATGCCATCTCCAAAAAACTCTACCTGTGGAAGCACGAGGAGAAAGCGCCCAAAAAAGCCGCACCTCTCCCATTGCAACAAGCACCGCTCATTGTACCGCGCCTCTCGGAAAATAAACTGAAAGACCTCGCATGGAGTTTGGATATTCAGGAGAGCATTTACTCGCATAACGACCAACAAAAATAACGTGGCGACAGCAACCTCCAACACCACCCAAGCATTTGTCCCCATCCGCGAGGTGCGCGACGGCGTTGTGATCCTTAAAGATGGGTCGTTGCGTATGGTGCTCATGACCTCGTCCTTAAACTTCGCGCTCAAGTCGCAGGACGAACAACAGGCGACGCTTTTCCAGTTCCAAAACTTTTTGAACTCCATTGAGTTTCCCATTCAAATTTCCGTGCAATCGCGCAAACTGGATATCCGCCCCTATCTGGCGCTTTTGGAGGAGCGCCACAAGGCGCAAGACAGCGACCTTATGAAAATTCAAGTGCGAGAATACATTGACTTCATTAAGACATTCACCGAAGAAACAAACATCATGTCAAAGAGCTTCTTCATTGTTGTTCCATATTCTCCGGCGACCATTTCGGTGACTAAGGCGACCATTGGAAACTTTTTGAACCGCGACAAGAAGAAAGAAACTCACGCCGAGGATGCTCGAGCGGCGTTTGAAGAACACCGCACCCAGCTTGAACAACGCATCTCGGTCGTGGTGCAGGGGCTTGCGCGCTCGGGCATTCGCGCTATCGCGCTCGGCACCGAGGAAACTATTGAGCTCTATTACAAAATCTTTAACCCGGGAGAGCTGGAGCGCCCGATTGCGCTCACGGGGGAGCAACCGTCTTAACCAACCGTCATGGCATTTGATTTTCTTAAACCAAAAAAGAAAGAGACGGCGGAACTCACCGCAATTTTGCCGCAGGAGATTTACCAAGCCGGCGTGCTTGAGTTAAAAGACATTATTGCCCCCTCCGCGCTCAAAGTCTCGCCGCGCGAAATGAACCTCGGCGACAAAGTCGTTCGCACCTTCTTTGTCATCTCCTACCCGCGCTTTTTGAACGACAACTGGTTCTCGCCGATTATCAATTTGGACAAGGTATTTGATATCTCAATATTTATTCACCCCATTGACACCGCCTCCGTTCTGCGAAAATTTCAAAAGAAAGTCGCCGAGGTGCAGAGCCAGATTACGCTCCGCGAGGATAAGGGGCTCGTGCGCGACCCAATCCTTGACACGGCGTACCGCGACCTGGAACAACTGCGCGACCAGCTTCAACAGGCCGAGGAGCGGCTCTTTGACGTCGGCGTATACATTTCCATTTATGGAGAAAGCGTTGGGGAATTGGACAAAGCGGAATCGGAAATTCGTTCCATACTTGAGTCAAAACTTATCTATGTAAAGCCGGCGCTTTTCCAACAGGAGGACGGATTTAAAAGCGTATTGCCGATTGCGACTGACGTGCTCGGGGTCCACTCCAAGCTAAACTCCTCGCCGCTTTCAAGCATATTTCCGTTTATCTCTTTTGACCTCACCGCCGACAAGGGCATTCTCTACGGCATCAACCGCCACAACTCAAGCTTGGTGCTCTTTGACCGATTCTCGCTTGAAAACTATAACTCGGTTACTTTCGCGAAATCGGGCTCGGGAAAATCGTACGCGACCAAGCTTGAGATTTTGCGTTCGCTCATGTTTGACACCGAAGTCATTGTGATAGACCCCGAGCGGGAATACAACTACCTTGCCGAGGCGGTCGGCGGCCGCTATTTCAACATCTCGCTTACCTCCGAGCATCACATCAATCCGTTTGACTTGCCGGTGCCGCGAGAAGATGAGTCGGGCGCCGATGTTCTGCGCTCAAATATCGTCAATTTGGTCGGACTCTTCCGCATTATGCTCGGCGGGCTCACGCCGGAAGAAGACGCGATTGTAGACCGCGCGATATCGGAAACCTACGCGCTCAAAGATATCACCGCGGACTCCGATTTTACCAGCGTTGAGCCACCACTTATCTCGGACTTTGAGCTCGTGCTTGCCGGTATGGAGGGCGGGGAATCGCTCGTACAGCGTCTTTCAAAGTACACGAAAGGCACCTGGTCGGGCTTTATCAACCGGCCGACGAATGTGGACATCAATAAAAAATTCGTCGTGTTCTCGGTACGCGATATGGAAGACGAGCTGAAACCGGTTGCCATGTACATCGTAACGCACTTTATCTGGACCGCTATTCGCAAAGAACTCAAAAAACGTCTGCTCATTATTGACGAGGCGTGGTGGATGATGAAGTCGGAAGACACCGCTTCCTTCCTCTACAGCATGGCGAAGCGCGGCCGCAAATACTACCTCGCCCTCTCCACCATTACACAAGATGTGGATGACTTTTTAAAGTCGCCTTACGGACTGCCGATGATTTCAAACTCATCAATCCAACTCCTTCTTAAGCAATCGCCGTCTTCTATTGATGTCATCCAGCATACCTTCAACCTGACCGATGAAGAGAAGTATTTACTGCTTGAGTCCGATGTCGGGGAAGGAATCTTTTTCGCCGGTTTGAAACATGTGGCCATAAAGGTTATCGCCTCTTACACCGAAGACCAGATTATCACCTCCGACCCTTCCCAGCTCCTCGCCATTAAAAAAGCAAAGGGGGCTCGAGATAATATATAAAAAGGTGGAGCCAGGTGAGCGCAACAGAATAAGCCCGGTCGCCGGAGCAAGTTTGATTGCCACGGCGGTGACGATTGATATTTTGCAGGGATTTTTGGCACTCATGATCATCGGCCTTGTTCTCAACACAATTATCGGCATATTTGCGTGGATTATATTCTTCGTATGGTCAAAAATTCTTGGCGTGAATTTCCTTGACCGCGGCGGCCAAAAAGCAATCGTGTACTTCGGCGGCGGCGTCTTGGAATTTATACCGCTTTTGAACATACTCCCCGCATGGACATTAACCATCGTACTCACCACGCTCATCGTGCAATGGGAGGACAAACAGTATAATGACGGGGTGCGGAAGAAAATGAAAAAATTGGAAAAAGCACTTGTATGAAAAGTATGAAGAAAAAGTGGCGGTGGTATATAGGGTTCGGTATGTTCTCATTTCTTTTTCCGTACCTCATGCTTGCGCAGACCTCTTTTCTCCCTGACCAAGTGCGGCTCTCCGTAATACCCCTTTCGCCGCGACCGGGGCAAAACGTTACCGTCCGCGCTGAGAGCAGTGCGATAGACATTGACCGAGCGCGGCTTTCCTGGAGCGTGAACGGCAAATCGGCGGGGAGCGGTATCGGGTTGAAGAGTATTTCGTTTGCGGCCGCTCCCGCGGGCACGCGCACCTCCGTTCATCTGGATATTGCCGCCGCCGATGGACGGGTGTTCGTTAGCGACACCGCGCTCCAAAGCGGCATCGTAGACCTTTTGTGGAGCGCGGATTCCTATACGCCGCCCCTGTATCGCGGCAAAGGGCTCCCTGCCGCCAATTCTTCCGTCACCATTGTCGCAATCGTGGCTAACGGAGAGGGGGGCGCGGTAACGCCGGGAGGCAATTTCACCTACACCTGGAAAAAGAACGGCACGGTGCAGGGACCGCTCTCCGGGCGGGGCAGGGACCGTATAACCGTCTCCGG
This sequence comes from uncultured Candidatus Saccharibacteria bacterium, assembly GCA_964348955.1. Lineage (GTDB taxonomy): Bacteria > Patescibacteriota > Minisyncoccia > Phycocordibacterales > 2-01-FULL-51-21 > 2-01-FULL-51-21. Next base: position 5,969 of record CAYGEN010000014.1, on the reverse strand, counting down.
CCCGAATATCGGCGACACGATGCACATGGAGGTTGAGGTGGTGGGCGGCGATGGCACGCAAGTTGGTATTGGCAGGGCGGTCATTGCCGCCGCCCCACCCGAAGTGCTCATCTACCGGAGAGACCCGCTTTTGGGCGTATTTTTCAACACGGCAATATTTGGCGTTGTTTCGCTTACCGAACAGGAAACCGTGTTTAGCGCGTACCCGTACTTCTTTAGCGCGTCAGACCGCCAAATACCCCTTGACTACCGATGGAGCATAGACGGAAAAAATGCCGAGAGCGTTATTGATGACCATGCGAGCATTGCGGTGAGGGTCGTCGGAGATGCCTCGGGACAAAGCAGTGTCGGGGTTGCCGTTGAACATGCCAAGAAACTTCTTCAGACCGCCGGCTTTTCTTTCTTAGTGAGTTTTAATGCGCCAAAATGATACGTTCTCATGGACAAAATAAACGCGTGGTTCTCTCAACGGCTCTTTTTGTTTTTTCCGCTGTTTTTTCTGCGGTTTTGCTCTCCGCGGCACATCCGGCATTGGCAGAGCTTGGTGTCAACCTGCTTGCGCCGATTCAGGGTATAGACCAGAGCAGTTTTTCCGGCTATCTTTCGTCTCTTTTCAGCATCACCCTTGGGGTCGCCGCATTTCTCGCGGTAATTATGATAGCAATCGGCGGACTGCAGTATATGGGAAGCGAGGTGGTGAGCGACAAATCGGACGCAAAGGACCGCATCACTTCGGCGATTTTAGGGCTCCTCCTCATTCTCTTTTCAGTCGCACTCCTAAACACCATCAATCCGAATATACTGAACATGCAGTTTAACCCACCGAAATTGGAGAAGATACCGGATCCTCCTAAACCTACAAGAAAGGTTGGTGATTTTAGAGACGATCTTGCAGGTGAACAGAAGTTTAAACGAGAGTGTCCTGGAGGCGCGCAGAATGTAAAACGAGAATGCATCCCGAGCGAAGACGGTAAGAAAAAATGCGATAAAGTTCGTTTAGAATGTACCAAGTAAGTATTCTATGCATCACTGACATGTATACTAGAGTCATCATTATCGCCATCGTTATTACATTTCTCCTCGCCATACTCGGAGTTGTGGGGTGGTTTTGGGGGCGTGGGGGAACAGAGGTAAATAAGAACATCCAAGGCGGCATTCTGAATTTTTTCCCGTTCGGTAACGGTCCGCTCGGCACGGGGAGCGGAGGAGAAGGGGGAAAAAGTCTGGACTCCGCCGTGGAGCTTCCGGCGCTTCGGCAGTTGAGCAAAGAGCCGATTGCCGGAGCCATTGCCTTTACGATTGGAAACCGCTATGGAATACGCTACAGCGAGCGAGCCACGGGGCACACCTTTGACGCATTTACCGATGACGCGGTGCCTCGGCGCGTAAGCAACACCACCATTCCAAAGGTGTATGAAGCGCTTTGGTTCCCCGACATTTCATCGGTTATTCTGCGCTACCTTGAAGAAGACGAAAGTATCACCACCTACTTCGGCACACTTAAAAAGGGAGATGCTGCCCAAGAGACACGAGAGCTCGTTGGAGCGTTCCTGCCAAAAAATATACGGGAGCTCGTACGCTCGCAAGGCGGCGGAAAAATTGCCTATATTGCAAAAAGCGGTGCCGGCGAATCGCTCATACTTGCCGAGCCGAGCGGCACAAACGCAAAGGAACTTTTCTCCTCAGCCATACGCGGATGGACGATAGGATGGCCTGCCACCAGTACCATTATGCTTGCCACCAAACCATCGTTCGCGGCACCCGGGTATCTGTATCTCATTAACACCGGAAACGGAAAGGTGGTGCGGCTCATGGGGGAGCGGCGCGGGCTGACCACACTCATTAACCCGCAACTGACCAGTGTCCTATTTTCAGAAAGTACGGAAACCGACATGGCGCTCAATGTTTTGGATATCAAGAGCGGCGCCATCGTTGAACTGCCGCTTGCGACCCTTGCAGAGAAGTGCGTGTGGAGCGAGGAAGAAAAACTGACCGCCTTTTGTGCCGCCCCGGCTTCTCTACCAAGCGCATCATACCCGGACGACTGGTACCAGGGCACCGTCTCATTTTCAGACGAACTCTGGAAAATTGACGCGGCAAGCGGAAGTGTAACGCTCCTAGACGAGCTCTTAGACGACGCGGGTACGAGCATTGACGCAACCCATCTGCAGATGAGCTCCGACGAGGCATACCTCTTTTTCATAAACAAAAACGATTCCACGCTCTGGAGTTTAAAACTAAACAACCTCCAGCCGACAACTACTCCACCATAAACTACCCCAAAGCATAGCTTCTGGGTAGTTTATGCCTCCAAACAATCTTAACGAGGATCCTTTTCAGTAGTACGTTGTCGGTCGCTGGCGATTGGTGATTTGTTGTTCGTATACTTCAACACGACGCGCCGAACTTTTCCTTCACCTACGGACTCGGTGGAAATCTCACGGTCGTTTGCAAAAAGCGAATGAATAATCCTGCGCTCATAGGAGTTCATGGGACTCATCTCCACATCATATTTAAACACTTTGGCTCGCTCACCGAGCATGCGTGCGGTACGCTGCAGTTCCACGATGCGGTGGCTATGGTAGCCATTCACATCAATGAGAAACTGTTTTGCTTCGGGCGCGTTCGCTCGTCGCTCAATAATTTTTTTAAGAATTACATTAACTGCCCGCAGGTTTTCACCATTCATCCCAATGAGAAGTCCGGAGTCTTTCGTGTGTATATGGTAAAGCGTTTGCCCATTCCCCACTTCAACGTCAATGCGCTCAACCGAAATAGTAAGTCGCTCAAGCAGTTCTTTGATGGTTTGTTTGACCGTTTCTTCATCCATGGCTTAGAGAGAATCCTAAGCGGCGGGGCGTTTGAGTGTCCTGCGCACATAGAGCTCTTGGCCTATGGAGACCAAGTTGCTCACGGTAAAGTACAGCGCAATGGCGGCGGAAATTGAGTAGGCCACAAAAAAGATAATAATCGGGAGTATGTAACGCATCTGAAGATTGAAACTGCGCGCCAAGTCGTCCTTAAATGAAGCGGCTCCTTCTTTTTTTGGAGGCATCGGCGGCAAAGAAAGTCGTGTTTGTATGAATTGGGTAATGCCCGCGAGAAACGCCAGCACGAGACTTTTGCCGGCAACATCGAGAAATCCCAAGAAATGCATATTCACCGTGTCGGGTATCGGCGTAAAAGAATAAAGAAGCTCCGTCTGAATTGAGGGAAGGCCCCCATTGAAAAAGACAAGGTAGAGCGCGATAATAAAAACAAGCTGAATTATGAGAAAACCGAAACTTGAGAACGGATTAACCTTCTCTTTCTTGTAAAGCGCCATCGTTTGGCGCGCTTGCTCTTCACGCTTGTCCGCATATTCTTTTTTAATTCGCTCCAGCTCCGGCGCGAGCTGTTTCATGACAAGCTGGGTGCGAATTGCCTTTAAAGAGAGCGGGAAGAGGATGAGCCGCACCACAATGGTAAGAAGAATAACCGCAATACCCACATCGGCGCCCGGCACAACCGCGACTAAAAAAACAAGCCCGTTGTAGATAGGGTCGTAGAAGGCGGCGTGGAAAAAAGAGCTGAACATTGGCTTATTGTAGCGCAGGAACCAAACCCTTTCAATGATTGCGATTTTCTGTCTTAACGGGGCGAGAAACATCGAGCCCTGAAAATTCCTCTCTCAATTCTTTATACGACTTTTCCGCCGAGCCTTTTTGAAAAATAAGGAGCAGGGCGTAGGGGCTTGGAAGATGTCTTGCCTTCTCGCAGAGGAGCTCGCGCCCGCGGCGCTTGAGCAGGTTGCGCTCCACCGCGCCCTTTGCGGTCTTCTTGGAAACAATAACCTGCACGACGCTCTGCTCGGCGCTCTCAAGAGGCAGACTCCGGAGCACCAAGGAGGGGGTTTTTGAGACAAAGCCGCGGCGGAGCACCTCGGTGAGAAACGCGGTTTTGATACGGCCAACCGTCTTATCCATACCCTTTCCGTTCCCGCTATACCGCGAGGCGTTTCCTGCCCTTTTGACGTCTGCGGGTAATTACCGCCCGCCCGGCAGTCGTTCTCTTTCTACTGCGGAAGCCATGAGAACGCGCCCTCTTTCGTTTTTTCGGCTGATAGGTTTTTGACATATATGATTTAGCACTATTAGTTTTTTTAGTTTTTTAGCAATCGGTTGCGCCCACTGAGGTACTCTGTAGCATCGCACACCGCGAACCGCGAACAAAGTGACACTATACGACAGAACATTTTTTTTGGCAATCTGTATCTCTTGTACACAAGTTATACACTGGTTATGAACAAAACCGCTCTTTTCAACAATATTTCCTCTTAGAGGGATACTGCTATACTTACCGAGCACGCTCCACCAACCGTCACAAAAACATAATAAGAAATATGGATACCTACACGGAAAGCGAACGAAGCCACCCTATCAGCAAAGTTTTGGACACAAAACAACTGTGGGAGAACGTGTTGGTTGATATTGAGCTTTCCATTTCAAAAGCGAACTTCAGCACGTGGTTTAAAGACACCTACATCCTCAAGATGGAAGAGGGGGTTGTGTATATCGGCGTCCCCAATCAATTCGTCAAAGACTGGCTCTCCACAAAATATCATAAGACAACCCTGAAAACTTTACGGAGTTTTTCTGAAAGTGTGCGCGGGCTTGAGTACACTATTGTAAAAGATAGGCGCAAATCGAGAGAAGAGGCGCCGCGCTCCCTTACGTCATCGCCGGAGTTGCCGCTTGGTGATTTTTATATAAACAAAAATGATAACTTAAATCCCCGCTACACCTTTGACACATTCGTGGTCGGCTCGTTCAACAATCTTGCGTACGCCGCTTCGCAGGCAATTATCCAAAAGCCGGGCGTTGTCTACAACCCATTCTTTATTTACGGCGGCACCGGCAGAGGAAAGACCCACCTCATGCAGGCAATTGGCAACTATATAAAAAAGATGAGCCCGAGTAAGAAAGTATACTACATGACCTCCGAAAAATTTGCGGTTGATTATATGAACTCCGTACAGACGAATAAAATGAATTCATTTAAAGAAAGGTATCGCCAGTATGACGTGTTTATCATGGACGATGTGCAGTTTTTCTCAAAAACGGAAAAAACCCAGGAAGAGCTTTTTCACCTATTTAACGCGCTCTATGACAATAATAAGCAAATTGTTTTTTCATCCGATAAGCATCCAAACTACATTCAAAATATAGATGAGCGCCTGAAGTCGCGTTTTGCGGCAGGAATGATCGCTGATATTGCCGAACCGGAGTATGAATCGCGGGTGGCAATTTTAAAAACAAAAGCCCACCACAACAACTTTGTTCTCGCCGAGGAGGTCAGTGAATACCTCGCGCACAACATCCATGGGAATATCCGAGAATTGGAAGGTATTTTGAATTCCATCATCTGCCAGACGCAATTGAGCGGGAAAACGTTGAATCTTTTGGAAATTAAGAATCTCATTAAAGACACTTCTCGCCCCAAAAAACTCATCTCGGTTAAGGATGTTATTAAAAAGATTGCGGATTACTATGAGATTGAGGAGATGAGTATCTATGAAAAAACAAGGAGAAAAGAGGTGGTGAAACCGCGCCAACTCATTATGTATATACTTCGTGAAGATTTTCACGTGTCATACCCGACCATCGGCCAAAAACTGGGGGGAAGGGACCACACGACCGTTATTCATTCATGTGAAAAAATACGCAATGAATTGAAAAAAGATAGTATGCTTGTGGATGAAGTTGAGCAGATACGCGCGTTACTTAAATAATAATTGATACATAACTATGTGGAAAAAGGTGTTTAAAGCGTATAAAAATTTGTTGATAACTGCGGAACGAAAGCAGTTTAATAAAAGTTCTGCTTTTGGAAGACATTATATACCCATACCTATACCACAAGACGAGGCAAAAAATATGAGGAATATAAACAATAAAATTCATTTATCACCCTATCCACACTACTAATAC
>CAYGEN010000013.1:0-17744 GCA_964348955.1 uncultured Candidatus Saccharibacteria bacterium | reverse complement strand
ATCCAATCACCTTTGGGAAACTAACGATTGGCGGGCCGCGGACCGTAGTCATTGCGGAAATCGCCGATTCGCATAATGGCAGCATGGAGACGGCAAAAAAGCTTGTTGATGCCGCGAAAGAAGCGGGAGCGGACGTTGCGAAATTTCAGCTCCACCTCGTCGGCAAGAACGAAGTAGACGGAAAGAACGAAATGATCCCCGGCTCCATCAACATGTGGGACGGGCCTTTGTACGACATTCTTCAGCGGAATCTCTTTACGCCCGCAATGCATAAAGAAGTAATGGATTATTGTGAGAAAGTTGGCATTGAATATCTCTGTACGCCGTTTTGCACGGCGGCGGTTGATGTCTTGAACGACCTCGGCGTCAAAGCGTTTAAGACGGGTTCGGGGGAGCTTGATAATTTGCCCCAGCACCGCCGCCTCGCCGAGGTGAGCGCTAAAACAGGGAAGCCGGTCATTGTTTCTACCGGTATGAGTACGTGGGACGAAATTGGAGAAGTGGTGAAGGTATATAAAGAAGAAGGGGCGAAACAAAATTTGGTACTCGTAAATTGCACCTCGGAGTATCCGCCGAATGATTATTCTCATGCCAATCTCGGCCTTATTAAAAAACTTCGCGACGATTTTGGCGTGATTTCCGGGCAGTCTGACCACACGATGGATAATTACACCGCGTATGCTTCAGTAGCACTCGGCGCAAAGGTTATTGAAAAGCATTTTACTTTGTCGCGAAATCAAAAAGGCCCTGACCATTTCATCGCGCTTGAACCGCATATGCTGAAGGAGCTTGTGGAAGGCATTCGCAAGGTTGAAGTTGCGCTCGGTGATGAGAAGGTGATTTCAAAGGAAGAGCAGGTGGTGCGCGATTGGGCATTTCATACGGCAACATCATTCCGCGACATCAAGAAAGGGGAGATACTTACAACAGAAAATCTTATTGAACGCCGTCCTCGACAGATGGAACGAAACGGCAAAGTGCAGGACGGCATCCCTTCAAAATATATGGACGCTCTTTTTGCAGCCAAACTTCTTGGCAAAAAAGCCGCACACGACATTCCCAAAGACACGATGCTTATTTGGGACGATGTCGCTTGATTCCTCGGATTACGATACATCGTACGGGTACTGATTGAAAATTTGAACCACGACCGTAAAGATTATGATATATCATAATCTTTTGACGATACCCTTTGATGGGGTATGCCATTGGCGATACCGGGAACTTTCACATACCGCGGGAGGTTGTAATCGTTGAAAGCACCATGCCAAAAGCTAAGCGTAAAAAGCGAAAAATTGCCATTATCGCCGGCTCTCGCGGAGAGTACGGTTATTTTCGTCCAGTCATAAAAGAGATAGAAAAACATCCCGATTTGGATTACGGCATCATTGCCTCAAATATGCATGTACTTGACACATTCGGGTCAAGTATTGATGAGATAAAAAATGATCGGCTCAAAATACAGGCGAGCGTTTTCAACACGCTGGACGGCTACAATCATCTGACGATGGTGAAGTCGCTTTCTATTTTCATGCTCCAGCTTCCGGAACTTTTGAAGCAGATGGAGGCCGATATGGTGCTTCTCGCGGGGGACCGGGGTGAACAGCTCGTGGCGGCCATTGTCGGCGCGCATCTCTATATTCCCGTTGCGCATATTCAAGCGGGTGAAGTCTCGGGCAATATTGATGGCGTTTCGCGGCACGCCATTACCAAATTTGCGCACATTCATTTTGCGGCGAACAAAGATGCGGCTGATAGAGTGCGTAAAATGGGAGAAGAAAAACACCGCATTTTTACGGTTGGCGCCCCCATGCTCGATGAGTTGGTGAGCGGGTTTATAACGCCCAAGGAAGAAATATACAAAAAGTTCAATCTTGTTCGCGGCAAGCCGGTGGTGCTTCTCGTACAGCACTCGGTAACGGAGGAGTTCGCGGATACGGCGCGGCAAATGCGCGAGACACTTGAAGCGGTAAATCGTTTTGGCTACCAGAGTGTCATCATTCTTAACAATTCGGATGCGGGCAGTACCATCATTCGCCGGATAGTCATGGAACATAAGAGTCCGGAGATGCAGGTGTTTCCGAATGTGAAGCGGCAGGATTACACCGGACTCATGCGCATTGCCAATGTGCTCGTCGGCAATTCTTCAAGCGGCATCATTGAGGCGCCGACATTTAAGCTCCCGGCGGTAAACATTGGGAACCGCGAAAGAGGACGATTGCATGGCATTAATGTCATTCATGCGCCGCACGAAGCCGACCTTATTGAGCGGGCGATGCGCCTTGCACTCTCGCCAAGATTCCGCAAACGCATGCAAATATGCGTGAATCCCTATGGAGACGGCAAGTCTTCAAGGCGAATCACGGACATCCTCGCCGCCATGCCGATTGATGATACACTGCTCGTAAAGCGCCTCACCTACTAAAACTCATTTCAATAATAATCACTCGCATATGAAAAAAGACATTCTTAACAGCAGTTTTGTAGTGTCAATGGCGTCAACCATAGAAGAGGCCATGGGTGCCATAACCGACAACCAGCGCGGGGCGGTGTTTGTGGTTGATGCCAAAGGGCATCTCATTGGTGTTCTTGCTGACGGGGATATCCGGCGGGCGATGCTTGGAGGCGCGATGCTCCAGACGCCCGTTGAAAAAATCGTCAATCTAAATCCGATCACACTTACGGAGAGGGAAGTAAAAGCGGGGAAAGGAGATGAGATTTTTCAAGAGGAAATGTCGTTCACTCTTTTGCCGGTGGTTGGTGCCGGCAATGTCCTTGTTGACATTCTGGTTCGTGAGCCGAAGAAACGGAAGCCATGGTAATCTCCGCTTACCATATTGTTGAGGAATCTATCGCGGAGTATAAAGAATCATTATGCGCATTCTTATTCTAGGCGGTGATGGATATTTGGGTTGGCCGACGGCTATGCACTTTGCCGATAGGGGGCATGACGTAGCTATCGTGGACAATCTCTCGAAGCGCATTTGGGAAGCCGAGATGGGCGTTGCGCCGCTTTTCCCTATCCCGACACTCCAAAAGCGCGTGCGACTGTGGAACGAGAATCATCGCAATCGCATAACACTGCATATTGGCAATATTGCAGAAAACTACCGATTTATTTATAGCGTGTTTGAGGAATTAAAACCCGAGGCGATTGTGCACTATGCCGAACAGCCCTCGGCGCCGTACTCCATGCACAGTCACTTGAATGCCGTTGCGACACAGATAAATAATGTTGCAGGAACACTCAATGTTCTCTTTGCCATGAAGCGGTGGACGCCGGAAGCGCATCTCATTAAATTAGGAACAATGGGCGAATACGGGACGCCGAACATTGATATTGAAGAGGGGTGGCTCACGCTTGAACATAATGGCCGCCGCGACCGCGTACTTTTCCCAAAGAAGCCCGGTTCTTTTTATCACCTCTCAAAGGTGCATGACAGCCACAATATTGAATTTGCGTGTCGAGTATGGGGGCTTCGCACGACGGATTTAAATCAAGGCGTGGTGTACGGTATTGACACCGAACAGACAGAATACCATCCCGAACTCTTGACGAGCTTTCACTACGATGAAGTATTTGGCACGGTATTGAATCGATTTGCGACCCAGGCAATCGCCGGCATTCCGCTTACCGTCTATGGCAAAGGTGGACAGAAACGCGGATTCTTAAATATCCGTGACACTATCGCGTGCGTCGCCATCGCCGCAGATAATCCGCCGATAGAGGGAGAATTCCGTGTGTTTAATCAATTCACCGAGCAATTTACCGTACAGGAGCTTGCCGAGAGAGTGAAGCGCGCGGCGGAATCACTTGGACATACGGTCACGATAGAACATATCGAGAACCCCCGCATTGAGGCGGAGGAGCACTATTACAATGCAAAAAATACTTCACTTCTTTCGCTTGGTTTACAGCCGATATATTTGACCGATGAACTGGTAACAAAAATGCTTCGCCGTATCAGTGCATCAAAAGACCACATTGACCGGGAAGCAATACACCCGAAGATTAAGTGGCATCAGGCAGGCGGCAATATGTCAAAGCAAATTCCTGTTGCGATAGATAGAAAATTGCACGCCGATATGCAAAACAGGCGCACATGAAGCGGATTCTTATAACCGGCGGTTTGGGATTTGTTGGTTCGCATATCGTGGATGCGTGTGTTTCGCGCGGTGACCAAGTTTTTTCGGTAGATGACCTTTCCACTGGCAGGAAAGAAAATGGCAACACGGCCGTACGCAATTTTGAGGTGGATGTTGCAGATGCCGATGCGCTTGAAAAAGTGTTTGAAGAGGCACGCCCGGAAATAATTTTTCATTGTGCCGCGCTCGCGGCGCTCCAGCCGTCGTTTGAACGCCCTGACCGCTACTTTGAGGTAAATGTCGGAGGAACGAAAAACGTTCTCACGCTCGCAAAAAAGTACGGCACAAAGCGCGTCGTATACTCCGCGTCTTCTTCAGCATACGGCGAGCATGATGCCGCGCTTGAGGAATCGCTCCCACTGCCGTCTAGGGCGCTAAATCCCTATGCTTCCACAAAGCGTATGGGAGAGATGCTTATGCGCGATATGGGAAAAATGACCGGCGGCGCAGAAACGGTATGCTTGCGCTACTTCAATGTCTACGGGCCGCGGCAGTCAATCGGCGGCGCGTATCCTTTGGTGATTGCTATTTTTCTTAAACAGCGCAAAGAGGGGAAACCGCTCACGGTTGTGCCGGACGGGCACCAGCGGCGCGATTTCGTTTGGGTGGGGGATGTTGCGCGAGCAAACCTGCTGGCGGCGGAATCGGCGCATGTCGGCGGCGGAGAAATCATAAACATTGGCTCTGGAGAAAACTTTTCCATTTGGGATGTCGCGCGTCTTGTGCTCGGTGCGCCGAAAGACGCCGCTCCGGAAGAGCTCCTGCGCTCCGGCTTGTGCGAACTTGCGGCGCCGCGCCGCGGGGAGGCGCGGAAAACGCGCGCGGATATATCTCTTGCAAAAGAGCTATTAGGCTGGGAGCCACAGATGGCGTTTCCTGAAGGCATCGCGGAGTTAAAGCGTTTGCAATCATAATTATTCTTGAACGGTATGGCACATAACGTAAATTTAAGGGGACGACTTGTTGGCGACGGCGAGCCGATGTATATCATTGCCGAGGGCGGCTTGACCAATTGGGGCGAGCTCGCGCTTGCCAAAAAGCAGGTGGATGCGGCGATGGCGGCAGGATGTGATGCGGTAAAATTTCAAGCACAGACGACCGAGGAGCTTATTTCAAAACGCATGGACCCGTACTGGTATTCGCGCATTAAATACAAAGAGCTCTCGCACGATGATTTACGGGAGCTCTGGGAGTATTGTTCGGTACGGAATATTGAGTGCCTTATTACCGCACACACCGATGTAGATTTAGATTTTCTTGATGTGGAACTCAAGGTTCCCTTTTTTAAAGTGGGGTCCGGTGAATCTATAAATTATGAATTTCTTAAGAATGTCGGTTCGCGCGGCAAGCCGGTAATTGTCTCGCTCGGTCTTCATCTTACTGATGATGAAATTGTGAAAACGGTTGAAACCCTTGAAAAGGCAGGCGCGAAAGATATTATTATTCTCCACTGCAATACGGTATACCCGACGCCCTACGAGATGAACGATTTGAGTGTGATTACTAAGCTTAAAAAGATGTTCAGGCACCCGATCGGCTACTCCGACCACACGCTCGGTTGGCATGTACCGATTGCGGCACGAGCGCTCGGCGCCACGGTTCTTGAGAAGCATCTTTCATTTGACACAAGCGACAAGCGCTCGTATGACTGCCCCGGCTCGTGTACGCCGGAAGAGCAAAAAATCATGGTGGATCAAATCAGGCAGGTAGAAGCGGCGCTTAAAGACACAGAGAGATTACGGACCGAGCATATCAAAAAAGCGCGGTTGTGGGCCAGGCAAAGCATTACCGCGCGAAATGACATTTCCAAGGGCACAAAAATAACTCGTGACTTGCTTACTCTTAAGCGTCCGGGAACGGGGATGAATCCCGATGAGCTCTCGAAAGTTGTGGGGAAGAAAGCAAAGAAAAAAATTCTTGGAGACGCGTTTGTAACACCCGCTGACATTGGGTAATGGGTAATTTTTTTATGAAAGATATTCAGATGCAAAAACTCATTCAGGCGGAGGTGGCGCGGCAGAAGCGCGCCGTGGATCTCATTGCATCGGAAAACTATGTTTCTGATGATGTACTCGCCGCACTCGGCTCGGTCTTTACCAACAAATATGCGGAGGGGTATCCGGGCAAGCGTTACTACGCGGGCAACGGCGTGGTTGATGAGCTGGAGCGGCTCTGCCAGAAACGCGCACTCGGGCTTTTCAAACTTTCGGCTAAAAACTGGGCGGTAAACGTCCAGCCGTACTCCGGCTCGCCGGCAAACATCGCCATCTACAGCGCGCTTGTGCCAAAAGGCGGAAAAATCATGGGGCTTCGCTTAAAAGACGGCGGCCACCTTACGCACGGCCACGCGGTGTCGGCTTCCGGTATTTGGTGGAAGCAAGTTCCTTTTGGTGTTTCAAAAAAAGACGAGCAATTGGACTACGATGAACTTATGGCGCTGGGGAAGCGCGAGAAGCCGGAGCTTATTGTCGCCGGCTTCAGCGCCTATTCGCGCATTATTGATTTCAAGGCATTCAGAAAAATAGCCGATGCCTGTAGCGCGATTCTTATGGTGGATATGTCGCATTTTGCGGGGCTCGTGGCGGGAGGTGCATATCCGTCACCGTTTCCTTATGCCGATGTGGTAATGACCACAACACACAAAACACTTCGCGGACCGCGCGGCGCAATGATTTTTTCCAGAAAAGCATTTGCCGAGAAAATTGATAAAGCGGTATTTCCGGGTTTCCAAGGCGGGCCGCACGAAAATGCCATCGCGGCGATTGCGGTGGCGCTTGCCGAAGCAAAAGCTCCGGAGTTTAAATCCTATGCGCGGCAGATTGTAAAAAACGCCAAGACACTCGCCAAGGAATTGGAACGGCTTGGCTGGCGAGTCATCTCCGGCGGCACCGACACGCATCTTTTCCTTGTTGACACGTGGATGGACGGCGGGGGAATGGGCGGTAAAGAAGCGGAACAGCGTCTTGAAAAAGAAGGCATCATCGTAAACGCTAATGCCATTCCCTTTGATACCCGCACGCCTTTTGACCCCTCCGGTATTCGGCTCGGGACGCCGGCGGAAACAACGCGTGGCAAAAAAGAAAAAGACATGGTCGCCATTGCGCGCCGCATTGATTCCATTCTGCGTCGCAAGACGGCGAAGAAGTAAAAAGCACTAATGAAAAAGTGTACGATATATCGTACACTTTTGAGCTTCAATAACGTATTGATTTTTTATGATTGTTGACGGAAAAGCGATAGCAGAAGATTTGAAGCGGGAGCTTACAAAAAAAGTGTACGATATATCGTACAAAAATGGGCTCGTGCTTCAGCTCATTATGGTTGGGGCTAATCCGGTCACGGAGCGGTTTGTTGCCGTTAAAAAGAAATTTGCTGCCGATGTGGGCGTCTCAATCATTGAACATCGCCTTCCGAAGAATTCCACAACCGCGGAGGCAGTGGCAGCCGTAAAGTCAGCAGCGCAAGCTGGCGGAGGGATTGTGGTGCAGTTGCCGCTTCCAGCTTCCATTGATACGCAAACAGTTTTGAATGCCATTCCTGTCTCGGCTGATGTAGATGTTCTCTCCGACGCGGCATGTGCGCAATTTGAAGCGGGTACCTTGCCGATACTGCCACCTGTTGCGGGAGCAATTTCGGAAATACTTTTGCGGTACGGCGTTTCGGTGGTCGGCAAAAAAGCGGTGGTAATCGGGCAGGGAAGACTGGTCGGCAAACCTTCTGCGCTATGGCTCAAGCGCGCCGGCGCCCATGTGGTTGCGGCAGATGAGCATACAGGCAATATCCGAGTGCTCACGGAAGACGTCGACATAATCGTTTCCGGCGCTGGTGTGCCCCACCTCATCAAACCTGAAATGGTAAAAGAAGGGGTAGCGCTCTTGGACGCCGGTACGAGTGAGCAAGGAGGCAAAACGGTCGGAGATATTGACCCGTCGTGCGCCGAAAAAGCATCTCTTTTCACAGAGACTCCGGGCGGCATCGGCCCCGTTACCGTCGCTATGCTTTTTAAAAATCTCCTCGCTCTTACGATGAAAGGGTGACTTTTTAGGCTGTTTTTTGCTTATAACGCTGGCATAGGATGGTCTGCGGGATGTCATGTATGGCTGATTACCAAACATTATTTCAAGAATCAGAAGCGAACACTTTAATTACGCTTAATCGTGATGGGAGTGAGCAAGAATTGGTTGATGAGCTTGCCGCTCTGGAGCGGAAGGAGTTTCCTTTTGTGGCGGAGGAGTATGCATGGAGCAGAGAGGAACAACTGGCGCGAGCCGAGGAATTTCGCGACAGGATTGAGTATATCTATCATCCGGAGGGTGATGCGGAAAACCACAATTTACCAAGGTGGCGGCTTGACGATACGGCGCGGCTTGAAACTACCAGAACTCTGCCCTTCGGCTCACGGGTACTCGAGGCAGGGTGCTCGTCTGGCACCGTAAGCATCGAGATTGCAAAAGTACCATCAGTACGCGCGGTCGTTGGCATTGACATTAGACCGAGTGCTATTTTGCACGCCGAAGCGCTTCGCGCGGAGCTTCTGGCATCAGGCGCGCTTTCTTCCGCCGATGCCCGTAAAATCATTTTTCGTGTGAAGGCAATTGAAGAGCTTGCGGTGGAAGAGTTGTATGATACCGTGTGTGCGTTTGAGGTGCTTGAACACTTAACGCCGAATGCATTTGACGGTGCGGTTCAACAGCTCGTGCGCCTTATGAAACCGGAAGGGAATTTTCTCATGAGTGTGCCGAATCGTTACCCTGATCAATCATATGTTGCAGAAAATCGCACGCGCTGGAACGCTCCCGACCACAAAAACTTTTTTAGCAAATGGAGTTTGGAAACTCTGCTCAAGCAGCATTTTAAAGAGGTGCGCTTCTTTTCGGTAGCAAATCGTCCGGTTGAACGAGGCGTGTATCTGTGTGCTGAAGGCAGAAATCCGCACACGAAGCAGAACAAGTAACTATCTAGATATATATATGAAAGAATTTCCTGTACCAAAAATTATTGCTGAAATCGCCTCCTCGCATAATGGCGACATTCTGCTTGCTAAAAAAATGATTACGGCGGCGCGGGAGGCCGGTGTTGATATCGTTAAGTTTCAATCATGGCAGAGCAAAAATGTAGACGACACGGACCCAGATAAAGCGCGGTATGCGTCTCTCGAGCTTTCTGATGACGCGCACCACCTTCTTAAGGAAGAGTGCGAACGGCAGGGCGTTGAGTTTTTAACCACCTGCTATGACGCGGCTCGTATTCCTTTTCTTCAAAAGCTCGGACTTAAAAAAATAAAGGCGGCGAGCACTGACCTCAAGCACTTCAATTTTTTGAAACAGCTTCGCGATTCTTTTGAAGAGGTGATTGTGTCAACCGGTATGTCAACGGAAGAAGAGATGCAGAAAGCAATAGATATTTTGAAATCAGGCGTCTTTACCATCATGCACTGCGTTTCGGTCTATCCGTGCCCGCTTGAGAAGGCAAACCTGCGCAAGCTCCTGTGGCTCAAAACGCAAACCGAGCATGTCGGCTATTCTGACCACACGCTTGGGGTTGAGGCGCCGGCATTGGCAATGGGCATGGGCATTGAATATTTTGAGAAGCATTTCACGCTTGACCGCGCAATGCCGCAAATGGCGCATACGACTGGCGCAGGACTTGCGCCAATTACCACGCACCGCATTGCAAGCGAGCCGGAAACTTTTGTACAGATTGTCCACTTCAGAAATGCGCTTGCAACAGCGCTTGGTTCAGGAAATCTTGAGCTCTTGCCCGAAGAAAAATTGACGCGGAGTAAATACACCGGACGGCTCGGTAAAAATAACTAACGATATGGGAAAAAACAAACGCCGCATTTGCTTCATTATCACGAGTTTTATTCATTACAGCCGCTCGCTCCTTATTCTTGAGGAGCTTAAAAAGAGGCCGGATGTTGATTTGCACATCGTTATTGGCGGCACCGCGCTTCTCCAGAAGTATTCTGCGCACACCGCGTATGTGCGCAACATCCTTGAAGCCGAAGGGTATAAAAACCTCTATGAGGTGTATTTCAATCTGGAAGGGGATGCGCCGACCGTGAAGGCACAGACGGCCGGCCTTGGACTCATTGAGTTTGCGCATCTGTTCAACAACATCAAGCCGGATCTCGTTGTCGTGCGTGGAGACCGCTTTGAAATGCTTTCGGCGGCGACTGCCGCTTCGTACATGAACATTCCCATTGCGCACATTGAAGGAGGAGATGTTACGGGCACGCTTGACGAGATGGTGCGCCACTCCATAACAAAATTGTCCCATATCCATTTTGTAACAAATGAAGATGCGCGGCGGCGGGTGCTTCAGATGGGTGAATCGCCGAAGTATGTATTTAATTTCGGCAGTCCGGAAATTGAGATTGTGCATAAAATAGCCGCTCATACTCAAAATCCCAATCTCTTAAGTACGGGAAGCGGTACGCATTTTGACCCCGCAAGCGGTTATCTTATGGTCATGTACCACCCCGTCTCAACCGAGCGTGACCGTGTGCGAGAGCACACCAAAGCACTTCTTACCGCGGTGCATGGAATACAAATTCCGACCTATTGGTTTTGGCCAAATTTTGACCTCGGCGCGGAGGATATTTCACATGAGATGCGTATTTTCAATGATAAAATAGCAGACCATCAAATTCATTTCATGCGCTATGTACCGCCGCGGGAATTTCTCGCGCTGCTTAAAAACGCCTTGTGTTTAATAGGCAATTCCTCTGCGGGCATTAAGGAGTGTTCATATCTTGGCATTCCGGTCGTGAATATAGGCACGAGGCAGAGGGGGCGTCTTCGAGCAAAAAATGTTATTGATGTGAATGAGGGCGCTCAAGCATTGCGCCGCGTTATTCGTAAACAGCTTGCCGTTGGGCGCTACCAGCCATCTAAGCTGTATTTTGTCAAAGATACGAGTAAGAATATCGTAAAAACTCTTGCCACCGTAACGCTATATGTTCAAAAGAAATTTCATCAAGAAAAAAAACGGCGGCGCGTGTTGCGCAGTGTCTAATGTGCATAAACGATAGCGGCCGGAGGGGGAATATGATAAGGTGGGCTCATTATGAATTTTGAAGCAACCCTGCGGAAAGTGCTCTTGGGGGGAATTTTTCTTATTCCCTTTGTACCGCTCATCGTGGCCACTTCACCACTCCTGCCGACGCTTTTCTTCCCGTATATAACCGGCAAAAATTTTATATTCCGTATTCTCGTTGAGCTACTTCTCGGCGGATGGATTATTCTCGCGCTTCGCAATCCGGCATACCGGCCCCGCAAATCCTTGCTCCTCTCAGCGCTCGGAGCATTTGTCATTATCGTTGGCTTTGCGACTCTTATGTCCGAAAATGTTTTTAAGAGTTTTTGGAGCAACTTTGAGCGCATGGAAGGGTATATCACGATACTGCATCTTTTTGCATATTTTGTGGTGGCAAGCACCGTGCTCACGACGGAAAAACTGTGGCGCATCTTTTGGAACTGCTCGTTTGTCGCGGCTACCATCGCCGGCCTCTATGCTCTTTCCCAAACATTCGGCTGGTTCGTCATGCACCAGGGCGATCGCCCCGACTCCACGCTAGGAAATGCGACCTATCTCGGCGGCTACATGCTCTTCCATGTTTTTGTTGCCGCCTTTTACGTCGTGCGTTCCGAAGGCCGAAAGATGCTTCAATGGAGCTACGGCGTGCTCGCGGCTTTCTTTGTTTTAATTGTGTATTTGACCGCCACGCGCGGCGCTGCCTTGGGGCTTGTTGCGGGGGCATTGGCGGCGGCATTGCTCACGGCAGTCTTTGGGAAGGAAAAGCCGCGTCTTAGAAAAGCTGCGGTCGGAACCGTGGTTTGCGTCCTTGTTCTCGTTGGCGGGTTTCTTGCGATTCGTCACACCTCTTTTGTGCAAAACAATCATGTGCTTGAGCGTTTTGCGTCCATTTCTCTTGAGGCGGGGCAGAGCCGCTTACTTGTCTGGGGTATGGCGTGGCAGGGATTCAAGGAACGCCCGATATTAGGATGGGGGCAGGAGAGTTTCAATTTCGTTTTTAATAAGTATTACAATCCGGAAATGTACGACCAGGAGACATGGTTTGACCGCGTGCACAATGTCTTTCTTGATTGGCTCATCGCGGCGGGACTCCTGGGGCTCCTCTTGTACCTGTCGCTTTATGCTGCCGGTTTGCGGGCGCTATGGCGCAAAATTGCATCCGCTTCAGTAACTGAAAAAGCACTTCTCACGGGTCTCATAGTCGCCTACGCCGCGCATAACTTTTTCGTCTTTGATAATATTGCCAGTTATATTCTCTTTTTCTCACTTCTCGCATATCTCCAAACGCGCTCCACTTCTGACACCGCGCCTCTTTTGGAGTCGCGCACCCCCAGTCAAGACACCGTTTACCGTGTCGTTGCGCCGGCCGTGATTGTTTTAACGCTCCTATCCGTTTACGCGTTCAATATAAAGGGAATGCTCGTTGCCCGTGACCTTGTACAAGGTCTTTCACAGAACATAGACCCTGCCACCAATAAGTCGAATCTCTCCATAAACCTCGCACAATTCAATCAAGCGATTGCGCGCAACTCGTTTGGCATGCAGGAAGTGCGAGAACAGCTTGCGCAAGTTGCGAGCAAAATTAACGCGCTAGATGTTGACCAATCCGTAAAGAATGACTTCTTTACGCTGGCGCGAAATGAAATGCAAAAACAAATTGACCGAGTGCCGAGCGATACGCGCTTCCAGTTGTTTATGGCGACACTTCTTGATAACTGGCAAAAATATCAAGACGCGATACCGTATCTCCAAAAGGCGATAGAACTATCTCCCAATAAACAAGTTACTTATTTTGAGATTGGAGGCAATCTCTTAAACCAAGGTAAACCGCAGGACGCTCTTCAGGCATTTAAGCGGGCGTATGAGCTTCAACCAACATATCCTGATGCACAGATTCTCTATGCCGTCGCGGCAGTATACGCGGGACAGCCGCAGACTGCTGACACGGTTCTCACTACCCACTTTGGCAGTGCCGTTATCACCGACCTGCGTCTTATCCAAGCCTACGAGCGCACGGGGGAATTGAATAGGGCGATGACGCTTCTTCAAAAGAAAGTCGCGGACAGTCCAAATGATTGGCAGAGCCATCTTCGGCTTGCGGCAATATATATGCAAGTGGGAGAGCGACAAAGCGCCATTGATGAAATTGAGAGGGTGATTGTTCTCAATCCTCCATTCAAAGACCAGGGTACGTACTTTATAAACGAGATTCGCGCCGGACGAAATCCTTAATATGCCCTACATACGCGCGTACGAAGACCCTCCTCACCGCTATGCAGCCACTTCGGATTTGCAAAAAATTTCTCCAGGTGGTATACTATTAGGGTGAGTGCCACAATGTGTGGCTCGCAAATGAAAGTCTGCGAAAAACCCGCCTCTGGCGGGTTTTTCGTATCTCGTATCTCATCCGCTTACGCTGCGCTTGCGCTGATTGCTGGCGAGATAATTTATTTGGTGGTATTCTTTAAAAGATTAGTCCGCTTGCGCCAAGCGGCGGGGGGCGGCGGCACTCACGAAGACTTTTATTTTTGGAGCTCGCACCCGCTCCCCGTCATTTGGCACAAGCGAAGCCAACGAGAATAGAGTGCAATGATAACGGCATCACGACAAAGCCCATCAACTCCAATATCTCCAAGGTTCACCTACCGCCTTGATGGCGTATCGGCGAGATACGAATGGGAGGCACGGTGCAGAGTCAAAGAAGGATAGGAGGATGGCAGGGGTCGCCGTAGCCGAACAAGTTTTTGTGGAGTGATTTTTTCATACATGAGTGGTTAGCATTGAAATGAGTTCTATGCAATTAGAGGAACAAGTGCCGCTCGCACCGCTCACGACCTTTCAAATTGGCGGTTCTGCGCGCTTTGTCGCGCGGGTTTCGAATGTCATTTTGTTGATGGAGGCGGTTCGGTATGCGCAAGAAAAAAAGATTCCATACTTCGTGCTCGGCGGCGGTTCAAATGTACTTGTCGCCGATGAAGGATTTCCCGGGCTGGTGCTTAAAATCGAAATAAAAGGGATGTCTTTTTTTGATAGGGGAAATTTTGTTGAAGCGGTGGTTGGCGCCGGGGAATCATGGGACGGTTTTGTGCAAACGGCCGTGGCGCAGGGATTGTTTGGTGTTGAGAATCTTTCCGGCATTCCGGGTAGCGTGGGAGCTGCACCAATCCAAAATATCGGCGCCTACGGCGCTGAAGCGGCCGATGTCATCACCGAGGTGGCGGCAGTTGACACCTTAAGCGGAGAAAGGATGCTTCTGTCGCGCGAGAAATGCGCGTTCGCATACCGAAATAGTTTTTTTAAAACAGACGCTGGAAGGCATTTAGTCGTTACCCATGTGCACTTTCGCTTGGAAAAGATGAGTTCGGTCAAGGTGGCGTACCATGACCTTCAAAGGTACTTTGGGGAGATTGTTGCAGCCGACTCGCCTTCGCTAGAGGATGTGCGGGAAGCGGTATTGCAGATACGAAGCCGTAAATTTCCCAGTATGCGCACGGCCGGTACTGCCGGTTCCTTTTTTAAAAACCCCATAGTGTCCGAGCAGGAACTCGAAAAACTTCTCCTTCAGTTTCCCGAGCTGCCTCATTTCCCCATGGGCGGTAATAGGACAAAAATAGCTCTTGGGTGGCTTCTGGAGCAGCTCGGGTGGAAAGGATTTAGAGTAGGAGACGCAGGTGTTTTTGAACACCATGCGCTCGTGCTGACTAATTTTGGCGGTGCAAGCGCACGCGACGTAAAAAATCTTTCGGCGCTCATTACTCAAAATGTTTTTGAGCGTGTCGGTATCAACATTCAACCGGAAATTATTTTTGTTGAAGCACGCTTGTAAAAAAGTTATCCACATATTTTTTAAAAAAAAGATTGTCGTGATATATATTGTACGCAATACTTAATGATAACGACCGGGTAATAATTTTAAAATTTTCTTGTTGAAACATTTCAACAGAGAAAATGGTCGAAATTGTTGCGTGGCGGTTTAGGAATAATCTAACGACTAATAACTATGGTAAAACGAAAAGCGGCTAAGAAGACCGCAAAAAAGGCTGCGCGCCGCAAGAAGAGATAGTTTCTTCGCACTGTAAGCAAAAAACCACACCAGTCCGGTGTGGTTTTTTGCTTTTCTGTTTTGCTGGCGGCAAGTCCAGTTTTGAGCTACAATGGGCTTCGTATGTTTGCACTACGCGGCTTGTTTAAAGGCGCCGAGGGCGCCAGAATGCTCAAGCAGTTCGAAAAAACCGTTGCCGTAATTAACCAGTTTGAAGAGGTTGTGCGGGGACTGTCAGATTCAGCACTCAAGGATAAAACGCCCGCCTTTAAAGCAAAACTCGAGGCAGGCGCGACGCTTGACGATCTTTTGCCCGAGGCGTTCGCGGTGGTTCGCGAAGCCGCAAAACGCTCCCTTGGGGAGCGTCATTTTGACGTACAGCTCTTGGGGGGTATCGCACTTCATCATGGCGGCATTGCTGAAATGCGCACAGGCGAGGGTAAAACACTCGTTGCAACACTCCCTGCCTATTTGAACGCGCTCAATAGCAAAGGGGTGCATATCGTAACCGTAAATGACTATCTCTCCCGCCGCGATGGCGTGTGGATGGGACAGATTTATGATTTTCTCGGAATTTCTGTCGGCGTGATAAATCACGAGGCTTCATATATATATGACACAAGACACACAACCAACAACTCACCACAGGAAGGAGGGTTAGACAAAATACGAGATACGCTAGGTTCCTTTAAGGTAGTGCATGAATTTTTACGGCCGGTGTCGAGGCAAGAAGCATATATGGCCGATATTACGTATGGAACGAATAATGAATTTGGTTTTGATTATTTGCGCGATAATATTGAGTATGAGCCAAGAGCGCTTCGCCAGAGAGGGTTCAGCTATGCCATTGTGGACGAAATTGACTCGATCCTTATTGATGAGGCGCGTACCCCGCTTATTATTTCAGCGCCCGCAGCCGAATCGGAGGATTTATATCTTCGCTTTTCAATCATTGCCCGCGAATTGACGCCAGGCATTGACTACACCGTTGACGAAAAACTTAAAGCCATTTCACTCACCGATGCGGGCATTGAAAAAGCGGAAAAATTGTTAGATGTTGAGAATATATATACCGAGCGGGGCATCAAGTATGTGCATCACCTTGAAACGGCTGTGCGAGCGAAAGCGCTTTTCGAGCGAGACCGCGATTATGTGGTTCAGGGCGGAGAGGTGGTCATTGTAGACGAGTTTACCGGGCGGCTACAGCCCGGTCGCCGGTGGTCGGAGGGTTTACATCAGGGAGTGGAAGCAAAAGAAGGTGTTGCGGTGCAGAAAGAGTCACGTACTTTTGCGTCCATTACCTTCCAAAATTATTTTCGCCTGTATAAGAAGCTCTCGGGCATGACGGGAACCGCCGCAACCTCATCGGAAGAATTTTACAAGGTGTATGGACTTGAGGTGATGCAAATACCAACGAACCAAAAGGCAATGCGTCTTGACCGAAACGATCTCATTTTTCAAACAGAAGCGGGAAAGTTCAAAGCGGTGGCACGCAAAATTAGTGAGCTCCATGCGAGGGGACAGCCCGTGCTCATTGGCACCGTTTCCATAGAAAAAAACGAACTGCTCGGCAAGTATCTTACAAAGGAGGGTGTTCAATTTGAAATGCTGAATGCCAAGAATCACGAGCATGAGGGAGAAATTATCGCACAGGCCGGCGTGAATGGGCGGGTGACTCTTGCAACCAACATGGCTGGTCGCGGAGTAGATATCAAGCTTGGCGGCAACCCGACAACATCGGAGGATTACGAAAATGTGAAAAATAGCGGCGGACTTTTTGTGCTTGGTACCGAGCGGCATGAAGCGCGACGTATAGATAATCAGTTGCGTGGACGTGCGGGACGTCAGGGCGACCCCGGCGAAACGCAGTTTTTTGTATCACTTGAAGATACACTCATGCGCGTATTTGCTTCCGAGACGATAAAGAGAATGATGGGGCGCTTCGGCATTCCAGAGGATGAACCGATAGAAAATTCGCTTATCACTCGTTCGCTTGAATCCGCACAGTCCAAGATTGAAGGATTTAACTTTGATGCGCGCAAGCATACGCTGGAATATGACACGGTGCTGAACCAACAGCGTCAGACAATTTATGCACGCCGGCGTGTAGCACTTGTGGGGACCGATGAGGAGTTTAAAGCGGTGCTTGACGAGACGATCGGCGATAACGAAGAAATGCGCACTTTCGTTGAGAAAATGAAAATGGAGCAAGGGGAGGTAGAATTTGAGCGAGGCGCACGACGACTTTTTCTTCAAGCCATAGACACGCTTTGGATTGAGCATCTTGAGGCGATGGATTATCTGCGCGGAAGCGTCAATTTGCGCGCCTACGGTCAGCGCGACCCGCTCGTTGAGTACCGCAAAGAAGGCCTCCGGCTTTTTAGAAACATGGAAGAATCATATGTCGGCATGATTTTGCGCCTTTTGCCGAATATCGGCGCGGGCGCCATTTCTAGCGAAGAAAAAGCAAAACTTCGCGAAGTGCATCAAAATACGCATCTTATAGGAGCAATCT
>CAYGEN010000012.1:0-17916 GCA_964348955.1 uncultured Candidatus Saccharibacteria bacterium | reverse complement strand
TATTAAATGCTACGTACATATCATACCGCGAGGCACAACTTATTCAAGTCACGTGCCATTAGGTATGGTTTTGAAGACTGCGAAAAACCTCGCTTGGTTTTTGATATTCTTCAATGATGGTTGAAATGAGAAGTTCGCCCGCGGCGTCAAAATTGTGGGAAGCGTCCGTCATGACGTCGCCGAGGTGCGGACCGCATTCTTCCCGCACTTGCACGGCGACGGGAATGAGCGGAACACCATCCTGATGGAAAAGCTGAATGCGGTGATTGCCGGCTTCCAAGCGCATCATTTTGTTTTTTACGCCGACGCGCATGATGAGCGGGTCATGGAGCCGCTCGGCAATTATATTTTGCCAAAGCCCGAAAAGGTCTATCTCGGTGCCGTCTTTGAGACGGGTCATGGGCGAGACATCCGGTCCATAGTAGCGCCACACCCACTCGGTTGGCACGAGCTCAACCTTGCCCCCTACATAGAGCGGGTGTTTTTTCCATGATTCTTGTATGTCCATAGCAGTTGATTTCCCCGTATACTCCCTCGTATGCTTTCGCCGAATATGTGTATGAACATCCGCCCCGCCCCACATAGCGCAGGGCGGGGCAGGGTGGATATCAACGAGCTTCAAACGGCTCTAACGTTTCTCCAGCCGACGTTTCTCCAGGCGGGATGCCGATGATTTTACTTGCTTCACTTTCGCACCCTCGGAGAGAAAGGAGGACTCTAATGATAATTGAGTACAAAAAGTCTTTGAGATGCTCCCGATGCAATACCTCGGCCTGTTGGACATAGCGGCATGCTTCGTCGCGCGCCGTACGCATTTCGTCAAGAAGCGCGAGTGTTTTTGTGTCCCCTTTCTCTATCGCCGCATCTTCCTTTTCGGCAAGCACCGCCCCGGCTCTGTTTTGGATGGTAAACGATTCTTTAATCATATCGTGCACCATGCCGGCGCAGCCGGAAAGACAGAAAATAAGCGCGACGACAAGGAGCGCCGCCCGCGATGCCGTAAACGACATGAGCCCTCCTTATCAAGTGTTGATGAACATGCAATTCTATTCTTCAGTATGAGCGCTCTGAGGTCCTACCGCAAGGAACACGGTAAACAATATGACTTTGCGAACTCTCGCGAAAATTCTTCACGCGCATAGAAACGCCTCGGCCGCATGGGGCCGAGGCGCAATCGTCAGGTTACAGGTTACTTGTTCAGAGGAAATATAACGGGAGGACTCCAGCTTTCGAGCGTCGCCGGATTGACGACGTTCTTTCCGCTCGCCGGAATGACGATGACGTCGGCGACATTGCCGCCGTATCTGACGGCGACATTTGCGCCGCACGAGAGTGGTGCCGTTACCAAGACCCCGATGTAGCCGCGGTCTGCGGCTTTGCCGACCTCATTTGCCGCGCCCTTGAAACAGTCGGTCCAGCCGAAGAGCATGTTGCCGACCCAGTTGCCGGCGGCGCCGAGGGTGTCTGCTTGAGCCATCATTGGCAGTGTTGAAAAGCTGATGGCGATGATGCTCTGGGCAAGCATCTGCTTCAACCGTTTCAGTACATTCAGTACGGACATAACAAACCTCCATTTTTTGTCCACCTTTATTATGGCACGAAATGCTTCACGGCAATACTCACGTATGCACCTCGTTTATGCGCGGCGCTTTCTTACCCGTCGTTCCTTGCAATACAGGCAGGCACAGCCGCCTTTGGGAATGAATTCATCCGTATACGCGCGGCCGTAATTATAGGTAAGCTCTTCCCCTTTTGAGATGCGCCGCCTGGAATAGATGAATATCCTTTTCCCGTCTTGCTCGGCATAGCCGTTTGGCTTGCAGGCGTGATTGAGATAGCGCGCGAGATTATTGCGTGAACTGCCATCAATCGTGAAATGCCGATTGATATAAAAAAGATACTTCCCGCCCTTTTTTTCCGACGCTTCGTTTGCGAGGAGTGCTCCGAAATACTCAATGACAAATGCGCCTCGCGGGATATCCTCACCGGCAAAAAGCCCGAGCCCGGCGGAACTTCTTCCAACGCGAAGCGCGAAGCGCGATTTGCGCGGCAATTTGCCCGGATATGAATACGGCATTATCAGATTGTACGCACAAACGCATAACCTGCAAAAGCGCGGCATGCATAAGGCCCCTAACATAGTGCGCTCCTCCTTCTAGGAAAAACTATATGAATAGTACGAATAAATCTGCTATAGCAGAGTTATTCGTACAGGGAGAAATTTATGGCTACCATGGCTACAACTCGGTATTTGTCTCGGTATTTGTCCACGGTAAATTATATGTTATTATTTTTGTGGAACAATCAGCAAGGAGAACCTCGGTGAAGCAAAACCTCATTGCCCTCCGCGAAACCGGACAAGCGAGACCAATCCCCTCGCGGGGAGAACTCATGGACTCTCTCATTCAGATGTTCAATGAACGCGCGCGAGACACCTTTTTCCCCATTCATAACATTGAGGGGATGAGCTATGATGAGCTTCAGAAAACCAGCGTCACGGGCAGTGTGCTTGCGCCGATAATCGCGCACCTAACCGCACGCGGCATCCCGATGGGCAAAACCGCCGGCTCGCTCATGAGGCCACCACTCTCGCTCTCACACCTTCAAATACACGAACTTGCTTGTTACTGCAACCACACCACCATCTCTGGCAGGGATGCGGCGCTGTGCCTTTACAACATCAAGGGCCGTTTGCGTTTGCCTCACTAGCCCCCTATAGGGCTCCCTCTCAAGGGGAGCCCTATTTTTTTTCTCTTTTCTCTTTGCCGCGCGTAGGCGGCCGTTCATATTTAGAATGCATATTTAGAATGATTGTTGCGATATGCTCTGGGGATACCTTGGTGGTTTATGGGCGGAGATTAACCTATACTGGAATCATCTCCCCTACGATGCAATCAGGCATCCCCGCAAATAATCAAAAAAGCTATATGAGCGACAACACGACACTTCTCCAAAACGAACAAGCATATTATGCCGAGGCATTTTCTCGGAATCTGTTTACCAAAGAAGAGCAGGCGCTCTTGAGGAAAAGCACGATTGCCATCGGCGGGCTCGGCGCGGTTGGCGAAATGTATGCTATGAGTTTTGCGCGCCTCGGCATCAGCAACTTTCGTATAAGCGATTTGGACGTATTCAACATTGTCAATATGAACCGTCAGGTTGGCGCCACGGTGGCCAATCTTGACCGCTCAAAAACAGAAGTAACAAAGGAAATCATTCTCTCCATCAATCCTTTTGCATCCGTCAAAACATTTGAAGGCGGCATTACGCCGAAGGATATTGACGAGTTTCTAAACGGCGCGGATGTGGTGCTTGATGGAATGGACTTTTTCAATCCGAAGATGCGGCGTCTCATGTACAACAAAGCACGGGAGCACGGCCTCTACGTCATTGGCGCCGCCCCCATCGGCTACGGCTCCTCGCTCATGGTTGTAGACCCCAAGGGCATGAGTTTTGACGAATATTTTGACATGCGCGACAACATGAGCGAAGAAGATATGCTCGTGCGCTTCGCCATGGGGCTCGCGCCAGCGCTCATTCAAAAAGCGTATTTTATGCCGAACATCCCCGCTTTCAAAGCGGGTAAGGCATTATCGCTTGTAACTGGTGTTTTGGCGTGCGGCAGCTTTGTCACCTGCGAAACCGTAAAACTGCTCACGGGCAAAAAAGTCCTGACTATTCCCACCACCAGCCAGTTTGACCCGTATGTCCGTAAGTTTAAACAAGTAACGGTGCGCCGCGGCAATCGCGCGCTTATGCAGAGAATAAAAATCTCGGTAATGACCAAACGATTGAAGAAAGTCGGTGCGCCGTCCCAATCAAGTGCGTAGCCGCACGCAAAGCCAGGTATGGAACGCGACTTTGTGGAAAAAATCCTTGCCGCGGCGGTGCAAGCGCCTTCGGCGGACAACCTGCAGCCGTGGCGATTTCGCGTGCGGGAGGATTCCATTTCGCTCTATCTCACAGCCGAGCGAAGCGCCGATTATCTTGGTTCCGCAATGGCGTTTCTCGCCTGCGGCGCGGCGATTGAGAATATGACTCTAACCGCAAGGGCTGAAGGGTATGAAGCGCTGGTGCGCCTTTTTCCAGACGCGCAAGACAACAATCACATCGCCGATGTTTCTTATACAAAGGTTTCCGCGCCGACATCGGAGCCGCTCGCAGAGCATATTCCGAAGCGCGTGACCAACCGCCGCTACTACAAAGAGCGAAAGCTGGAAACGGAAGCCATGCGCGCGCTTGAAGAAAGCGCGCGCATCTCCGGGGAAGAGATACAGGTTCAATTTATTGAAGACAAGAGCGCGCTCAAGGTAGTCGCGGAAGGGCTTGCAACCGGCATACGCATGCAACTTGAGAACGAGGAGATACACCGCTTTTTCTATAAACATCTGCGCTTCACGCCGGAAGATATAGCGAGCACAAAAGACGGCATACCGCTCAAGGCGATGTCTCTAAATGCCCTCACCACTTTTGAACTGAAACTTATGCGCAGTTGGCGGATGGCAAAAATTGCTTCGCTCTTTGGCGCGTCGCACATGGGCGCCGACTCCTATGCCGAACGCTACCTTGCCTCAAGCGCATTCGCGGCGCTCTATCTCTCCGGCAACAGCGACCGAGATTTCGTCGTTGGCGGCCGCGCAATTCAGCGCTTGTGGCTTAAGGCAACCGAGCTCGGGCTTGCGGTGCAACCTATCGCCGGTCTCTTTATCGGGCAAGGCGCGGACGGCGAAAAGCTCACCGACCTTGAGATGCTCTCGGAGAAGCAGTACCATATCGTTGAAAAGGACTACCGCGAGATCCGAAGCGTTCTTGATATGGAAAACAAAGTGCTTGCCATCGTTCTTCGCCTCGGCTACGCGCGGCCTCCGGCCGCGCGCTCCTTGCGCAAGGAGCCGATTATAATTACAAAATAAGGTCAAGGTTTGAATACACCATTGCCACTATGCAAAAAATACTGATCACGGGAGCGACGGGGTTTATTGGGTCTCATCTCATTGAGCAACTTCGACTCTTTCCACAGTATGAAGTAATTGGCACTTCAGATAGAAAAAATATCTTATCTCAGAAGGATCGGGGGATTTTAATTTGCAATCTCACGAACGCGAAAAAAGTGACCAATTTACTTGAAAATACCAGGCCTGATCTTATTATTCACTTGGCAGCAGTTCTGCCACAAAAAATAGAGTTTGAATTCCACTCTTATCGGGTAAATGTGCTCGGAACATATAACCTGCTTGAGGCAGCGCAACGTGTCGGAACTAAAAAGATTTTCTTTGCTTCTTCAATCAACGTATACGGTAAGCCGCAATACTACCCCATTGATGAAAAGCACCCGAGAAGACCGGTGGGTGTTTATGGTTTTACAAAGCTTCTTGGGGAATCGATTTGTCAGATGTTTGAGTCTGGCTCTGATATGAAATTTGTTATTATGCGTTTTCCAGGAATATACGGCATGGGCCGAAATACGGGCATTGTCTTTGAACTGGCCAAGAAGGCACTCCGTCATCAGACAATTGTCGCTCCTTCAGACGGAACAGATACGTTCAGCGTACTGCATATTGAGGACGCAGTGCGCGCAATCATTCAAGCGGTCCGCTTTTTATCTGAAGGGAAAGGTGGGATATTCAATATTGGTGGAAATACTGTGCAGGGCAGTAATTTGGCTGAAAGAATCATTTCTTACACACAATCAAAATCTCACGTGCGCTACGAGCGCAAAGTAGCAGCTGTACACCTGTCACTTGATAGTCAAAAAGCAAGCGAAAGGCTAGATTTTGAACCAAACAACCTTGGGGCAAATCTCCAGTCATTCATTTCACATTTAAAAACAGAAAGCCCCCCTCTTGATAAGAATCAAGAGGGGGGCTGGAGTATCCGACGCATTCTAGCCATTTTAGCAAGATGAGACAGCGGCTACGCTTTACATGCTTGTATCCGATATTCCGATATAGTCGGGCGGGTATAGTACTCACCCCACGGTGCCACGGGAATCTCAATGGCAAAGTACGCACGTAGCTTTTTGCCCTTTTTCCTCTGCACTTCTCTAAGGCGAACACAGACATTGGGAAAACGGGTGTCAAGGTCTTTCCACAAATGGGGCTGTATCGAGGCGTAGCCGTAACGCAAACCTTGTTGAAGGAAATGGTCATACAGCCCTTTGTAAAACACTTCTCGCGCAAGCTGCGGACTCTCCATTTTGGTCACAAAGCAAAGTCGCGAGATTTCAGCGGAAGGTTTTTTGAGCGCGCCAGTAATATCCCCTCGTACGGTAATGGGTAGCACTTCGGTTTCTCGTCCGTCTATTACGCGACACCCGCCAACAAGTTTGTCATCCTCAAAGAGCAACACGTAGCTGGATATTTTGTCGTACGCGTCACGTTCGCGTCCTTCAGCATTTTCCGGCTCATACTGGTTTATCCGAGAGAACACATGGTAGCGTAGGGATTCAAACGCTTTACGCTCCCGCGCATATTCCCTCACGAGAGACGTAAACGCTTCTACACGATAGCTTGGCATCGTCTGTTCTCCATGTTCAAAACAGTCTGTGCAATATTTTCCTCCATAATGGATGTTTGGTAAAGAGTCTAACGCAATAAAGAAATGGAAACGTGTACCTGTCAATCAATTTGTATGGAAAAATCAAGGGAGACAGGTAATATCGTTGAATTCCGGCGAGTCGGCGCGGCTAAGCTGTAAGGCAGATTTCATTTTATTGCAGGTCTCTTTTAAATCGCTTTAGGAGCGCGTGCACAGCGTATACTATGAGGCCTCCGACAACAACGGAGGCAACGACACCGGTGAGCACATGATACGCGGGAAGCAGGTTGTAAATGCCTTGCCCCGCAAGCCATCCGATAACGAACAATACCGAGACGAAAATGACGACACCGATAGCGTCAAAAACAAGGAAAACGCGCAGTGGCGTCTTAATGACCGCGAGATACACCATGACGATAAGGCGCGCGCCATAGAGAAATTTTATGAAGATGAGCGACAGGAATAAATTTTTTCCGACTATTCGATGCAACAAATTTAAAATGGGCGCCGAAGCGCGCTCATAGAGATTCCACTGATGGAGAAAATGCAAGGTCCCAACCCCAAAGAAATACCAGAAAAAATCGGCGAGGAGCATGCCTATGACGGAAAAGATAAATACCGTGTCAGCGGGTATGAGCCCTTGTGCGGCGAGGATAAACGCAACGAGAATGGCAATCTCTCCCAATAAAAATGCGCCCACAAGTGCCGCGAGCGGACCATAGAGTTCAAGAAAGCGAGCAATACTTTCGCCCAGCGGACCAATGACTGAAGTAATATCAGGCATAGACGAGATGGAGAATGCTAAAATGCATACCCGCGCTCGGTGAGGGTGCGCCACATGCGATTGTACCAGAGCCGATATCCTTCACTGCTCGGGTGAATGCCGTCAGGGGCAAAGAACTTCCGCGGCTCGCGCAGAAAGGGATTGTCGTTGCCCTGCGAGAACAAATCAATGCAGGGCACCTGCTCCTCTTCGGCGACCTTGCGAAAAACCAACTGCATGGTGTCTGCACTGCGACGCAGACGCCAACGAATAAAGGCGGGGAAAATCGGGGCCGAGGCGATGTTGTTGTAGATGAGAAGAAGCACGCGATGGTTGCTTATCTCCTTCGCCTGCTTGAGCGATGCTTGGAGTGCTGACTGCATTTCATGTCTGCCCGTAAAGTGCACCGCATCGTTTCCTCCAACGCTTATGATGACCACATTAAACTTCCCCTCCCCCGCCCCCTGAAGCTGTTTGCCGATATCTGCGGTAACTGCCCCGTTTACACCTCGGTTAATTATCGCGGCATTCGGAAAATCACGGGCGAGACGGCCGGCAATCGTATCTTCGGAACGAGAAGCACCGGTACCGACCGCCGTACTGTCGCCAAGAATGAGTATCCGCTTCTCGCCGGTTGCGCGCTCTACTTTTATCGCACGGCCCCTATACGCAAGGAACCGATTATAGAATGATATTTTCGCAAGAAGAAAAAGAGTGCGAAGCGAGGTGAATACGAAATAAAAAATAAAAATATTCAACCCCCATATAAGAAGCCGCTCAAATACATCGGCGGGGACGAGAGACTGAAGTGAGGAAAAAGCGTCTAGGAATGATTGCATAATTTTATCCCGTAACATTTAGCAAAAAAGGTTTAATCTTTTCATACCAAATGCCGTATCCCTCATCATTCGGGTGCATGCCGTCTCTCGCATAGAATCCGCCGCGCTCATTGAGAAGCGGGTCGTCACGTCGTTCCATAAAAAGAGGAGCATGCGTCACGCCGGACTCGCGGCACGCGCGCTCAAAGAGCCTGCTCATTTGACGACCTCTGAATTCATACAAGGTGCTTACGGGAAAGCGATAGGCGGGTACGGAACCGGCGTTATTCATTGAAACAACCACGACACGGGGCGCAATTTTCTTTGCCGACTCAAGCGCTTTCGCGAGATACCGATGCATTGCCTTGAACGGCGTAAACGTCAACATATCAATACCGCCGATGTGAATGCAGACGAGCGCGTATCGTTCACTTTCAAGTAACGCGAGTTTCCCCGCCAACGCTTTCAGGTTCATGGCGTTCTCTGACAGATTTGCAATTGCCGCTTCTTTGTACTCGGATGCCAATCTCCCAACGAGCGATTTAGACGGATTAACGGCACCGGTGCCGTATGAGGTGCTATCGCCAATCACAAGAATGCGCACGCGCGCGCCTGGCTTCTCTTGCGAAACAGGGGATGTTCCCCTGCCCAACATGATCGCCCGTCTCGTATAGACGCCAATTCTAATGGCTTCCACGGCAACAAGTAATACGATGAGCGCCAATATCCACCACCACATAATTGAGATGCGCGCCATCCTCCTCTTGGAGCAATCCTGTACGCGCTTCTC
Source organism: uncultured Candidatus Saccharibacteria bacterium (assembly GCA_964348955.1). Taxonomy (GTDB): domain Bacteria; phylum Patescibacteriota; class Minisyncoccia; order Phycocordibacterales; family 2-01-FULL-51-21; genus 2-01-FULL-51-21. Next base: position 9,008 of record CAYGEN010000012.1, on the reverse strand, counting down.
CATATTACCACATTTACGCTTCCTATGGACGCTCACACTGGAGGGGCGAGGCGTGCGCGTATTTTGCGCCTATTCCACTCAGTTGCCTCGGAAACGATGCGCACAAACGGGTCCGCCTTGCGCAACCGTTTTTCAAGGCGCTTCGGAAGAAGCGGCCAGTGCCGCGCTACCTCAATGTCTTCCACTATAGAGGTCAATTCCTCGTCAGCGGAAATCCACGCGCGTGGGGGATAGCGACGGAGAGAAAACGCCGCATACCCGCGAAGCGTTTTTCTGCCATCAGTGCGAAAGTAGTCTTGAAAGTACGATAGCGCGAGCTCTCGGATACTGCGGTAAATGGGGTCGCGGTAGCGCAGTGCCAAATGGTTCGTTTTGCTGATAGCGCCAAAATAACCCTCGCGCTTAAAAATCGTAACGAGGTGGTCGTCATCACCATCCGTTTTCAAATCAAGGAGAAGCGGTCGCTCTCCTTGAAGCCAGAGCGCAGACGCGGCGACGAGCGCCCCTTCAAAACAGTGCGCCTCGCCTGCGTGAAGCGTTCGTTTGACGGAGCGATAGGTCTCTCCCGAGAGTTCAAAATTAATCGGCAAGGAATCTAAAAAATCCTGCACGCGCTCCGGCGAGTTCAGTGTTTTCAGAAACCGAAATTCCTTTTCCGTAAGGCCGAGGGTGTCCATGAGGGAGCGCTCCGGTAAACGAATACCGGATAAAATTATTCGTGCCTGATGAGATGTGCTGAAATATCCGCAAAGGTCCCGCCTACTTTCTTGCCCGGATTAAAAATATTATGCGGGTCAAAAATGCGCTTCGTCTCGGCAAAGAGCTCGAGTATTTTCTCATCGAACATGTACGAGAGATATGGCGTACGAATGATGCCGTCATTATGTTCGCCGGTAATGGAGCCGTGGTACTTCCCGATGAGCGCGTAGACCTTTGCGGAAAGCTCTTTGATGATGTCCGCCGATTTCGGGTCGGCAAGGTTCATGAGCGGAATGATGTGAAAATTGCCGTTGCCGATATGCCCCGCCACGGTGTAGATGAGCTTATACTCCGCAAGAATGGCATTCAGTTCCGGCAGAAACTGCGGCAGGTCGTCCGGGTTAACGACAAAATCATCAATGAAAGGCGAGGCATGGAAGCCGTGGAGGTTTTTGCGCAACAGACTGAAACTCTCCCGACGCACAATCCAGTATTTTTCCGCCGCCGCCTCATTTTTTGCCACCTTGGTTTGAACACCAAGTTCTTTGAGCGATACCTCTGCTTGTGTGGCTTTCTGAAGCGCCTCCGCCGCGGTGTTTTCTGAAAATTCCGCGGTGAGAATGAGTTTCGGCACGCCGCCGGTCAGCGTCATCCAAACCTCCGGAAGGAACGCGAAGCCAAGCTTGGCGAATTTTATGAGGCCAAGTCCCCGCATAATGCTCGGAAGAAAGTGAATGGCGAGCGTGAAAGTGTGGTCGTCGTATGATTCAAACGACTCGGGATTGTATTTGAGCACGCGGTGCACGACATCCGGCACCTGTTCAAATCCATTCAAAAATACGATAAGCATGGCGCGATGCCCTTCCGGCGGCACGAGCTTGATTTTCGCTTCGGTTACCATGGTAAGTGTTCCCTGCGCTCCCACAATAAGTTTGGCAAGGTTAAAGATGCCGCGCTCCGCATCCCACACTCTCCAAAGTCCGTAGCCGGAGGCATTTTTGGTTACCTTGGGTTTCGCCGCGGCAATAGCATCGGCGTTGTCCATGATGAGCGCATGCATGCGGCGGTAAATCTCCCCTTCAAAATTCTGCTGTCCTTTTTTTTCTTCAAGCGCTTCCGGGGAAAGCGGGCCGAATGTCGCCTCGGCGCCGTCTGAAAGCACCACGTTAAGCTCGTCTACATAACGGTCGGTCTGTCCATACTCAAGTGAGCGTTCGCCGCCGGAGTTGTTGTTGACAATACCGCCCATGGCGCAGATAGCGCGCGAAACGGGGTAGCTCGGCAGGAGAAGATTTTTTTTAAGCGTCTCCCGCTCAAAGTCGCGATAGTATGCCCCAAGCTCCGTTACCGCATAGTCCTTTCCCACTTCCTTAATGCGATTGAGATACTTGGTCGTAACCATAACAATAGAAGAAGTGAGCGAACCGCCCGTCATGTCGGTCCCCGCCGCTCTTGCGGTGAGCGAGATGTCGCCACCCGCCCGCTTTTCATCATGCACATATTTGACGAGCGCCCGCACGTCGTCATTATCCTTTGGAAAAACGACAACCGCGGGCATAATTTCAAACACGCTTGCATCGCGGCTATACGCTTTTCTCGTTTTTTCATCAGCCGTCACCTCTCCCTTAAGGAGCTTTGAGAGCTCGCCGACTATAGTACGGTTGTCTTTCATGGTAATATTTTTCAGTTTTGTATAGGTCCTTTTTCCGATGTTTTCATATCATACCACACGCATATTTAGAGCGGGGTTTAGGAACTGCTCATCGCGGCTTCGGAATCTGCCAGGGACCAGCGCCCGCCCGACCAAAATTTGCTTCGCGGCCAAAAACTCCTTATGCTTGCGATAGAATGTCACCTTTCCCACGGAGTACGCCATGAAGAAAGAAAAGGGTGTAAGGAAGAAAAGAGCGCCTAAAGTACGCTGGACTATTGAGCTAGATGCGCTACTCATGAAAAGAGTTGGCGAGGGCTGTTCGCGCACCGCTATCGTGGAAGAAATTGAACGAATTGTAAAACAACCGGTTTCTTACCATGCGGTTATCGGGCAAATCTCCCGGGTCAAACATAACCCACAAAAAAGAAGGGCGCTGGAGGAGGAGGAGAAAAAGAAACGCGAATGGACTTCGCCTCCATACTCCCTTCCGCCTCCGATGAGGCATTCTCCTCTTTCCACGGTGGAGCAGGAGAAATTGGTGGCTCTGGAGAAAGAGAGGCGTGACAGGCTTCGCAAAATAATGAATGCGAGAGAAAAACGAGGACATGAATTCCCTCGCAATCGGTGCCAGTGGCAAACGTGCGGCAACACGGCGCAACCGGGACGCAAGTATTGCGCCGAGCACCTTACCGAAGCCATTCGCATGAACAAAGCCGACCAGAAGGAATTGGATAAACGCAGAAATGAGGGGGCGTGAAGGCCGCTCTGAAATGCAGTTGACGTCCGGTCTGCCGAAGGCAGACCGGACGTTATTATGTTAAAATATATTTCCCCTCTTATTATGAACGACCGCAAAATACCCACGGAAAACTATAAAGGCGTTCGGGATTTCTATCCCGAGGATATGGCGGTTCAAAAATATCTCTTTGAGGTGTGGCGTAATGTTGCCGAGAGTTTCGGCTATGTGGAATACAGCGCATCGCTTCTTGAGCCGACGGAGCTCTATGCGTCAAAAACAAGCGAGGAAATTGTAAACGAGCAGACCTATTCGTTCAAAGACCGCGGGAAGCGTGAGGTAACGCTTCGCCCTGAAATGACCCCAACCTTAGCGCGCATGGTTGCCGCGAGAAGGCGCGACCTTGCCTTTCCTTTGCGCTGGTTTTCCATCCCCAACATTTTTCGCTATGAACGACCCCAACGCGGACGTCTCCGCGAGCACTGGCAACTCAATTGCGACATCTTGGGGGTGGCAAACAATGAGGCGGAGGTAGAGGTCATTTCACTTGCCTATCGTCTTATGAAAACATTCGGCGCACGCGATGAAGATTTTGAGATACGTATCAACAACCGCAAAACGCTCGCCGCGCTTTTAATCAAATATGGATTAGACGATATTCAGGCAAAGAAACTCCGCCTGCTTTTAGATAAAAAAGACAAAGTTGAAAACTTTGAAGAAACGGCGCAAGAGATTGTCGGCGAGCCTTTCGTTTTTCCTTATGACCCTGACGCGGAAAGCGCCGCGCTCATTGAGACACTCGCCGCACGGGGAATTAAAAATGTCCGTTTTGACTCCGCGGTCGTGCGCGGTTTTGATTACTACACCGGCATCGTGTTTGAAGTCTTTGATACCGCGCCTGAAAATACCCGCTCACTTTTCGGCGGCGGGCGCTACGATAATCTTCTTGAACTTTTTGGAGCGGAAAAAGTGCCGGCAGTCGGTTTTGGCATGGGGGATGTAACGACGCGAGATTTTCTTGAGACGCACAACCTACTTGGAGGTTACCGCCAAACGACCGACCTCTCGGTATGCACGGTCAGTGATATGGCAAACAGCTTCGCGCAAGAGCTTGCACAGCGCCTACGCGAAAGCGGCATCCGGGTTGCGCTTGATACGACAAATCGCAAGGTGGGGGATAAAATTAAAAGCGCCGACAAACAGCGCATCCCGTATGTTCTTTGTATCGGCGAAGAAGAAATACAACGTGGAGCGTTCAAGCTAAAAAATCTCGCCTCGAGTGAGGAAGTGGTGCTAAACGAAAGCGCGCTTGTTGAGCATATCAATAAAAAGAAATGAAAAAAATAGTTTTTGACATTGAAACGAAAAATGATTTCGTGAGCGGCGCTTCTTTTGACCCCGCGAAATTGGATCTTTCCATGGTTTGTATCTATGATTCGGAGACAGGCCGCTATGACAGCTTCCTTGAAAAAGACCTGCCGCGCCTGTGGCCCATTCTTGAGCAAGCTGATTTGCTCATCGGCTACAATTCAGACCATTTTGATATTCCGCTCTTAAACCGCTACTACCCGGGCGACTTACAGGGAATAAAAAGTCTTGACCTCTTGAAAGAAGTCAAAGAGGTGCTCGGACGGCGTCTGCGGCTTGATTCTCTGGCGGAAGCGACGCTCGGTAAAAAGAAGCTCGCGGGCGGCCTTCAGGCGGTGAAATGGTGGCGGGAAGGCAAGATTGATAAGATTCGTGAATACTGCCTTGAGGATGTGCGTATCACGAAGGAGCTCTACGAATATGCGCTCCTGCACCAGTGCCTCAAATACAAAGACCTCGCGCAGGTTCGGGAAATCAAGCTTGATACTTCCGCGTGGGAGCAAAAGGCTGAGAGCGGTATGACCCACTCCTTGCCGTTTTAACTCATTCTACTTTCATTTTGGAACTCGTATTGGTATAATGCAACAATTCGTTAATCAAAAACATACACCATGGAAGAAACAACCGAGGCAAAGAAAAGTAATGTGAGTATTCCGATAGCTATTGTCGTTGCAGGTATTCTAATTGCGGGGGCGGTGTTCATCAACAAAACTCCCTCTATGCCGTCAAAGGGCGCCACTGATGGAGTAAAAAATGCGTCCGTACAAATTGAATTTAAACCAGTTACCGCCTCGGAACATGTGCTCGGCAAACCAAGCGCCGAGCTTCTCATTATTGAATACTCTGACTTTGAATGCCCGTTCTGCAAGCAATTCCATACCACGCTCCAGCGTATTATGAACCAGTACGGCAAAGAAGGCGACGTCGCCTGGGTATATCGCCAATTCCCGCTCGTTCAGCTTCACCCGAAAGCGCCAAAAGAAGCGGAGGCAACGGAATGCGCCGCTGAAGCAGGTGGTAATACGGCATTCTGGGCATTTACCGATAAACTCTTTGAAGTAACGCCTTCAAATAATGGGTTGGACTTGAATCAACTCCCTAAAATCGCAAAGGAAATTGGTCTCAATGAGGAGACATTCAGCGCCTGCCTTTCAAGCGGCAAGCATGCGAATAAAGTTAACGAGAGCTATAAAGAGGCAGTTGCCGCAGGCGGACAAGGCACACCCTTCACCATATTCGTTCCCAAAGGCGGCATCAGCAACTCCATGCTCCTTGTTCTTCAAAACGCCATCAGCCAATTGCCCGCCGGCACGATTACCATTTCAAGCGACAAAAAATCATTGAGTATGAGCGGCGCGCTCCCCTACGATTTTGTGAGCCAGCTCGTTGAACAACTCCTGCCCTCAAAGTTTCCTGCGGCGGGCGGCGGCCTGCGGTAAGAGGGCGTCTCATTAATCGTCCACGAGACCCATCCGATACAGCGCAAACGAATCCTCCCCATCAAAGAGGTCGGACGGATTAGGCAGGTAGAGGCGGTCGCGCGAAATCTCTTGCGTTGCGTCGTTTATGAGTCGATGAAAAAGAGCAAAATCGTCTTCCAATGATTGAAAGTCAATCGTGTAGCGGCGCATTTGCGATGAGCCGTCGGCATTGCGAGTCTTTTTACATTCCTGAATAATAAAACGCCGAACGGGTTTTCCAAACGCCTCACGCACGGTGTAATAGTTGAAGAGCGCCTGTATGATGAAAAGCGTTTTGCCCGCGCCTTGCTTGCTGAACGAGTCAACGAATTTGTGGTCCACGATGTCCACCGCTCCCTTTTCAATCCGCGAAGCTACGACAAGGTCTGAAACTGCCTTGAGCGGCAGAGGTAGTCCCTCCACCTTTGCCACCGCTTTTACCTCAACGCCGAGCACCCTGTAGCGAGGCGGTCGCGCGAGATAGAAGAAAATAGCCTGAAGGTACTCTTTTTCCATTGCCGCACGCTTTTTCTTTTGCGCGCCCCGGCTCTTCGCTTGCCCAAAATTAATTTCAAAGTCAGGGACCCCGCGCAGATAGTCAAGTCCGAGTTGGATAGCCGCCTCTTTTCCAAGGCCGGAGTAGAAATGCTCGAGTGCCAAGTGTCCCGCGCGTCCGACAATCGCCGAGGGCGAGGACGGCGTGTCGTAGATAAGCTCAACATAGCGTTTGTACCAGGCAAGCGGATTCCTCAAAAACGACATGAGCGAGGAGTGCGTCCAGTGTTTGATGGGAATAGCTTGTTTCGCCATAGTCCCCTTCAGTATAACGCACCAGCATGAGCCACCCAAAAAACCGTCAAGCACGCGGGGGCAAGCCCCCCCGCGCTTGCGCAGACACTGAGTAGCATGCCCTTTGACTCGTCGTCTCACTCCTCGCTCAGGGCACTTCGCCAGACGCGGAGGTAAACCTCCGCGCTTTGTCGAAGTGTAAAAAGAGTGAAAGCGGGCAGGAGTATTGCGGGTGAGTGTATTATTGCTCAGCGGTCGGAGTGCTGTTTGATTTCACGGCGGCGAACTTCCCTTTCGTCAAAGCCGAAGTGGTGCGCAATTTCGTGCCAGACGGTGTCAGCCACCACCTTCCGCACCGCCTCCTCAAAATTACTAAACACTCGGTGTTTAGTAATTAGTAAGTTAGCGGCTTCTTCTTCAATTGGTTTTTGATAGAGCGTGATAATATCTGGCACAACCGCGCCAATGCCGTAGCTATCTCCCCGCTCGGAAAGCGGAACGCCAAAGTAATGGCCAAGGAGTGTCTCGCCTGCAAGGAGGTTCTCCTCCCGACGCACCTCTTCGGAGGGTTCATCTTCCACAATAAATACGGTGTTTTTAATGCCCTCTCTAAAATTTTTTGGAATAGCCCCAAACCCCTCGGCGACTAATTGTTCAAAGGCTACTCTCTCCATGCGCGCATCCTGTCAGGCACCATGACTGGACGGCGGAAAAATGCGCGCCCTGAGAAACGCAAGCGTGAGCGGCCACGCCTCCTTGGCGGCGGCTTCGTTGTAACTTTCGCGTTCATTGCAAAAAAACCCATGACCTGCGTCTGAAAATTCTACGCTCACGTATTTCTTTCCGAGCGCGTCAAGCGTATCAACTATGGCGCGTTTCTCCTCGTGCGGAATATGTTTGTCCTGCCCGCCCCAGCACATAAGCATGGGGCCGTGGAGCTCGCCCGCTTTTTCAAGGAGTGTGCCTATGCCGCCGCCGTAAAATGACACCGCGGCTTTAAGCGGCAGAAGCTCGTTTGCCAAAAACGAAATGCGTCCGCCCATGCAGAAGCCGACAGACGCAATGCGGCTTTCGGCTATTTCTTTTTGCGCCCCCAGCCACATAAAGGTGGCGGCAAGGTCGGCGCCAAGCAACTCGTCCGTGAGCGTTTCGCGGTGCGGCTCTGCCGCGCCAAAGTCATGGTAGGCGATTTCAACGCCGCTCCCCGTGCGGTGGTAAAGCTCGGGCGCAACAGCAAGATAACCTTCGCTCGCAAACCGCTCGGCAATTTCGCGAATATGCCCATTCACGCCAAACGCCTCTTGCAAAACAATAATCCCGCATCCGTTTCCCGAATCTGTCGGACGCGCGACATACGCGCGCATCTCCGTACTATTTTTTGGTTTGAGCGTAAGGTATTCCCCGTGCATAACGTGTAATGTATCAGCCACTCTATTATACTTGAAAAATGGGTTCTGATGAAGTTAGTGGTTCCAGACGCTCATTCAGCCTGTGGTGAGCTAGCCGAATCCACTAGCCGACCACAGGTAGAACACAAAGCCAGCTTCATTACCATACCCATGACGGCACCGAACATACGCGCTTTGTTCAAGTTATACCTCTCGTAAATATGGATTCTTCATTCTTTTCATTCGCCGACATAAAGACGCTTCTCCTTATTACCCATCTCTTCGGGATTGCATTCGGCGCGGGCGGCGCGTTCCTATCCGACGCACTCTTTTTCAAAGCGATGCGTGATTTTGTTATTTCCAAAACAGAAATGAATATTTTGATGACGGCGAGCTGGTTTGTTACCGTGGGGCTCGCGCTTCTTCTATTTTCCGGAGCGGGAATGTTTCTTCTTGACACGGAAAAGTATCTTGCCTCAACGAAATTTCTCGCCAAAATGACCATCGTCGGCGTCATTATTGCAAATGGATTCCTCCTCCACTTCAGCCACATCCCGCGCTTGAAACGCCATGTCGGCGCACACCTGCTCTCTTCCGACGAGTTCCGTCGGCACCGTACCCCCCTCCTCTGGAGCGGCGTCCTCTCGTTTATTTCGTGGTGCTCTGCAATAGTTCTCGGCGCATTCAGATCTCTGCCGTTCTCCTACGGCGAGATTATGAGTCTCTATATACTGCTGCTTTTTTTTGGTTTTACGCTCGCATTCTCCTTGCGCAACGCGTTTCTGCCTGCAGAGCCAAGGCATGTCCGGTCAGAGCATGACTCTCGTCGGTGAAGAGCCGTCCGCCCCTTCCTGCGCTCCGCGCGGGGAGGGGTCATTTGTAGAAGCTGTCCGGTGCGTACACGTCAATGCCTG
>CAYGEN010000011.1:12553-19755 GCA_964348955.1 uncultured Candidatus Saccharibacteria bacterium | reverse complement strand
GTATAATATGTCCATAATAGGTAAAAACATCAAACGCCTCCGTCAGGCAAAAGAAATCTCACAAGACAAGCTCTCTAAACTTGCCGATGTTTCGCTTCAAACCATCGTCAAAATGGAGCTTGATGATAAACCTAACCCGACGATTGAAACAGTCCAGAAAATCGCCAAGGCGTTGGACATTAGCATTGACGATTTAATGAAATAAAATTATGACAAATTTAGGATACCAACCCGACCCCTACTTGAAATCACCAAAGGCATTTCATCTTGAAATGCCCCCTTATCATAACTTTGATTTATCCATTGGGATGACTGCGGAAAGAATATACGAAAATTTGACTAATCGGGGAACGATAGACGCCTATTGTATTTGGTGTGATAAGGAAGGCGTGTTCAAAGCATACGACTACTTATCCGACAATGTTTCTACGCCTCCTTGGACTACGAGGCATAATGGATTGATTGAAATTGAATATCAGTGTACTCGTAATAATTCTCACGCTTACCATTCTTATTATTTCAAAGCGGATAAATTCTTTACAAAAATAGGGCAATTCCCCTCTGTAGCCGATTTTCAAATTCCCCAAGCCGAAAAATATAGAAAAATACTTGGAGAAAATCAATATAAAGAATTTACAAGAGGCATTGGTATTGCCGCTCACGGCGTAGGCATTGGCTCGTTCGTATATTTACGGCGCGTTTTTGAAAATCTTATTGAAGAAGCGCATACAAAGGCACAAGCAGAGAATAAAGAATTTACGAACGATGAATATCTTAAAGCGAGGATGGATGAAAAGATAAAAATGGTAGAAGATTATCTACCAGAGTTTCTTGTAGAGAATCGTAGTTTGTATGCGATTTTGAGTAAGGGTATTCACGATTTAAGCGAAGATGAGTGTTTGAAATATTTTGAGACAGTGAAAATCGGGATTGAGCAAATTCTTGACGAGAAAATTATTAAAAAAGAAAGAGCCGAGAAAGCCCAAAAAGCCCGCGAAGCGATTCAGAAAGCCCACGGAAATATAACTAATTCGTAAATAATTATGGCAAGAAAAATCAATTACGATGACTGGTCAAAAGAGGAACTGATAAAGGAACTCCGCCGTATCAAGGAGACAAAGTACGGCCTTGTTTGGCATAGGGATTTACCGGAAGAAAAGATTGATATACTCATCAATCCTGACGCACGCACGCCAAACGAGATGTTTCCAAACGAAATGGCGGGTAAGCCATTTCCAGTTTTGAGAGAAGTTAAGGGTAAAGAAATTAAAACAACTAAAGGCGCGCCAGTAAATTTACTAATTCAAGGCGACAATTATCACTCTCTCGCCGTTTTAAACTTCACACATCAAGAAGCAGTTGACCTTATTTATATTGACCCGCCTTATAACACCGGAAACGATGATTTTATTTATAACGACAAAATCAAAAGCGATTATGTAAAACGCGATGACCCATTCCGGCATAGCAAATGGCTTGCCTTTATGGAAAAGCGTTTGAAGTTAGCAAAGAATTTACTCAAAAAATCAGGGACTATTTTTATTAGTATTGATGATAACGAATTTGCTCAATTAAAACTTCTCTGCGATGAGATTTTTGACGAAAGGAATTTCATTATTGATGTTATTTGGAACTCAAGAAAGTCTGTATCAAGCGACGCTATTGTTTCTCTAAATCACAACCATACCTTGTTATACGCCAAAGATATTGATGTATTACGAGAAATTGTAAAAAAAGGATTAAGATTTAAACTTCAAACACAAAAGGAAAAGTTTGCGAACCACGACAAAGACCCTCGCGGGCCTTGGACGGCAGACCCATTTGACGCTCCTAATATAAGACCTAATCTTACTTACCCCATCAAAAATCCGAAGACGGGCAAAATTTACAGGGGAATGATGGGGAATGGGGACAGGCACCATTACTTTATTAAATATGTGGTATAGTAATGAGCATGCCACGATGTGCTCGTGTTGATGTCGGAGAAGAAATATATCATGTGATTAATCGCGCGGTCGCGCGACTACAGATTTTCTCTGTACCGGAAGACTATCAGCTATTTGAGACGCTACTCGAGGATACCGTAGATCTTACGGGGATGCGTGTTCTCGGATATACCATCATGCCAAATCATTGGCACCTTGTGCTCTACCCAAGAGTAGACGGCGACCTCAGTCTTTTCATGCACCGGCTCACAAATATGCACACCAGAAAAGTGCATACCAAAAGCGACACGACCGGTTTCGGTCCGCTATACCAAGGACGATACAAATCATTTCTTGTTGAATCGGAGAACTATCTTTTTACGTTACTCAAGTATGTCGAGCGCAATCCTGTTCGCGCATGTCTGGTACAATCATGTGAAGCGTGGCAATGGGGGAGCGCATGGAGACGAACACATGGTACCTCAAAACAACGGAAACTCTTAGACACAAGATCGTTTCCACTTCCGGATGATTACGCTCTCTGGGTTAACACGTTCGATACAGAGGATGATCTTCTAAACATGCGCCGCGCCGTAAACAAAGGAATCCCGTACGGAAGAGACAACTGGGTAAAGACTATGGTGAAGGCGTATAATCTTGAATCGACACTGCACGCCCCCGGGCGTCGAAAAGAGAAAATATTATGACACGTAAATTACAAAAGAATGGTGCCTGTCCCCAATATTGCAAAAGAATGGTGCCTGTCCCCAATATTGCCCCCAATAACCCCACAAGAATGCACACCTCAAGATGTGTATATTGCGTTCCGGTGCTACACTAAAGGCAACTATGGACCCGCTTGATTTTAAACCACAGATGCAAGAGGCGAAGCGAATGCCTCGGCACTACTACGGCGACACGGTTCGCATTCTTTTTATGGTTGCCGGCGGGATACTTCTCGGTTTGAGTCCCTCGCATCCGGAGCTCTTGCCATTTAGCCCTCTCGCCATCACCCTTGCCGTGCTGTTTGTGGCGATTTTTGCCGGCATTACCAATCCGAAGCAGTTTTGGATTGTCGTCGTGGATACCGTTGTATCGGCACTCGGACTCGCGGTGTTTGAATACTTTGCGGTTGAGAGTTATCGCTCGGGTGTTCCCGTGGGGAACATCATCTTTCTCGCTCAACAACTTCTCGCACTCGTCTTTTTCTTTGCGCTTTACTATTCAAGCAAGTCCCTGCGTGGCATGCTTGTTAAGTAGCCGAAACTCGCCTCGCTTGCATAGGCGTATCGTTTCGGTTATCGTCTCTTAATGTCACTCTCAATAGGTATAGTTGGGTTACCAAACGTGGGGAAGTCCACGCTTTTTAATGCGCTCACTAATAAATCGGTGCCGGCGGAAAACTACCCTTTTTGCACCATTGACCCTTCGGTTGGCATTGTGCCGGTGCCGGACTCGCGGCTGGAGCGGCTCACCGCCTTCAGTCATTCAGCGAAAACCATTCCGGCGGTTGTTGAGTTTGTGGATATTGCGGGGTTGGTGAAGGGCGCCGCAGAAGGCGAGGGGCTCGGTAATGCCTTTCTCTCGCATATCCGCGAAGTGGACGCGATTGCCGAAGTGGTTCGGATGTTTGACGACGCCGATGTCGTCCATGTGGAGGGCACGGTTGAGCCCCTGCGTGATATCGGCATCATTAATCTGGAGTTGGCACTCGCTGATTTGCAAACGGTAGAAAAGCGACTCGCCACGAACGAGCGAGACGCCAAGCGAGGCGATAAGGAAGCGGTTGCGCAAGCCGCGCTTCTTAAAAAAATTCATAGAGAACTCACCGAGGGGCGGCTTGCTCAAATGGCTGACATCGCCTCCGAAGAGCGTGAATCAGTGAAAGGGTTGCATCTCCTTACGATGAAGCCGATTCTCTATGTGCTCAATAAAAAAAACGGCGCGCTGAATGTTGATGAATCCGGCGACGAACGATACGAAAAATTACGAGCATTTTTTGAAGAATCGGGAGCGCGTTTTGTGACGACTGATGCGGGGGTGGAAATGGAGCTGCGCGATGTTCACCGCGACGAACAGGTGCAGTTTCGCCGCGAATTCGGCGTGCTTGAGAGCGGCATTGATTCGCTTATCCGCTCCGGCTATGAACTTCTTAACCTCATTACCTTTTTCACGACCGGAGAAGACGAGACGCGCGGCTGGACGATACCCCACGGTTCCACTGCAAAGGAAGCCGGCGCGGCAATCCACACTGATTTTCGCGATAAATTTATTCGCGCAGAAGTAGTTGCCTGCGAAAAATTGCTTGAAGCCGGCTCATACGCACTTGCACGGGAGAAGGGACTGGTGCGCACCGAAGGAAAGGAGTACGTCGTTGAGGACGGCGACGTCATAGAATTTAGAATATAGTTTCCACAAAGCGGAATGCATGGTATTATTTTCACTATTGCAAAGCATTTATCAGTAATTTCAATCAAGGATTATGGAGCCACAAAAAGCAAAAATAACCCCGAAAGATTTTTTCCTTTGGGCGGGAGCGATGGTTACGCTCTACGCGAGCGTGTTTTCACTCATCGCGCTTCTCTTTAGCTACATTGATTATGCGTATCCGAATCCGCTTGACACCTACCGCGTTGACCCGTACGCAAGCGGCATGCCGTATCAAATGGCATCGCTTATCGTGCTTGTGCCGGCCTTTCTGCTCCTCATGCGCATCATACGCCTCACCATACAGCGTGACGAATCGCGGCAGGAGATTTGGGTTCGCCGTTGGGCGCTCTTTCTTACTATTTTTGTTGCCGGTGCAACGGTCATCATTGACCTCATCGTGCTCCTCCAACATTTTTTAAGCGGACAGGAACTTACCACCGGGTTTGTATTCAAAATCCTGGTAGTATTCCTTATCGCAGGCGCCGGTCTCTTACATTTTCTTGCAGACTTGCGCGGCTATTGGCGCGCGAATCCGTCAAAAGTGCAGATGGTTGGATGGGGCGTCGCGGCGACTGTTGCCGTTGCTATTATTGCGGGCTTCGTTGTCGTCGGTACTCCGCAGGAGGCGCGTCTCATGCGCTTTGATAGCCATCGGGTAAACAACCTCCAAACGATTCAATGGCAGATTGTGAACTACTGGCAGCAGAAGCAGAAATTGCCGACGGTACTTACTGAAATTGAAGACCCAATAAGCGGATTCCGAGTACCGAGCGACCCGCAGACGGGCGCCTCATACGAGTATGGCGCATCGGCGCCGCTTCAGTTTGAGCTTTGCGCAACTTTTGCAACGACAGGAGTGAACAATGATATTTATGCGCGTACGGCGACTCCGGTTGAACCCGGCATGTCAATTCCGGTGAAGGGCGGTTCCACATTTGATTCGTGGGCGCATGATGCGGGGCGCGTATGCTTTAACCGCACCATTGACCCCGACCGTTATCCAGTGTTTAAAAATTAAAAACTAGCCTTGCGAAAGAGTAATTACGAATTACAACAGCGAAGGAATGGCGATGTATGACCACAAGAAAATAGAGAAAAAGTGGCAGGAGCGATGGGAGAATGAACAGCCGAATGCGGCGGCTGACGATACGCAAAAGCCCAAACAGTACATCCTCGTTGAATTTCCCTATCCTTCGGGCGAGGGGCTTCATACCGGACATATCAGGAGTTACACGGCGCTTGATGTTCTCGCGCGCAAGCGCCGCGCCGAGGGTTTCAATGTGCTCTACCCGATAGGATGGGATGCCTTTGGCTTGCCAACCGAAAACTATGCGCTGAAAACCGGCGTTCAGCCGCAAGCGGCGACGCGGCAAAATACAAACATCTTTCGCCGCCAGCTTAAAGCAATGGGCTTTTCTTTTGATTGGCAGCGGGAAATAAACACCACTGACCCGGGCTACTACAAGTGGACTCAGTGGATATTTTTGCAGTTGTATAAACACGACCTTGCCTACAAGGCGCGGATGCCCATCAATTGGTGTCCGAAGGATAAAATCGGACTTGCGAATGAGGAAGTGGTGGACGGGAAATGCGAGCGTTGCCGCACGCCGGTGGAGAAGCGCGAACGTGAACAATGGATGCTTGCGATTACAAAGTATGCCGATCGGTTAGACCGTGATTTGGACTCGGTGGATTATTTGGAGCGCATAAAGATTCAGCAGAGAAATTGGATAGGCAGAAGCGAAGGAGCAGAAATAACATTTGAAACGACGAATAAGGAATTAGCAATTAAAGTGTTTACGACGCGGCCAGACACGCTCTTTGGGGCGACCTATCTTGTTCTGTCTCCTGAATATGCGTGGATAGAACAAGAAATCAAAAATCCAAATTCTGAAATCCGAAACAAATCAGAAATACAGGAATATATACATAACGCGAAACAAAAGACGGATATTGAGCGCACGGCGGAGGGGAAGGAAAAAACGGGAGTGAAGTTGGAGGGAGTGACGGCAATTAATCCGGCGACCAAAGAAGAAATTCCGATATTTGTCGCGGATTATGTACTCCTGCATTACGGCACGGGCGCCATCATGGCAGTGCCGGCGCACGATGAGCGCGATTATGCGTTTGCCAAAAAATATGACCTCCCGATTCGGCACGTCATTACGCCTAGCGTCGTTGACATCAGAAACCCGCCCCAAGCGGGGAAAGAAGACACCTTTCGCACCATTGTTATAGCGGTAGTGCACGACCCTATAAGAAACGTATATGGCGTACTCAAATGGAAAGAACAGCCGTGGACGACATTCATTACCGGCGGGATTGAGGAGGACGAAGATGCCATTCTGGCCGCACGGCGCGAAATTAGAGAAGAAACGGGCTATACCAATCTGCGATTCGTGCGGCTCTTGGGTAGCATTACCGAAGCGCATTTTTTTGCGGCGCATAAAGGGGTAAATCGCAAAACCCATGCCCAAGCGGTACTTTTTGAACTCATAGATGATTCTCGGGAAGCGGTTGCCGCAGAGGAAGCGTCGCAGTATGACATTTTGTGGCTCTCGCCGGAAGAAGTTGTGGCGGCAAAGTTACAGCATGCCGAATTTGATGTTCTCTGGCAGAGGATTATTTCCGGCAGTGATGTCTATACCGGTGCCGGGATACTCATAAACTCGCAAGATTTTAACGGCCTTTCAAGCGACGAAGCGAAAAA
Organism: uncultured Candidatus Saccharibacteria bacterium; assembly: GCA_964348955.1. Classification (GTDB taxonomy): domain Bacteria; phylum Patescibacteriota; class Minisyncoccia; order Phycocordibacterales; family 2-01-FULL-51-21; genus 2-01-FULL-51-21. Next base: position 12,690 of record CAYGEN010000011.1, on the reverse strand, counting down.
GAAAATCACTGACTCGGTTGGCGCAGAAATGAAGACCACCTATCGCCTCCGCGACTGGGTCTTTTCGCGCCAGCGCTACTGGGGCGAGCCAATTCCCATTATCCACTGCAAGGTGTGCGGCATGGTACCGGTAGAGG